>DBRU01000081.1 GCA_002306375.1 Faecalibacterium sp. UBA1360
CACAGCAGGTTTTTCTACAAGCTGTTTTCATTTTCAGTTGTTTTTTGTATTGACAACAACCGACAGTTGTATTATGATACAGTCAAGATACAACAATCAGTTGTGGACGAACCTACTGAACGCCGTCCGGCGGGCCGGCGGGCAGCTTTTGCGGAGGTACATAATATGAAATTCTATCAGATCAAACAGCGGGCTTGTGAGTTTTTGGTTTCTGTCGGCAGTTTTGTTTTGCTGATGCTGATCTGCGCAGCGGTGCAGGGCACTCTGTTTTTGCCCCTGGCTCTTGCGCTGGGCCTGGGCGATTTGATGGCGATGAACGTCCTTTGCGGTCTGTGCGCCCCCGCGCAGACCAAGGCCGCGCCCAAGCCCGTCAAGCTGCGGGTGGTGCAGGGCGGCCGCGCAGCCTGACGCGCCCGGCCTGCGCCCCTGTACCGCAGGCGTCCTGTGCCGCAGGCGTAAAGACGCCTTCCCCCTTTTTACCATATAACTGCACACTCCCCGCCCGCGCCGCTGCACAGGCGGGGCGCTGTGCATTTTGGCCTTTGCGTGGTATAATACTATACACAACAAAGCCAGGCGCGCCGTGCCGCCGGTACCCGCGCCGGGGAAAGAGGGAGACCTATGGATCGACTGTTGGAAGTTTGTGTGGACAGCCTGGCCAGCGCCCGCGCGGCCATTGCCGGGGGCGCTGACCGGCTGGAGTTGTGCAGCGCCTTGGCCGTGGGCGGCCTGACGCCCTACGCCGCCCTGCTGCGCCAGATCCGGGCCGAAAGCGGCATTGCCGTGCGGTGCCTGATGCGCCCGCGTCCCGGAGACTTTCTGTACACCCATGAAGAGATCGGCCTTTTGTGCGACCAGATGGCCGACCTGCGCTGCGCCGGGGCGGACGGATTCGTGATCGGCGCCCTGACGCCGGAGGGCGATCTTGACCTGCCCGTGATGCTCCGCCTGATCGAGGCGGCCGGCGACGGAGCCGGCCTGACGCTGCACCGGGCCATTGATGTGAGCCGGGACCCGCTGGCCATCTACCGGGCGGCGGCAGGTCTGGGGATCGACACGGTTTTGACCAGCGGGGCGGCGGCCCGCTGCGCCGACGGACGGGAGGTGCTCAGCGTCCTGCTGGCCGAGCGGGACCGCACCGACGGACCCGAGGTGCTGATCGGCGCCGGGGTCAACGCCGAAGTCATCACCGACCTGTGCTCCACTTTGCCCCGAGCGCGGGCTTTCCACATGAGCGGCAAGGTGGAAAAGGAAAGCGGCATGCGCTTTCGCCGGGAAGGAGTCCCCATGGGCCTGCCCGGCCTGGACGAGTGGCACATTGCCCAGACCAGCGCCTCGGCCGTGGGCAAAGCCCGGGCCGCGCTGGATGCGGCCTGCCCCCGGGGCTGAACGTCTGCCAAGACAAAAGCCGGTGACCTTTGTCACCGGCTTTTTTCGTTTTTACCACTCTTTTTGCAGGATATGTCGGCGTTTGCCGCCGTAGCAAAGGCGATCGGCGGCCGCGACCCGGTACCCGCGGTGCAAAAAGCTGTACAGGCTGGCGGCGTTGTCCGGGTGGACCGTGGCCAGGGCACAGCGATACCGCTCCTCTTGCCGCAGCCGCCGCTCGGCGGCCAACAGCAGCCGTCCTTCCAGGCTGTGATGCCGGTGTCCCGGCGCCACGCAACAGCTGTCCATCTGGGCGGTGCGCAGCAGTTCCACCTCCCCCATGCCCAGCATCCGCCCCAGCGCGTCGGGGGCCGTGCCGGCCAGCTTGACGGTCAGGTAGGCTGCCAGCGTGCCGTTGGGGGCCTGGGCCACCAGGCAGAAGCCTTCCGGCCCGTCGATGTGGGCTCGAATGTACTCCGCGTCATCGGGCACGAACCAATCCGGCTGCGGCAAGGCTCTTTGGGCGGCCTCCATCACGGACACAACGGCGTCGGCTTCCCCGGGCAAGGCCGGACGCAGCGAATACAACCCGCTCACAGGTCGGCCGCCTCCCGCGCGGCGATGCGGCGGCGCATCCAGCCGCCCCGCAGATAGTACACGGCAAACAGCACGCTGGCCAGCGTCCAGGTGATGGGATAACTGGCCTCCACCATAATGATCGTATGCACCCGGGGCACCACCAAAAGCAGCCAGGCCATGCGCAGGCCGCACACGCCGAACACCGTGATCAGCGTGGGGACCCGCACGTCGCCGCAGCCCCGCAGCGCGCCCGAAAAGATCTCGATACACACGTAGGTGACGTAAGCGGGCACAAGAAAGTGCATCATCTGCACGCCCTGGGCAATGACGGCTTCGTCGGGGGTGAAGATGCGGAAGGCCAGTTCCGCCGCCGGGTACAGCGCCACGCTGATCAACAGCGTGGTGGCGGCGGTCATGCCCAGGCAGATGCGGGTGCCCTGGCGCACGCGGTCATACCGGCGCGCGCCGAAGTTCTGCCCCGCAAAGGTCGTGATGGCGATGCCGAAGGAGCTGACGGTCATCCAGAACAGGAAGTCCACCTTGCCGTAGACGCTCCAGGCCGCCACAGCCGTGGTGCCGAAACCGTTGACCGACGCCTGGATCACGATGTTGCTCAGGCTGTACAGCGCCGACTGGGCCGCGCTGGGCAGACCGATGCGGCAAATGTCCGAAAGCACCGCCGGGTCGGGGCGGATGTTGGCCCAGTCCAGATGCCAGGGCATGCCGTTGGAGCCGGCCAGGCAGCGCATGGTCAGCACCGCACTGGCCGCCTGGCTGAGGATGGTGGCCAGCGCCGCGCCGGCCACGCCCCACCCCAGCCCGGCCACAAAGACCACGTCCAGCAGGATGTTGACCAGCGAAGCAATGATCAGAAAGTACAACGGGCGTTTGCTGTCGCCCACGGCCCGCAGGATGTTGGTGCCCATATTGTAGATGATCTGGGGGATCATGCCGAGGAAATAGATCTGCAAATACAGCGTGGCGTCCCCGATGATGTCGGCGGGCGTGCCCATGAGCGCCAGCACCGGGCGGCTGGTCAGCAGCCCCAGCACGGTCAGGGCCGCGCCGCCCAATACAGCCATGGCCAGGGCCGTATGCACCTGGCGGTTGACGGCGTCGTAGTCCCTGGCACCGTAGCTTTGGGCCACCACCACGCCCGCGCCGCTGCACAGGCCCACAAAAATGCCCACCAAAAGCTGTACAAAAGCGCCGGTGGCGCCCACGGCAGCCAGGGCGCCCGTGCCCACAAAGTTGCCCACGATCAGGGTGTCGGCGGTGTTGTAGAGCTGCTGGAACAATGTGCCGAACCAGATGGGCAGAAAAAACAAAAGCAGCTGCCGGGGAATGGACCCGGTCAGGATGGCATTTTGGTCGTGTGAGGTCCGCATGAGCCTTGACTTCCTCCTACTACAGGGTGAAAAAATACAAAGGACGGGCGGCGACCCGTTTCCCGTCCCAACATTTTATGCTATAATACCGATAATGTAAAGAGGCATCGGACAGGAGGAAGAAATTTTGCTGCAACCCATCGCCGCGCTGTGGCGCGAAGTGCCGAGCGGCGCACAGATCCTGCGCCTGTACGGCGACACCCCCTGCCCTGCCCTGCCCGCCGAGATCGAGGGCAGACCGGTGACTGAGATCGGGCCGTATTGCTTTTCGGACCGAAGAGAGCCCGAAGGCGGCCGCTGGTGTGCCCCCGACGGCATGACCCGGGAAACAGCCCACCCCATCTGCGGCAATTTTGTGGAGGAAGTCCGCCTGCCTGACACAGTGCGCGCTTTGCACAACGGCGCGTTTTACAACTGCCGGGCGCTGCGCCGGGTCTGGTGCGGGGCCAATCTGGAGGACCTGGGCAGCGACATGTTCACCAACTGCCGCGCCCTGGACGCCTTTGTTTTGCGCTGCGGCCCCGACGCCGCCACGGGGTTGAAAAAGCTGCTGGCCGCCGTGGCCGCCGGGGTGGGGGCGGAGTTCCAAGCCGGCGAAAGCTGCGCCGCACGGCTGTATTTCCCTGAATATCTGGAATACCTGCACGAGAACACCCCCGCCCACCTGTTCAACCACAGCATCGAGGGGGTGGGCTACCGTTACCGCCAATGCTTTGCCGCCGGCGCGGTGCAATACGGCGAGTACGACGCGGCCTTTGCCCTGGCTGACGCCGACGAAGCCCCCGAAGGCCTTTGCCGCGTGGCCCTGGCCCGCCTTTTGACGCCCCACGCCCTGGGCGAGGAGGCCCGGGCGCGCTACGCCGCCTATCTGGCCGACCACCCGGGTGCGGCGATACGCCTGGCGGTGGAGGGCCGCGACGCCCCCGCTCTGGCCAAATTGGGGGACGTATTGCCCGCCGACGCCCGGCGGGATGCCGCCCTGACCTGCGCCCGGGCGGGATGGAGCGAGGGCGCGGCCCTGCTGCTGGCCGGCACCGCCGAGACCAGGCGCCGCCCGGCCAAGAAGACCTACGATTTTGACGACCTGTAAGGCGAATTTTTGCCGAAGGAGGCCCTTTATGCCCCAGCGCCCCCAGACCCAAACCGAATGGGAAGCCGCGATGGCCCGCCGCGCCATGGAACTGGTACGCAGCGAGCTGTATTTGCAGCTGCGCTATCTGAACGCGGCGCTGGGCGCATTGCAGCTGACCCCCGACATGGCCGAGGACCGGCCCCCTGCCACCAACGGCGGGGCGTTGTGCTATGCCCCGCCCTGGGTGCTGCGTCTGTATCGCAAAAACCGCCGGTATCTGGGCCGGGCTTATCTGCACAGCGTGCTGCACTGTCTGCTGCGCCACCCCTGGCTGCGAAGCAACCGGGACCCGGCGCTGTGGGGGCTGGCCTGCGACATTGCCGCCGAGTATACGCTGGACCGGCTGGACGTGCCCGAACTGCGCCGTCCGGCCGGATGGCTGCGGCAGACCACCTACCGGGACTTGCAGGCCGAATGTCGCTTTATGGCCGCGGGGCCCATCTACCAAGCGCTTTTAGGCAAGGCCCCCGAACAGCTGGAAGCCTTGCAGAAGGAGTTTTTCTGCGACAGCCACCGCCTTTGGCCTGCCGACCCCGACGCCCCGGCCGCCCAGATGATGGGCCGGCAATGGGAACAGCTGGGCCGCCAGACCCGGATCAGCATGCAGCAGGCCGGACGCCAGGCCGGCGAGAGCGCCGGGGCCCAGGCTCTGGCCGCCCAGGTGGAGGCCGCCCGCAGCCGGCGGATGTACCGGGATTTTCTGCGCAAGTTTGCCGTCTGGCGGGAGGAGCCCCGCCTGGACCCCGACGAGTTCGATCTGGGCTATTACACCTACGGGCTGAGCACCTACGGCGACCTGCCGTTGATCGAACCGCTGGAAACGCGGGAGAGCCGCAAGGTGCGGGACCTGGTCATCGTCATCGATACCAGCGAGTCCACCAGCGGCGAACTGGTCAAGGCCTTTTTGCGGGAGACCTTTGGCATCCTGAAAACCGAGGGCAGCTTTTTCCGCCACGGCAACCTGGTGGTCATGCAGTGCGACGACGCCGTGCGGGACCTGGCCGTGCTGGACGGCCCCGACGCGCTGGAACGCTACGCCGCGTCGCTGACGCTGGTGGGCGGCGGCGGAACGGATTTTCGACCGGCGTTTGCCCGCATCGACGATCTGCGCGCCCAGGGAACGCTGCGGGACTTGCAGGGGGTCTTGTACTTTACCGACGGCAAAGGCATCTACCCCAGGCGTCCGCCCGCCTACCAGACCGCCTTTTTGTTCCTGGAGGACGGCGCGCCGCCGCCCGAGGTACCGCCCTGGGCCATGCGGCTGGTGCTTTCGGCACAGGAACTGGAGCCGGCACAGGCCGCCCCGCCCGCCATCGACTGGCAGGAATGGGAGGCTGACGAACTGCCGCAGCTGTAACACAACGCAGAAAGGAGCGCACCCATGGACATCCAACGCGCCAAACAGGAGATCAAAAACACCGTGCGGGCTTACCTGGCCGCCGACGATACCGGCACGCCGCTGATCCCCCCGGTGCGCCAGCGGCCCATTTTGCTCATGGGCCCGCCGGGCATCGGCAAGACACAGATCATGGAACAGATCGCCCGGGAATGCGGCGTGGCGCTGGTGGCCTATACGATCACCCACCACACCCGTCAGAGCGCGGTGGGTCTGCCCTTTATCCGGCACCGCAACTACGCCGGGGTGGACCGCAGCGTCACCGAGTACACCATGAGCGAGATCATTGCCAGCTGCTACGAAAAGATGGAGCAGACCGGCCTGGACAAGGGCATTTTGTTCATTGACGAGATCAACTGTGTGTCCGAGACGCTGGCCCCCACGATGCTGCAATTTTTGCAGGGCAAGACCTTTGGCAACCAGCCTGTGCCGCCCCGCTGGGTCATTGTGGCGGCGGGCAACCCGCCGGAATACAACAAGAGCGTGCGGGACTTTGACCTGGTGACGCTGGACCGGGTGCGGCGCATGGACATTGAGCCGTCGCTGTCGGTATGGCAGACCTACGCCCGGGAACACCGCCTGCACCCCGCCGTGACCGCGTACCTGGAACTGCGGCCCCAGCATTTTTACAAGATCGAAAACGACGTGGACGGCCCGCTGTTCGTGACCGCCCGCGGGTGGGAGGATCTTTCGGCCTATTTGCAGGCGGCCGGCGCGCTGGACCTGCCGGTGGACGAGAGCGTCGTGGCCCAGTACCTGCGTCACCCCGAAGTGGCCCGGGACTTTGCGGCGTACTGGGAGCTGTACCGCAAATACAGCGCCGACTACGGCGTGGAGGACATTTTGCAGGGCAAACCCTTTGACGCCGTGCTGGAGCGGGCCATGAACGCCGCCTTTGACGAGCGCATGAGCCTGGTGAGCCTGATCTTGGCCGGGCTCAACGCCCGCTTTGCCCAGGCGCGCCGCACCGACGCCGCCACCGACGCCTGCTACCAGCAGCTGCGGGCCTACAAGCGGGACCTGGCCGCGGCCAGGGACAAGGACCCGGCGCGAGTGTTTGCCGAACTGTGCGGCGAACTGGAAAACCGCGTGCGCGCGGCCAAAACGGCCGGCACCCATGACCCCGATGACCTGGCAGCCGGGGTGCGGGCCGCCGCATTGCTGCGCACCTGGGGCAAAAAGCTGGACGCCCAGATGGCCCCCGACACGGCCTTTGACACGGTGCGCGCCGGGTTCAATGCCCAGGTGCGCCGCCGGGAGGAGGCCGTGGCCGCCGCGGGCGACGCTCTGGAAAGCGCCTTCGATTTCATGGAGCGGGCCTTTGCCGACGGCCAGGAGATGGTGGTCTTTGTCAACGAGCTGGCTCTGGGGCCGGATTCGGCGGCCTTTTTGTCCGACAACGAGTGCGAGCGGTTTGAGGAATACAGCCGCAAGCTGCTTTTGAACCAGAAGCAGGACGAGCTGCTGGCCGAGCTGGAACGGGACGATCTGCGCCGCAGCGAGGGCAGCCTGGCGTTCTGACCCCTTTTGTGACAAGCAAAAACGCATCCGCGGAGAGCGACTCTCCGCGGATGCGTTTTACTTTTGGTGCGGCGGTTACAGGTCGGGCACTTGCAGGGGCACGTCGCTGCGGATATACCGCAAATTGCCCGGCAGGATGGCCCGGGTGTTGCGGGCGGCGGCAAAAAACAGGTTCATTCCCGCTTCAGGTCGCGGCCCATCAACGAGGCCATGGCGTTGCGGGCGGGCAGCGTACCGTCCAGAATGCCTGCCACCGTGTCCACGATGGGCATTTCCACCTTATACTTTTTGGCCAGCTTGCGGGCGGCGGGCAGGGCGTTGATGCCTTCCACCACCTGGCCCACTTCCTTTTTGGCCTCTTCCCCGCTCATGCCGCGGCCCAGCAGCATGCCGGCATGCAGGTTGCGGCTGTGCATGCTGGTGCAGGTGACGATCAGGTCGCCCATGCCGGAAAGCCCGGCAAAGGTGGACGCCTGGCAGCCCATGGCCACGCCCAGGCGGGACAGCTCGGCGTTGCCGCGGGTGATCAGCGCGGCCTTGGCGTTGTCGCCGTAGCCAAGGCCCAGGGCCACGCCCACCGCCAGGGCGATGACGTTCTTGATGGCGCCGCCCAGCTCCACGCCCCGGCGGTCAGGGTTGGTGTACACCCGGAAGGTGGGGTTGGTGAAGGCTGTCTGCACGGTTTTGGCGGCGTTCTCGTCCGGGCTGGCCGCCGTGATCAGGGTGGGCATGTCCCGGGCGACTTCCTCGGCATGGGTGGGGCCGGACAAGGCCACCACCGTGCAGGGCGCGCGGTCGGGCACCGTGTTGACCTCGTCCTCAATGACTTCGGACATGGTCATCAGGGTCTTTTCTTCCACGCCCTTGGCCACTTCCACGATCAATTGGCCGCCGGGCAGGCACTTGGCGGCCTTTTTGGCCGTGGAGCGCACAAAGGGCGACGGCACCGCAAATACCAGCAGATCCCGGCCGCGGCAGATCTCGGCCATATCGGCGGTATAGTGCATCGAGGCGGGCAGTTCCATGCCGGGCAGGTTGGGGTGGCGGTGGGTCGTGGCCATGCTCTTGAGTTCCTCGGGCAAGGCGCTCCACATGGTCACATCATGGCCGTTCACGGCCAGCAGGCGCGCCAGGGCCGTGCCCCAGGTACCGGCTCCCAAAACACCGATCTTCATTTTCATAGGAAATCCACTCTTTCCCGCCGGGTACCCGGCGCTTACTGGTTGGTCAGCGGTTCATGCCGCGCCAGAACCGCATGAGCCCCGTCGGGGGCGGCGGTTCCGGCTTATCCGGCAATTCAACGGTAAAACGCTCGAAGGCGTTGATGATGCGCGTCTGGCCGTACTGATGTTCGCGCTGCATCTGTGGGCCGTAGGTCATGTGCACGTGTCCGTGCAGCATGACCGGCGGCTTGTATGTATCCAAAATTTCGTGAAACACCGTAAACCCGCGGTGCGGCAGGTCGTTCAGGTCCCCGTAGCCGTGCATCGGCGCATGGGTGACCAGGACGTCCACGCCGCCGGCGCGGGCGATCTTGCCCCGCACCCGGCGGATGCGGCGGCGCATTTCGGCTTCGGTGAACTGCCAGGCTCCGGTGCGGTAACGCACACTGCCCCCCAGGCCCAGAAAACGGTACCCTTTGTAGCAGAACACGTCGTCGTCAATGCACACGGCCCCCGTGGGCGGACGGTTGTCGTACACCTCGTCATGGTTGCCGTGCACATAGATCAGCGGCACCGGCGCTACCGTGGCCAGAAAGGTCAGGTAGTGGATGCTCAGATCGCCGCAGCCGATGATCAGGTCGTAGCCGCGCAGCTTTTCGGGTTCATAATAATCCCACAGATACTTGGACTCTTCATCCGCGACGGCCAGCAATCTCATAGCTCAGCCTCCTTGTCCACCGGCAGGCGGTCGCGGTGGATGCCCTGCATGCGGTACATGGGCTTGGCGGCTTCGGTCAGCTCGTCGTATTCGGGGATGTGGCCGTCCACAGCGTCGCACAGCCAGTCCATATGCAGGATCTGCTCGGGCGTAAAGCCGGTGTGGCCTTCGTTCATCAGGACCCCGTCCTGAGAGACGATGTGGCAGGCAAAGGGATCGATGCCGCCGGCAATGATGCCCTGGCGCAGGATCCCCGCCAGGTGACGCACGTCATGGGGCAGTTCACGGCTGAACAATACGTCCATGACGCCGCTGTTCATGCCCCACCAGTAATTGACGGCCCGGTTGGCGCCGGCTTCGTTCTTGTCCTTGGCCCAGGCGCCATTGAGCACGCTGCGCACCACGTTCTCGTAGAACTGGCCCCAATGCCAGAAGGGCGAGGCCAGGTCTTGCAGGCGGCCGCCGGGGCCCACCAGGAAGATGCCGAATTCCCGCTGGGAACGTCCCGGCGCGGGGGCGTCGCGCCCCGACACCAGCGTGATGCCCTGGGCGTTGAAGGTGTCGATGGGTTCACCGGGCAGGCAGGTCCATTGCAGGTCGATGCGCACGCGGGGGTTGACCATGCGCGCGCCCAGCGCAAAGGCGTTGATGTTGGCCGGCGTACCGAAGGTGGGGTTGTCGGCCACATAGCCGATGCGGTCGCCGCGGCTCATGGCGCCCGCGATGGCGCCGCCGATGAACTTGGCCTCGTACACGCGGGTGTAGTAGGTGCGGATGCTGGTATAGGGCATGTCCACCGAACAGTTGAGGATGCGGGTCTCGGGGTGGCGCAGAGCCGCGCGCAGCGAAGCGCCCACCAGCTTGGGGCTGGTGGTGAACACGATGTCGGCGCCTTCCTTGATGGCCTGCTCCACCAGTTCGTCGGCGTTTTTGCCCGCGACGGCCCCATGGTAGGCCACCGTCTTGACCTGGCCCTTGAACACCTGGTCCAGCTGGCTGCGGCCGAAGTCATGCTGGCTGGTCCAGGTGCTGGTCTCGGGCGTGCGCTCGTTGACAAAGGCCACCTTGAGATGGCTGGAAGCCCCCATGGGGCGGATGCCGGGCAGAATGCGGTCGATGAGCTTGGCCTGGTCGGGCTCGGCGGGTTTGGTGCTGAGCTTGACGGGCTTGGGGTCCTCGATGGTCAGCACGTCCTGCCACACGGCGTCCAGGTCTTTGGCCAGCTCGGCAGGGGTGCGCTTTTTCAGGTCGGCCATCTTGTACACGCGCATGAGAAGCAGCATGACATCGCCCACCGTCGGGCGCATGTTGGCGCCGCCGCGGGCGTAATAGGCCTTTTTGACCCAGTTGTACAGCGACAGGACCTCGACCCGGTCCTCGTCGGTCCATTTCTGGCCCGGGGCCTTGCCCAGGGCCTTCTGGAAGCGGGCATAGCTGCCCTCCTGGGTGAAGGTCAGCTGATAGATGCCGCACAGCGGGTAAAACTCCACGAATTCGTAGTACTGGCGGATCAGGGGCGTATCGCTGTACTGCGGCATGATGCGGGTGACCGTGGCGGGGATGGAATCGGCCCCGAAATATTTCAGCACACTGACCCGCTTGTTGCCTTCCTGCACATAAAAGCGGCCCAGGTATTCATAGCAGCGGATGGGGTCGCGGATGCCCTCCTCCACGTGGGCCATGCACAGCGAGACCCATTTGGTGGCAAATTCGGTCTTGGAGCTGAGCAGCGGCAAAAAGTTGGAGGCAAAGGCCGCCGTGCGCCCCGCCGTCTTGGTGCCCACCACCAGCTCCAACGGGATCTCCACGGTGCCGATGGGCAGCTGATTTTCAATATTGGCATTCTGAAGGATGTCGTCCAGCACCGGCAGGTACGGATACTGGCCGGTGGCCATTTTTTCGCGGTATTCCCGCTGCGCCTTTTTTTGCGCGCGGATATATTCTTCCAATGCGTCAACACGGGTCATCGTCATGCCCCCCTGTTCTTTCCCTTTCCCTTGTTCGCGGCCGGACCATCCGGCCGCATACGTATTTATTATAGCATATCCCTTTCGCGGGGAAAAGAGATTCCGTTGCCTTTTTGGCGAAAATGTGGTATGGTTAACAAAGACAAATTTTGCAGGAAATGAGGGAAGGCGCATGGGCCTTTGGGCTGACGCGAAAAATATACGGGACAAGGACCCCGCCGCACGCAATGTGCTGGAAGTGATCCTGCTGTACCCCGGGTTTCATGTGCTGGTCACCCACCGCATCGCGCACTGGCTGTTCCGGCACAAGCTGCTGTTTCTGGCCCGGCTGGTCAGCCAGCTGTCCCGCCATCTGACCGGCATCGAGATCCACCCCGGCGCCAAGATCGGCGAGCGGCTGTTCATCGACCACGGCATGGGCATCGTCTTTGGCGAGACCACCGAGATCGGCGACAACTGCACGATCTACCACGGCGTGACCCTGGGCGGCACCGGCAAAGACACCGGCAAACGTCACCCCACCCTGGGTGACAACGTGCTGATCGGCGCGGGGGCCAAGGTGCTGGGCCCCGTGTTTATCGGGGACAATGTGCGCATCGGCGCAGGCAGCGTGGTGCTGCACAACCTGCCCGCCAACGCCACCGCCGTGGGCGTGCCCGCCGAGGTGGTGCGGGTGAACAACATCCGCTGCTGCCCGTCCGACGATCTGGACCAGCAGGACCTGCCCGACATGCAGCAGCAGCGCATCGCCCAGCTGGAAGCCCGGCTGAGCCGCATCGAGGCCAAATTGCAGGGGGAATACCCGCCTGAGCGCCCCGCTCAGCCCTGACCCGACTATTTGCCAACTCAAAAGACGACGCCCGCGGCGTCCTTCCCCCAAGGAAGGGTCGCGGGCGTTTTTGTGTTCAGCCGAAGGTCTCGTCGCTGTCGTGGTCGTTGCTTTGCAGCAGGTCCGGGGCCGTGTGGCCGTCCGGCATGGTGGAGCCGAAGCTGGGGACGAACACGAACTTGCGGATCAGGAAGATGATGCCGATGGACACCACACTGATCAGGTTTTCCACTGCGGTGCCGTGGCCCAGGATCATGTGACGGGCAATGGCGTACAGAAGCACTTCCAGCGCGCTGCCGGGGCTGTGTTTGGCAAGCATCTTGATGAACTCGATGCCGATGACCAGGTTGAAGGCGTGGCCCAGAAAGGTCTGGAAGGCGTCGGTGTTGTCCGAAAACCAGAGGGAGAGCATCTCCTGGGCGATGGGGATCGTGCTGACCAGCAGACCGGCCAGCACCAGAATGGAAAGCAGCACTTCCAGCAAGCTGGCTGCCGCCGAGACCTGATCGCGCAGCAGCTGGGTGGCCCGCCGCTCGTTGGAGCGCAGATGCAGACGGCGGTACAGGGGCGTCTTTTTGATGTCGGTCTTCATAAAGGGGGCATCCTTTCGCGCGGCAGGGCAACGCTTTTTGTTGTGATACAGATATTATACCAGAAAAAACGCGCCGGTGGGAAGGCCCCTTGCAAAATAAAATGGGTAAGGATACCGCCTTTCGCGGTCAGGGGGAACGGAATTTTGGGCCAGAGCCTTGACAACTGTGTATATAGCGTATATACTGTTTATGCAGGATATGAACAGTTCGTCATCCCATCCGAGAGGAGGAAGGCATGGAGCTTTACATCTCCAACGCCGGCGGCGAGCCGATCTACGCGCAGATCACACGGCAGATCAAGGAAAAGATCCTGGCCGGCGAACTGAAAGAAGGCGACGCGCTGCCCAGCATCCGTTTTTTGGCCAAGGAGCTGCGCATCAGCGTCATCACGACCAAGCGAGCCTATGAAGATCTGGAGGCTGCGGGCTTTATCGTCACAGCGCCCGGCAAGGGCAGCTTTGTGGCCCCGCAGAACCCGGAACTGCACCGGGAAGAAAGTCTGAAACAGGTGGAAGCGCAGCTGCAAAGCGCCATCGAGGCCGCACGACGGGGCGGCATCACGCTGGACGAGGTGCGCGAAACACTGCAACTATTGTGGGAGGGCTGAAGATGTCAGTCGCCAACGCGGCCGTTTTGCACGGCATACAAAAGAACTACAAAGATTTTGCCCTGGGGCCGGTGGACCTGACCGTGCCCGCCGGGACCATCGTGGGCCTTGTTGGGGAAAACGGGGCCGGCAAGACCACGACCCTGAAGATCCTGACCGGGGTCAACCGCCCCGACGCGGGACGCGCCGAACTGCTGGGCCAGGACCCGACCCGGGCCGACGTCCGCGCCCGGCTGGGCGTGGTGTATGAGGACGCCTATTTTTACGAAGGCCTCAGCGCTGCCCGGATCGGGCGGAGCATGGCCGGCATTTTTGGCAGCCGCTGGGACGACGGCGTGTTTGCCGGGTATCTGGAGCGGTTCGGCCTGGACGCAAACAAAAAGGTGAAGGAGTACAGCCGCGGCATGCGCATGAAGCTGAGCCTGGCCACCGCCCTGGCCCACAAGCCGGACATGCTGGTGCTGGACGAACCCACGGCCGGGCTGGACCCGGTGGTGCGCGGGGAAATCCTGGACCTGTTTCTGGAATTCATCCAGGACGAAGGACACAGCATCCTGATGAGCAGCCACATCACCAGCGACCTGGAACAGATCGCCGATTCCATCGCCTATCTGCACCGCGGGCGGCTGCTTTTCCACGAGGACAAGGATGTATTGATGCAGGAATACGGGCTTTTGCGCTGCGGCGAGGCCGACCTGGCCCGTCTGCCCGAGGGCACGGCGGTGTTCACGCGGCGGAGCGCTTTCGGGTGCGAGACGCTGGTCAAGGGCCGGCAAGAGGTCTTGCGCCTGCTGCCGGAGGCCGTGTGCGACCCGGCAGGCATTGATGACATCATGCGGTTTTACAGCGGGAGGGACGCACAATGATGGGTTTGCTGTACAAGGACCAGATGACCATCTGGTCCAGCTACCGAAAGAATTTTCTGTTGGTCGTGGTTCTGTATACGGCCATGGCCTATACGCTGGATATGCCCTTCATGCTGTTCGCCCTGGTGTTCATGGGCGGCCTGTACATCGCGTCTACCCTGTCCTTTGACGAGATGAGCCACTGGGACGCCTACGCCCGTACATTGCCCGTTTCCGCCGGGCAGCTGGTGGGGGCCAAGTATCTGCTGGCCCTGGGCTGGATGGGCGGCAGCTTTGTGCTGGCGGAGGTTCTGCTCACCGCCTGTGATCTGTTCAAAGGCCGTCTGCGGGAAAATCTCGTGTACAATCTGACCGGCTGCCTGGTGGCGCTGGGTCTGGTGCTGATCTACTATGCCCTGACCCTTCCCCTTTCCTACAAGCTGGGCGCCGCCCGGGCGCGGTCCGGGGTGATCGTGGCCATTGGTATCAGTGTGGGGCTGGTGGCCTTTGCCTCCTACGCGACCAAATCCGGTTCGCCTTCCGTTTCTTCTCCGATCACAGCGATGAACGAGATCAGCCTGCTGTTTTTCTTCTGCGGCGGTCTGATCGCAGTGGGGCTGGTGCTGTTTGTCATCAGCTGGATGATAAGCACTGCCATTTACAAGAAAAAGGAATACTGAACCTCTGATTCCGACTTGACAAACGGGCGCCTGCACGGGTATAATAGCAGATACCGTGCAGGTGTCGTACAACGGCCAGTACATCAGCCTTCCAAGCTGAGGACGAGGGTTCGACTCCCTTCACCTGCTCCAAACAAATAAGCGCTAGAACGTGATGTTCTGGCGCTTTTAATTTGCACAGTACACACATAAGTACACACAAAAGAAGAAAGCCCCAGCCTGTAAGGATTTCTTACAAGCTGGGGCTTTAGGTTTTATTTGTTTCAAAAAACAGCCATATATAAAGAGTTTTTGCAATTAAATTGCAGATAACGAACTTAAAAAGTCAAAAATCTTCGTTTTTGTCTTTATTTCTTCTCCGACTGCGTTCCGAAGTAGAAGGCCACCACCATGGT
The DNA here is from genome assembly GCA_002306375.1 of Faecalibacterium sp. UBA1360. Taxonomy (GTDB): domain Bacteria; phylum Bacillota; class Clostridia; order Oscillospirales; family Ruminococcaceae; genus Gemmiger. Next base: position 15,182 of record DBRU01000081.1, read on the forward strand.
GACGATGGTCATCACCGTGTCGGGCTGAAGCTGGCCGGTCAGCGCCAGCGCCGCGAACACCGCGATGACCACCAGCGTCACGATGGTCTTGACCTTGATCAGCGCCGCCAGGTTGTTCCACAATTCGTTCATTCGTGCCTGCCTCCTTCCTGCTCCCCGCCGGAACGCACCGGCAGGCTTTCGCATTTTTTCATGATGTGCGTCACCGACGGGTCGCCGTCGCCCAGCGCCATGTACGGGTCGTAGCAGCTGCGCAGCGTCTCGACACCGTAGGGCGGCACGGCCCCCGTTTCGATATAGTGCAACCCCAGGTCGATGACCTTGGCCCGCAACAGGCCCTTGACGCCGTCGCGAAGGGCTTTTTCCTCCTTGCGGCTGCGAGTCAGGCGGGCCGCCGCCCACCCGCCGAAGGCCGCCAGCAGCGGCACCAGCGCAGCCACAACGTCCGGCACATAGTCCATTGGTATCAACCCTCCCACTTGCTTTTGTACAGCCCGGCGTCGGTCAGGCCGCGCCCGACACAGCAGAGCAAGACCGCATCCGCATCCCCGCGCGTCACCGGGCCGATGGTGATCGTCTGCACGGTATGCGCGTCGTTGGCCCAGGCGCTGCGGTACAGCCCCTGCTTGTCCAGCCCTCGTCGCACGCACACGGCCAGGATGGCGTCGGCGTCCCCCTGGCTCACAGGCCCGATGGTGATGGTTTGCAGCCGGGCCGGGGCAAAGGCCGGCGCTTCGGGGGACTGCGCATCCTCCGGCCGGGTCACCGCGTGCTCCCCCGCCCCGTAGGTGTACACGTCCCCGTCGGCGGTGGTGAAGTCATCGTCCAGCCACACCAGCGGGTTGCGGCGCACGCCGCCAAGGATCACCTCAAAGTGCAGGTGGGCGCCGTACACGTTGCCGGTCTCGCCCGTATAGCCGATGAGCTGGCCTTCCTTGACCTGCTGGCCACACTCCACGCACAGCCGGCTCAGGTGGGCGTACCGCGTTTGCAGGCTGACGCCTGCATACTCGGCGTGGCGGATCAGCAGCGCCGTGCCGTAGCTTTGCATGCCCGTTTTTGTGTGGCCGTCCCATTCCTGCACCCAGTCCACGGTACCGTCCTCGGCGGCATACACCGGCTTGACGATGCCCCCGCCCTGGTTGGTGCGCAGGTCGATGGCCTGGTGCTTGCTGCCGTCCTTGTAATAATACCCCGCCGTCAGCACGTGCAGGGCCAGGGGCCATAAAAGCAGCACTTCCCCGTTTTTCAGTCGCACAGATCCGTCCTCCTTCAGCACTGAATGATGTTGAATTTGAAGTTGCGCCAGTCGCCGGTGCGCTGGTTTTTCCACACTGCGCTGCACTGGCTCATGTAAGCGGTGCAGGTCTCGGTGGCGTTGCTGTCGCCCAACACCGGGTGGGTGAAGGTGAACTGCGCCTTGCCGGCGAACAGCCCTCGCAGGTAGGAAAGTTCCTCATCGGTGAGATGGCTGTACGAAAATCCCCAGGTGCCCACCTTTTCCCGCACCACCACCCGGTGCATGACGCCGCTTTCGTCCCGGCCGGAATCCGCCGCATCCAAATCGGCAAAACTGAATTCCGGCTCCGCGTCGGGGGCCGGCAGGGGCAGGCCGTCCACCTGGTAAAAATCAACTTTCGCGCGCATGTCAGTACCCTCCCGTGATGACAGATTGACGCGTCTGGTACCGCTGCGCCGCCCGGCCGATGACCTCGTCCCCGATGCGGATGCCGTACACGGCCTCCAGGATCTGACGCAGGGTGTCGGTGACCTGCTGCAAGGCGGCCAGTTCGCCGTCCTGCATATCCTGCATGACCGTTGCCACGGCCTGCCGGATGGTATCCAGGGGCGCTTCGATGTTGGTGCCGCTGCTCTGGTCGCCCAGCACGGCCAAAAACTCCCGGTTGGGCGGGATGACCGCACCCTGGGCCAGATACGGGATCTGCGGGGCGGTGATGGCGGAAAGCTGCAAGCCGAACGTGGCCCCGCCGATGCCGGGCACACAGTCCGGCACATCGAAAGACAGGGCCCCCACCGCGTTGATCACCGCGTTCAGCGCGTTCACAATGGCCTGGATCATGTTGTTCACAAAACCGATGATGCCGTTGACATAGCTTCTGATCCCGCTGCTGATGCGCTCCCACGCAGCCAGCGCGGTACCGGCAATGGCGTTCCAGGCGGCGTCCCAGTCGCCCTTGAACACGGCGGTGAGGAAGTCGGCAAGCCCCCGCAGAAGGACCAGGGCAACATCGATGACATCCGCCACCACCCCCATGGCCGCCGCCACATACCCGGCAACGGCGTTGAACACATCGGCAAATGTGGGGCCGAAGGTGGCGATCAGCCAGTTGATCAGCGGCGCCAGGACATTGTTCCAGAAGGTCAGCAGCGTATTCTGCACGCTGGCGATGAGCAGCAGCAGATCGTCCCACAGCGGTTTGGCGTGCTGGGCCCAGAACCGGTCAAGCAGCGCAATGATGTTGGACAAAATGGGCTCCACCACGGTGTAGTACACCGTACTGAAGATGTTTTGCAGATTCTGGAAGGCCAGGATCAAACCGTCCATCAGAGGCTGACCATAGGTAGCCCAAGCGTTGGAGATGCCCTCCATCATCCCCTGCCAGATGGTCAGGATCACCTCCAGCGCCGGGCGCAAAAGGTTGTTGACGGCATCGGTCACAAGGCCGCAAAGCCACACAAAGGAGTTGGCCGCGATCCGAATATACGCAGAGATCACGCCGCCCGCAATGGGCGCGACCACCTGGGAAAAAGCGTTGACGACACCGGGCACAAAGGTGCCCGTCAGGTACCCCAGCAA
>DBRU01000086.1:0-483 GCA_002306375.1 Faecalibacterium sp. UBA1360
CGACATGGCCACCCACACCTGCTATGCCCAGTTGCAGGAGCACTACTCCAACTGCCGGGTGCTGCACTATCAGGGGCCCTTCAACTTTTCGGCCATCAACAACTTCGGGGCCCGCTTTGCCAGGGGCGAGCATCTTTTGCTGCTCAACAATGACATCGAAGTGCTGTCCCCGGATTTTCTGCGGGAACTGCTCAGCTACAGCCAGCGTCCCGACGTGGGCGCCGTGGGGGCCAAACTCTATTACCCCGACGACACGATCCAGCACGCCGGGGTCATCATGGGCATCAACGGTTCGGCCGGGCACAGCCACAAAAGCTACCCCCGCAAAGCCGTGGGGGACCTGTACCGCCTGGTCACCACCCAGAACTATATGGCCGTCACCGGCGCGTGCCTGATGACCAAGGCCAGCCTGTACCGGGAAGCCGGCGGCCTGGACGAAGAACACTTCGCCGTGGCCTACAACGACGTGGACTATTGCCTCAA
>DBRU01000086.1:538-3924 GCA_002306375.1 Faecalibacterium sp. UBA1360
CAAATACAAGGACTACATCGACAACTACGACCCCTACTACAACCCCCATTTCAACAACCTGTTTGAAAACTTCGGCTTAAAATAAGCCGGGGGAGAAGGAGCACCCATGAGCCTGCGCACCAAACGCATGAAGGAACTGTTCGGCTACGCCGCGACCCTGACCAAAGAGCAGGGCCCCGCCGTCATGGCGGCGCGGGCGGCGGGCTTTTTCAAGCGGCGCTTTCTGGGCAAGCGGGCGCGGTATCTGCCCTCGGCCAAGGCGCTGGCCGAACAGCGGGCCGCCGACACGTGGGACCATCCCCTCATCAGCATCCTGACCCCGCTGTACAACACCCCCAAACCCTTCCTTGAACAGTTTCTGGACAGCGTGCAGAACCAGACCAGCCCCCGCTGGCAGCTGTGCCTGGCCGACGCTTCGGACGACGCCCACGCCCGGGTGGGCGAGCTGGTGCGGGCCCGGGCGGCCAAGGACCCCCGCATTTTGTATCGGAAGATCGACAATCAGGGCATTGCCGCCAACACCAATGCCGCCGCCCAACTGGCCACGGGGGACTACCTGGCCCTGGCCGACCACGACGATATGCTGGCCCCCCATGCGGTGTTTTGCATGGGCCGGGCGCTGGCGGCCACCGGCGCGGCGTTTGCCTACAGCGACGAAGCGCTGTTCCGCAAGACCCCGGCGGGGGCGCATGTGGCCCACTTCAAGCCCGACTATGCCCCCGAATACCTGATGTCGGTCAATTACATCTGCCATCTGGCGGTGTTCCGCCGCAGCCTGTTCGAGGCCGTGGGCGGCGAGCGCCCCGAATGTGACGGCGCTCAGGACCACGATTTGTTCCTGCGCCTGATCGACGAGATGCAGCGCGAAAACCCCAAGGCCGCGCCGCTGCACGTGGCCCAGGTGCTGTATTACTGGCGGGTGCATGCGGCGTCCACCAGCGGCGGCACCGACGCCAAGCCCTATGTGCAGGCGGCGGCCCGCAAAGCCGTGGCCGACCACCTGGCGGCCACCGGGCGGCAGGGCAGGGTGGAGGACGGGCTTTTCCCCGGCACCTGCCATGTGGTGTGGGACATCCCCGAACCCCAGCCCCTGGTATCCGTCCTGATCCCCAACAAGGACCACGCCGACGACCTGGAAAAATGCCTGCACAGTCTGTACTCCAAAACCTTCTACGACAATTTCGAGGTCATCGTCGTCGAGAACAACTCCACCGACCCTGCCACCGAAGCCTACTACAAGACCCTGCCCGATCGGTACGAAAACTGCCGCGTGGTGCGCTGCAAGGGCGCCTTCAATTTCAGCCGGGTCAACAACTACGGGCGCAAGTTCGCCCACGGGCGGTATCTTTTGCTGCTCAACAACGACATCGAGGTCATCCGGGGCGACTGGCTGACCCAGATGGTGGCCGAAGCCTCCCAGCCCTGGGTGGGCGCGTGCGGGGCCATGCTCTATTACCCCGACGACACGATCCAGCACGCCGGCATCATCACCGGCCTGGGCGGATACGCGGGCCACAGCCACAAATACCACAAGCGGGGCGGCAGCGGGTACATGTTCCGCCTGGCCACCGTGCAGGACTTTTCCGCCGTGACGGCGGCCTGCCTGCTGGTGCGCACGGCGGTGTACGACGCCATGGGCGGTCTGGACGAAGCCTTCACCGTGGCCTTCAACGACGTGGACTTCTGCCTGCGGGTGCGGGACGCCGGCTGGCGCATCGTCTGGACGCCCTACGCCGAGCTGTACCACCACGAGAGCAAATCCCGGGGTTCGGACGAGGCGGACCCCGCCAAAAAAGCCCGCTTTGCCTCGGAGCAAAAGCGCCTGTATCAGGTGCATGGGCGCGAAGGCATCCTGCGCGACCCCTATTACAACCCCTGCCTGTCCCTGGATTACGAGGACTTCCGGGAAAGCGGCGACCTGCGCCGCCTCAAAAATCCCTGACCACAAAAACAGCCCCCGCCGCCCGGTATGTTTCCGGGCGGCGGGGGCTTTGTGTGTGGGTCACTGCGCCTGCTTGCGGCGGCATTCGGGGCACAGGTAGTGGATGGTCAGCTGGTAGCTGCGCACCTCGGTGCCGATGGCGTCCTCGATCTCCCGCACAAGGCCCACCACCGGGATGTCCTGCAATTCCCCGCACCCGTCGCAGTACAGGTGGCCGTGGGGATTGGATGTCTTGTCGAACCGGTCCGGCCCGCCGGGCATTTCCAGCCGGGCGATCTCTTTGGCCTGTTCCATCAGCTTCAGGTTGCGGTATACGGTGCCCCGGGCGATGCTGGGCATCTCTTCCCGGGCCTTGGCAAAGATCTCGTCGGCGGTCATGTGGCGGGGGCTTTGGCGCATCAGATCCAAGATCAGGCGGCGTTGACGTGTCATGCGTGTCCCGTCCTTTCTGTGTGGAAATATAACAATAAGATTCTGTCTTATAATTACTTTACCGTATCCGCCGGGCTTTGTCAATGCGCATTTGGCCTGCTTTCGACAAAAATATAAATTTTATTGGCTTTGCAAAAAAATATGCGCCGCCGGGCTTGACATCCTGTATGGGATGCTGTATACTTTGCTTAAGACAAAATCTTAAAAGTCCGACTGATACAAACCGCAATCGACCGCTTTGACTCTTGACTCTTGAAAGGAGAAAAATCATTATGGAACTCAAAGGCAGCAAGACCGAAAAGAACCTGTGGGAGGCATTCGCCGGTGAAAGCCAGGCCCGCAACAAGTACACCTATTTCGCCTCCAAGGCCAAGAAAGAGGGCTACGAGCAGATCTCGGCCATTTTTACCGACACCGCCAACAACGAGAAGGAGCACGCCAAGATCTGGTTCAAGCTCCTGATGGAAAAGGGCGAGATCCCCGACACTTTGACCTGCCTGAAGATGGCCGCCGCCGGTGAGAACGAGGAGCACACCTCCATGTATCCCCGCATGGCCGCCGAAGCCAGGGAAGAGGGCTTCAACGACATCGCCAGCCTGTTCAGCATGGTCGCCACCATCGAAAAGGAGCACGAGGAGCGCTACAAGGCCCTGGCCGCCAACATCGAGGCCGGCAAGGTCTATGCCCGCGAGACCGAGCAGGTCTGGCAGTGCCGCAACTGCGGGTATGTCTACATCGGCACCCATGCCCCCGTCAAGTGCCCGGTGTGCGCCCATCCCCAGGCTTACTTTGAGCTCAAGAGCAACAACTTCTGAGCCTTCCTTTTGACATTCCCACATATCCCAAAACAGGACCGGCCCCACGCCGCAAGGCGTGGGGCCGGTCTCAGCGTGTCGAGAAACTCGACACGCTGCAAAAGGGGGAACAGTCCCGCACGGCAAATGCCTGACGGGCCTATTCCCCCTTTTGAAATCCCCCTCGACAAAATTTTGCGGCAAATCGCGCACTCGTC
>DBRU01000032.1 GCA_002306375.1 Faecalibacterium sp. UBA1360
CGTGGGCGCAGGATATTTGAAAGGCGCTGTCCCTAGTACGAGAGGACCGGGATGGACGAACCTCTGGTGCACCAGTTGTCACGCCAGTGGCACAGCTGGGCAGCTATGTTCGGATCGGATAAACGCTGAAAGCATCTAAGCGTGAAGCCGACCTTAAGATAAGATATCCCACTGAGTCAATCAGGTAAGACCCCTTGAAGACTACAAGGTTGATAGGCACACAGTGTAAGCGGAGCGATCCGTTCAGCTAGCGTGTACTAATAGGTCGAGGGCTTGACCCCATTTTCTTAGAGTACTTCATTTGCCAAGCAGTTCGATATTCAGTTTTGAGGGTATATACCTTCAGAAAAGAGAAGCATAGCCGATAAGGCCATGGTTATGGCCGGTGTCGATGACGGTGAGGATCCACCTGTTCCCATTCCGAACACAGAAGTTAAGCTCACTTGTGCCGAAGATAGTTGGCTGGAGACGGCCTGTGAAAATAGGTAGATGCCGGCTTCTCTTTTTATTATGGCCCGTTGGTCAAGCGGTTAAGACAGCGGCCTCTCACGCCGTTAACATGGGTTCGATTCCCGTACGGGTCACCAAACAAATCCGAATCTCAAGCCTTTATGGTAAGAGGTTCGGATTTGTTTTTTTATGCGGTTTAAAAAATGCAATTTGGGGAAATCTGCTCCAAGTCGCATTTTTTCAATTATGTCTATGTCGGCGGAAGTAGGGATAAAGCTCTAATAGTCAAACGTGTGTTCACCGACTTGTATAGTTTGCGTAAGCTCTTCGCCCGCGTATGGTTTGCGGATCTCCACCAAGTTGATAACAGTATATCCATGCTTTCGAAGAAAACCGATCATGCCATGATTGTTCGGATGAACGTAGTTAAAAACTGTATTCTCGCCAAAAGCCTTTGCCAATTCCTCAGCTTTTTCAAAGAGTTGTGAAGCAACACCCCTTCTGCGAAACTCCGGTTTTGCGTAGATCGACTCCACCCATACACAAGGTTTATCCACACGGCAAACGATGTAACCGACATATTTGCCATCGAAGACTGCCGCATAACATGGAAAATCTGAGTCTATGTATTCTTTCATTTCGCTTGCCCCTGCATCTGCATCAGGAAGTGCATTTATCCCTTTATAGCTCTTTAAGGCAACTCGAAATTCAGCGACGAGGGAGCCCAATTGGTCGTAGTTATCCTCGACTATCTTTATAATATCCATATCCATTCTCCTTTTTATTTATGCTGCCAACATATCCGCAAAGTGTTGTGTCATATCGGCGCTGGAAGTGTTTCTGCACAAATGTCTGCTCGCTATTCTTGTGTTTCGACGGATATCTGCGAATGTGCATGGTATATTCCAACACATCAGGGCTAGGACACAATTCGTTTTCCAAAGAAAAAACGCCGAACCTGTCTTGGCGATGATCTTTCCAATGCGGATCACATAAAGTTATCATGTAATATTAAGTATGAAGTAACATGTACGTGGAAGTCAAGAAGACACAGACGATTTTTTAAGTGCAATAACAAACAAATAAGAAAAACGCCTCTGCCCGCCATACAAGGCGGCTCAGAGGCGTTTGGGTTCTTATCAGGTGATTACAAGTTCGTATACCCCATCAGGTATCGGTCCACCGCCTCGGCGGCATCCCGGCCTTCCCGCAGGGCCCAGACCACCAGGCTCTGGCCCCGGCGCATGTCGCCGCAGGCAAAGACATGAGGAATGTTGGTGGCAAAGCCTTTGTCGGCTACGCAGCCCCGAGGCGTCAGCTCCACGCCGAATGCATCGGCTACATAGTTTTCGCAGCCGGTGAAGCCAGCGGCGATCAGCACAAGGTCGCAGTCCACGGTGTATTCCTCGCCGGTGGGGACCATGGCACGGCGGCCGGTGGCTTCGTCCACCACACGGCTTTCCAGCTTGGTGAGCACCGCGCCACAGACTCGGCCATCCTCGCCCCGCAAAAACTCCTTCACGGTGGTCTGGTAGACCCGAGGGTCCCGACCGAACACGGCGGCAGCCTCCTGCTGACCATAATCGGTCTTGCATACGCGGGGCCATTCCGGCCAGTCGTTTCCCGGCGCCCGTACGGACGGGGGACAGGGCATCATTTCCAGCTGCACCACATCAGCGCAATGCTGACGGATGGCCGTCCCCACGCAGTCGTTGCCCGTGTCGCCGCCGCCGATGACCAGCACCCGCTTGCCTTCGGCCGAGACCGCCTGTCCGTCCGTCAAGCCGGAATCCAGCAGGCTGCGGGTCACGCTGGTCAGGTAATCCACGGCAAAGCAGATGCCTTCGGCATCCCGGCCCGGCACATTCAGGTCCCGGGGCTGCTTGGCGCCGCAGCACAGCACCACGGCGTCATACCGCTGGGCCAGGGCCTGGGCATCCACGTCACCGCCCACATTGGCCCCCAGCACGAACTCCACACCCTCCTGCTTGAGAAGTTCCGTCCGGCGCTCGATGACCGATTTGTCCAGTTTCATGTTGGGGATACCGTACATCAGCAGGCCGCCTGCCCGATCCTCCCGCTCGTAGACGGTGACGCTGTGGCCCCGCCGGTTCAACAGATCCGCTACGGCCAATCCGGCCGGGCCGGCGCCGATGACGGCGACCTGCTTGCCGGTTCGCACAGGCGGCGTCACGGGGTGCATGGCCCCGCTCTCATAGCCGCGGTCGATGATGGCCCGTTCGTTTTCCCGCACGGTCACAGGCGCGCCGGCGGCCATGCCGCAGGTGCAGGCGGCCTCGCAGGGGGCGGGGCAGACCCGGCTCGTGAATTCGGGGAAGCGATTGGTGGTCAGCAGCCGCCGCAGCGCCAGGTCCCACTGCCCTTGAAAGACAAGATCGTTCCATTCCGGGATCAGGTTGTTGAGCGGGCACCCGCTGACCATACCGCCCAGCATGACGCCGCTTTGGCAGAAAGGCACGCCGCAATCCATGCACCGCGCGCCCTGGATCTGCTGTTCGTCGGGGGCCAGGGTGTGGTGAAACTCTTCAAAATTTTCAATGCGCCGTTCGGGCGGCACTTCCGCGCCGACCTGACGGGTGTATTCCAAAAATCCGGTGGGTTTTCCCATGATGGCGTTCCTCCTTTACTGAGCGTTTTTCATGGCGTAGAACGCCTCGATCTGGGCTTGCTCGCTGTCCTCGCCCTTTTCTTCCATCTGGGCGATCAGGCGCAGCATCTTGTCATAGTCGTGGGGCAGGACCTTCTTGAATTTAGGCAGGTACGCGCCAAAATCCTCCAGGATCTCCTTGGCCCGGGGCGAGCCGGTACGCTCGGCGTGCTCGCGGATCAGGTCCTTGAGCAGCGCCACATCGTACTTGTGCTCCACAGGTTCCAGGCTGACCATGTCCTTGTTCACCCGCTGGTAGAAATCCCAGTCCTCGTCCAGCACATAGGCGATGCCGCCGCTCATGCCCGCCGCAAAGTTTTTGCCGGTCTTGCCCAGCACCACCACGGTGCCGCCGGTCATATATTCGCAGCCGTGGTCGCCCACGCCCTCCACGACGGCCACGCCGCCGGAATTGCGCACGCAGAAACGCTCGCCGGCCACACCGTTGATGAAAGCCTTGCCGCCGGTGGCGCCGTACAGCGCCACGTTGCCGATGACGATGTTTTGCCCGCGGTCGTAGGTCACGCCCTTGGACGGATACACCACCAGCTGGCCCCCGGACAACCCCTTGCCCAGGTAGTCGTTGCAGTCGCCTTCCAGTTCCAGGGTCAGCCCTTTGGGCAAAAATGCGCCGAAGCTCTGCCCGCCGCAGCCGCGGCACAGCACATGGAAGGTATCGTCCGGCAGGGTATTGCCGAACCGGGCTGTGATCTCGCTGCCGAAAATCGTGCCGAAGGCCCGGTCGGTGTTGCCCACCGTGCACTCTACGCGCATGGGTTTGGGGGTGTCGGACTCCAGGTTCTTTTTGAACTTCTTCATTAGGACCTTCATGTCCGGGGTTTGTTCCAGGGCAAAGTCGTACACGGCCGCCGGATCGAAGTGCACGCGGGTATCCTCGATCAGCGGGTTGCGCAGCAGGGCGCTGAGATCCAGCCGGGCGGCACGGCTGCCGGCAGGCTGTTCTTTCAGGGTCAACAGATCGGTGCGGCCCACCAGTTCATCCAGCGTGCGCACGCCCAGACGGGCCATATATTCCCGCAGATCCTGGGCCATGAACCGCATGAAGTTCATCACATATTCCGGCTTGCCCACAAAGCGCTTGCGCAGTTCTGGGTTCTGGGTGCAGATGCCCATGGGGCAGGTATCCCGGTTGCAAACCCGCATCATCACGCAGCCCATGGCCACCAGGGGCCCCGTGCCGAACCCGAATTCCTCGGCGCCCAGCATGGCCGCGATGGCCACGTCCCGGCCGCTCATGAGCTTGCTGTCCGCCTCGATGCGCACGCGGCTGCGCAGACCGTTGAGGATCAGGCACTGGTGCGCCTCGGCGATACCCAGCTCCCAGGGCAGGCCGGCGTTGTGGATGGAATTGTTGGGCGCAGCGCCGGTGCCGCCGTCGAAGCCGGAGATCAGGATGACCTCGGCCCCGGCCTTGGCCACGCCGGCGGCGATGGTGCCCACGCCGGCCTCGCTGACCAGCTTGACGCTGATGGCCGCCTTGCGGTTGGCACATTTCAGGTCATAGATCAGCTGGGCCAAGTCTTCGATGGAGTAGATGTCGTGGTGGGGCGGGGGAGAGATCAGCCCCACACCCGTGGTGGAATGGCGGGTCTTGGCCACCCAGGGGTACACCTTGGCGCCGGGCAGCTGGCCGCCCTCGCCGGGTTTGGCGCCCTGGGCCATCTTGATCTGGATCTCACTGGCGGAAACCAGGTACTTGCTGGTCACACCGAACCGGGCCGAGGCCACCTGCTTGATGGCCGAGTTGCGCTCGGTGCCGTAGCGGTCCTCGAACTCGCCGCCCTCGCCGGTGTTGCTCTTGCCGCCCAGGCGGTTCATGGCAATGGCCATGCACTCGTGGGCTTCGGCGGACAGAGCGCCGTAACTCATGGCCGCGGTCTTGAACCGCCGCACGATGCTCTCCACGCTTTCCACCTCGTCCAGGGGCACGCCGGTCTCGGGGTAGCGGAAGGTCAGCAGGCTGCGCAGGTGCATCTCGTCGGGGCCGGTGTGGTCGATGGCCTCGGTGTAGGCCTTGAACTTGGCGTAATCGCCGTCGCGGCAGGCCTGCTGCAACAGGTGGATGGTCTGGGGGGTGTACAGATGCTGTTCAGCCTTGGGGCCGCTGCGGAACTTGTGCAGGCCCAGACTGGGCAGTTCGCCGGTGGTGCCCAGCCCCAGCGGGTCGTAGGCTTGCTGGTGGCGCTGTTCCAGATCGTCCTGGATGTCTTTCAGGGTGATGCCGCCCACCCGGGTCACCGTGTTGGTAAAGTAGCGGTCCACCACGTCCTTGCTGATGCCCAGGGCCTCAAAGATCTGGCTGCCCTGGTAGGACTGGATCGTGGAAATGCCCATCTTGGACGCGATCTTGACGATGCCCGCCAGCACGGCGGCGTTGTAGTCCTCCACGGCCGCGTAATAGTCCTTGTCCAGGCGTTCCTCCTCGATCAGGCTGCGGATGGTCTGCTGGGCCAGGTAGGGGTTGACGGCGCAGGCGCCGTAGCCCAGCAGAGTGGCGAAGTCATGGACCAGTCGGGGCTCGCCGCTTTCCAGAACCAGGGCCACGGCGGTGCGCTTTTTGGTGCGCACCAGATACTTGGACACCGCGCCCACCGCCAGCAGGCTGGGGATGGCCACATGGTACTCGTCAATGTCCCGGTCGGACAAGATCAGGATGTTGGCCCCGTCGCGGTAGGCCCGGTCCACGTCCACGAACAGGCGTTCCAGTGCCTTTTCCAGATCGGTGTTCTTGTAATAGCAGATGGACACCGTGCGCACCGTAAAGCCCGGCACGTCCATGGCCTTGAGCTTGAGAATGTCGGTCTCGGTCAGGATCGGGTTGTCGATCTTCAGCACCTTGCAGTTCTCGCCCCGCTCCTCCAGCAGGTTGCCCTGGGCGCCCACATACACGGTGGTGGAGGTCACGACCTTTTCCCGCAGGGCGTCAATGGGCGGGTTGGTGACCTGGGCAAACATCTGCTTGAAATAGTCGAACAGCGGGGGATGGGTGTGGCTCAGCACGGCCAGCGGGGTATCGCTGCCCATGGCCCCGGCAGGCTCGCCGCCGTTTTTGGCCATGGGCAGGATCATCTCGTTGACATCCTCGTACCGATAGCCGAAGGCCTTTTGCAGCTGCACCAGCTGCCTGGCGTCGGGGCAGGGAGCCTTGCGGTTGGGGATCTTCAGATCCCGCAGCCGCACCAGGTTGCGATCCAGCCATTCGCCGTAGGGGCGGCGGTCGGCGTATTCGGCTTTCAGCCGCTCGTCGTCCACCAGTTCGCCCCGCACGGTGTCCACCAGCAGCATTTTGCCCGGGCGCAGGCGGTCCTTGCACAGGATGTTCTTGGGGTCCAGGGGCAGAACGCCCACCTCGCTGGACAAAATCAGCCGTCCGTCCTTGGTGATGGCGTAGCGGGACGGGCGCAGACCGTTGCGGTCCAGCACCGCGCCCATCACGTCGCCGTCGGAGAACAGGATGGCCGCCGGGCCGTCCCAGGGCTCCAGCATGGTGGCATAATACTGGTAGAAATCCCGCTTTTTGGGGTCCATGCTGCGGTCGTTGCTCCAGGGCTCGGGGATCGTGACCATCACGGCCAGGGGCAGGTCCATGCCGTTCATGACCATGAACTCCAGGGCGTTGTCCAGCATGGCCGAATCGCTGCCCGTCTGGTCCACCACCGGCAAAACCTTGGACATATCCTCTTTCAGACAGGGGCTGTCGATGGATTCCTCCCGGGCCAGCATCGTGTCCACGTTGCCGCGGATGGTGTTGATCTCGCCATTGTGCAGGATGAAGCGGTTGGGGTGGGCGCGGTTCCAGCTGGGGGCCGTGTTGGTGGAAAAACGGCTGTGCACCATGCCGATGGCCGACACATAGTCTTGGTCCTGCAAGTCGGGGTAGAAGGAGCGCAGCTCGTCCACCAGGAACATGCCCTTGTACACAATGGTCCGGCTGGACAGGCTGCATACGTAGGTCTCGGGGCTGGACTGCTCAAACACCCGCCGCGCCACATACAGCCGGCGGTCAAAGTCGATGCCCACGGCCACCCGGGGCGGTTTGGCCACAAAACTCTGCCAGATGCTGGGCATGCAGTCCCGGGCCTTCTGGCCCAGCACGTCGGGGCATACGGGCACTGCGCGCCAACCCAGGAAGGTCAATCCCTCTTTTTCGCAGATGATCTCAAACAGCTTTTTGGCCTGCTTGCGGCGCAGTTCCTCCTGGGGGAAGAAGAACATCCCCACGCCATACTCCCGCTCGCCGCCCAGGGCAATGCCTGCTTTGGCAGCTTCACGGACAAAAAAGTCATGCCCGATCTGCAACAGAATGCCCACGCCGTCGCCGGTCTTGCCCTCGGCGTCCTTGCCGGCGCGGTGTTCCAGATGTTCCACGATCTGCAAAGCATCGTCAATGGTCTTGTGGGTCTTGCGGCCTTTGATGTCCACCACCGCGCCGATGCCGCAGTTGTCGTGCTCAAAGCGCGGGTCGTACAGCCCGGCGGGCCGGGTACGCTCGGTAAATGGTTGCACGGTCATCTCTCCTTCTCGTCTGTGCCGGGACCATCCGGCTCCGGCAATGAAAAAAGGCGTCCCCGCGCATGAGCATACAGCCACAACGCGGAAACGCCTTTGTTCCTGCTGCCAATATACCATAGTATGGTGGATTTGGCAACGTGAAAACAAAAGAATTTTCAGAAAGAAAAGATGAAACCTTTTGATATTCAAAAATCAGGGCGAAAACTTAAGATTATTCGGTTTTTGGGGAACCGGCCGACGCGGCGTTCTGTGCGCGCAGCTCGGCGAGGATCTCGGAAAGCAGTTGCTTTTCGCTGGGCTCGGCGGGCTTGGCGGCCTCCGGGACCTTTTTGGTCTGACCGATGCGCATGAGCCGGCCCATGAATTTGACCAGGCAGAACAGCACAAAGGCCATGATGACGAAGTTGATGACGGCCGAAATGAAGGCCCCGATGCGCAGGGGATCCGCGCTGTTGGGCAAGTGGATGACCACATTGCTGAAATCGGTGGAGAAGGCGATGCCCAGCAGCGGGTTGAGCACGTCGCCGGTCAGGGAGGACACAATGGACTGGAAGGACGCGCCGATGATCACACCGACGGCCATGTCCATCACGTTGCCCTTGAGGGCGAAGGCCTTGAACTCATCCAAAAACTTTTTGGTGCCCTGCAAGCCCTCTTCCACCCGCAGTTTTTCCTGTACCTGCATAGTAAGTCCTTTCAAGGGGCGCTTATTTCAGCAGCGCCGCCACGGCGTCGGCCGCACCGTCCATGTAATTGCCCGCGAAGGCTTCGATCATGCCGGCGTCGGCCTGCTTGGCCAGTTCGGGATCGATGGGCATTTTGGCCAGCACGGGCAGGTGATAGCGGGCCGCGGTCTCGTCCACGTGGCTGTCGCCGAACACCTGGATATGCTTGCCGCAGTCGGGGCACACGGCATAGCTCATGTTCTCGACGATGCCAAGGATGGGCACCTTCATCATCTCGGCCATCTGCACGGCCTTGCCCACGATCATGCCCACCAGTTCCTGGGGGCTGGATACGATCAGAATGCCGTCCACCGGCAGGGTCTGGAACACGGTTAGGGGCACGTCGCCGGTTCCCGGAGGCATATCGACGAACAGAAAGTCCACATCCTCCCAGATGACTTCCTGCCAGAACTGCTTGACAGCGCCGGCGATGACGGGGCCGCGCCACACGACGGGGGCCTGTTCATCCTCCAGCAGCAGGTTGATGCTCATGATGTCGATGCCCGTGCGGCTCTGGATGGGGAAGATGCCGTCCTCGTCGCCCCGGGCCGGGCCGTGCACCCCAAACAGCTTGGGGATGGACGGGCCGGTGATGTCGGCGTCCAGGATACCGGCCGTAAAGCCTTTGCGCCGCATGGACACGGCCATCATGGCGCTGGTCATGCTCTTGCCCACGCCGCCTTTGCCGGACACCACGCCGATGACCTTCTTGATGTGGCTTTTGGCATGGGGGGCTTCCCGTTCTGGGGCGCGGTGGTCGCAGTTGGCGGTGCAGTTGCTGCAATCGTGGTTACACGCTTCGCTCATGGTAACTTGTCTCTCCTTTTGTCCGGCATCGGCTGCCGGCGCAGTGCGTTTGCCCGGTGCGGGCGCAGGCAAAGGCCCCGCGGGATACCCCGGCGGGACCTGCTTGCCCGGCGCGGCCGGGACGTATACAATTCTACACGGTTTGCCGCAAAAAAGCAAGTACCGCGGTTCAGGGCATTGCGGCCACCAGGTCGGCCACCAGCTGCTGGAACACCGGCCCGCGCCGGTTGGCAATGGCGATGACCTCGTCGCCGGACAAGCGCTGCCCGGTCATGCCTGCGGCCATGTTGGTGATCAGGCTCATGGCCAGCACCGGCAGCCCGCAGTGGGCGGCGGCGATGGCCTCGGGCACGGTGCTCATGCCCACGGCATCTGCGCCCAGGGTGCGGAACGCCCGGATCTCCGCCGGGGTCTCGTAGCTGGGCCCCATGTAGCCCAGATAGACGCCCTCGCGCAAGGTCAGGCCCCGGGCTGCTGCTACCTGGCGGGCCAAAGCCTGCAAGTCGGGGTCGTATACGCGGCTCATATCGCAGAAGCGGGGCCCGACCTCGTCGTCGTTTTCGCCTCGCAACGGGTTCGCCCCCATGAAGTTGATGTGGTCGGTGATGAGCATAAAGTCCCCCACCGAAAAATCATAGTTGACGCCGCCGGCCGCGTTGGTCAGAACAAGGGCGCGGCAGCCCAGAGCTTTCAGCACCCGCACGGGCAGGGCGATGTCGGCCATCCCGTGGCCTTCATAATAGTGGAACCGTCCCTGCATGCAAATGACCGAACGCCCGGCCAGCTGCCCGGCTACGAACTGCCCGGCGTGGCCCGGGGCGGTGGACAGCGGAAAGCCCGGCACATCGCGGTAGGGCAGGCAGACGGGGGTTTCGATGCGGTCGGCCAGGCCGCCCAGGCCGGAACCCAGCACCAGGGCGATCTCGGGCGCCTGGGGCAGGCGGGGGCGCAGCCAGTCGGCGGCCGCGGTGATGCGCTGCATTTCAGACATAGTGGAACACCTCGTTTTGTGGTTTTGCTTTATTGTATCATGTCCCCGACCCGCTTCGCAAGGCATACCTCCAACGCTCGCCCGCATATACAAAGATGGGAAACTGCGCGGGAAGGGGGACGGGAAAGATGCGAGGCAAGCTGTATGTCAAAAATGCGGCGCTGCTCACCGTCGGCGGCTTTGCGCTGCGGGTGCTGGGCATGGCTTTCCGGGTGTACATCGCCGCCTGGCTCGGGGGCGAGGGCATGGGCCTTTACCAGCTGATCCTGGCCGTATACGGGGTGTTCATCGCGCTGGCGTCGGCGGGGGTCAACGTGGCCTCCACCAAACTGGCGGCCCAAAGCCTGGCGCGGGGGCATGGGATGTCGGCTACTTTGTGGGGGCTGGTGAGCGCGGCGGCGCTGTTCGGCACCGGGGCCATGCTGGCCCAGTTTGCCCTGGTCGCACCGCTGGCTCACTTTATGCTCCACGACGCCCGGGCCGAGCTCGGCTTGCGGGTATTGGCGCCCAGTCTGCCCTTTATGGCAGTGGCGGGGGCGCTGCGGGGATGCTTCCTGGCCCGGCGGCGGGTAACGCCCAACATCCTGTCCCAACTGGCCGAGCAGGCCTTGCGTATGGCCGTGGCGGCGCTGGCGCTGCGCAAACTGGCGGCCTGGGGCGCGGCGTACGCCTGCGCGGCGGTTCTGCTGGGCAACACGCTCAGCGAGGCGCTCTCCTGCGTGCTGATGGCTCTGTTCGCCAAAGAGGAAACATCCTTCCGCCGGCAGGAAGGGGACGGCGCGGTGGGCTTTTCCCGCCGTGAACTGCTGGGCATCGCTCTGCCCGTCACCGGCAGCCGGCTGCTGGCCAGTGCGCTGCAAGCCGTCGAGAGCAGCCTGATCCCCCTGTGTCTGGCGCTGTATCTGGGCGAGCGCACCGCCGCCATGGAACAGTACGGTGCGGTCAAGGGCATGGCCATGCCTCTGATCTTTTTTCCGTTCTCGGTGCTGGCGGCGCTGTCCGGCCTGCTCATGCCCGAGATCGCCCGCGCCGCGGCCCGGCGGGATAAACAGGCTACGGCCCGCCTGGTGGGCACGGCCATGACCCTGACGGGGTTGTTTTCGGCGCTGGCGGGGGCGGGGCTGCTGCTCTTCGGCGAGGAACTGGCCCTGCTTTTGTACCGCGATACGGCGGTGGGGATGTATGTGCGGGTGCTGGGCCTCATCGCGCCTTTTATGTACCTGGAAAGCATGATCGACGGCATTCTGAAAGGTCTGGGCGAACAGCTGGCCACCTTCCGATATTCGCTGCTGGATTCCGCCGTGCGCATCACAGCCGTGTGCGTGGTGGTGCCGCGCTTTGGTATCCTGGGCTTTTTAGGGGTCATGGCCTTTTCCAACCTGCTGACCTGTACCCTCAACGCCCGGCGCATGTTGCTGCGCACCCGGATGCGCCCGACCTGGGACCGCTGGCTCATTGCCCCGGCGGCGCTGGCGGGGGCGGCGGCCACGCCGGTCTTGTGGCTGCGCCGGTTCGGTCCGGCAGGCCCGGCGGGGCTGGCTTTACAGCTGACCGTGTTTGCGGCGGGGGCGGGGTTGCCTCTTTTGTGGCTGTGGCGCAAAAACAGGACCGCCCTCGCGCCCGCGGGGGCGCAAAGAGCGGTCCAAACAGATCATCGGGGCTGACGATCAGCCGTTTTCGCAGTTGGCGGCTTCGTCGTCGGCGAGGGCGTCCTCCAAGGCGTGCTCGGGCCACACGTCCCACGCCTCGGCCCGGGCATACAGCGCGGTCACGTGGCGCAGCTTTTTGGCCAGCGCCAGGTCAAACGCGCCGGGCAGCGCCCGCCAGCACCAGTTGCCCCCCAGGGTGGAGGGGGTGTTCATGCGGGACTCGTGCCCCAGACCCAGAATATCCTGGGCCTGCACCAACACCAGGTCAGCCACGCTGGACCAGATGCCCCGCAGCATGCCCCAGTGGTAGCCTTCTGCCTCGGTCAGTTTCAGGTAATCCACGGCCCGGTCCGTGTCGGCGGGGGCGGCGGTCTCGAACCAGCCGATCACCGGCTCGTTGTCGTGGGTGCCCGTGTAAGCCACGCAGTTGCGGGGATAGTCATGGGGCAGGTAATTGCCGCCATCCCGGCTGTCGAAGGCGAATTCCAGCACCTTCATGCCCGGGAACCCCGATTCCTCCAACAGGCGGTGCACATCCTCGGTCAAAAAGCCCAGGTCCTCGGCAATGATCTCCCGCCGGCCCAGTCGGGCCTCGATGGTGCGGAACAGGTCCATACCCGGCCCGGGACGCCACCGCCCGCCGCAGGCGTCGGCGCTGCCGTAGGGGATGGCATAATACCCGGCAAATCCGCGGAAATGGTCAATGCGCAAAACATCCAGCAATTCGCTCAGGTGGGCGATGCGGCGCACCCACCAATCGTAGCCGGTGCGGCGCATGGCGTCCCAGTCATACAGCGGGTTGCCCCACAGCTGGCCGGTGGCCGAAAACCCGTCCGGCGGGCAGCCCGCCACCTCGGTGGGGGTCAGGGTCTCGTCCAGCTGAAATTCCTGGGGGTTGGCCCATACGTCCACGCTGTCCGCCGCCACATAGATGGGCAGGTCTCCAATCATGCGCACGCCCTTGCCGTTGGCGTATTTCTTCAAAGCCGCCCACTGACGGAAAAACAGATACTGCACGCCCTGCCAGAAAGCGATGTCCGCGGCGTAGGTGCGGCGGGCTTCGGCCAGGGCGGCGGCATCGCGCCGCACAAGGGGTTCTTCCCATTCGTTCCAGGCCACGCCGCCGTGGGCGTCCTTCAGGGCCATGAACAGGGCGTAGTCCGGCAGCCAGAAGTCATTTTTGGCACAGAATTCTTCATAGTCCGCCGGCAAGTCGGCCAGCAGCCGGCCGCAGGCCTTGCGCAAAATGGGCCAGCGCAGCTTGTACAGAGTGCCGTAATCCACCGCGTCGGGGGCGCCGCCCCAGTCAAGGCCCTCGTACTCTTCGGGGCGCAGCAGGCCGTCGGCGGCCAGCTCGTCCAGGTCGATGAAGTAGGGGTTGCCCGCAAAGGTGGAGAAGGACTGGTAGGGACTGTCGCCGTAGCTGGTGGGCCCCAGGGGCAAGATCTGCCAGTAGCTTTGCCCGGCCAGGTGCAAAAAATCGACGAACCGCCTTGCCGCCGCGCCCATGGCGCCGATGCCGTGGGGCGAGGGCAGGCTGGACAAATGCAGAAGGATACCGCTGGAACGCATCACAAGGATTCCGCCTTTCGTAGTGAACAATGTCTGTGTTTCATCATACACACAAAGCCCGCAAAAAACAAGCGCGCGCCCCCTGCCTGCCAAACCTTTGTGCAGCCCTGCCAAAAACAGGGGTTCGGGTTTGTGCAAAACAGGGGGCGTGGTTGTTTGTGGCGGATGTTACAGGGTCTGGCCGCTGACCAGGCCGTTCCACAAGCGGTAATAGATGCCTTTGCGTTCCAGCAGCTGCTCGTGGGTGCCTTCTTCCTCAATGCCGTCCCGGCCCAAAACCAGGATGCGGTCGGCGTTCTTGATGGTGGTCAGCCGGTGGGCGATGGTCAGGGTCGTGCGGCCCTTGGCCAAAGCGTCCAGGCTTTGGCCCACCAGGATCTCGCTCTCGTTGTCCAGGGCGCTGGTGGCTTCGTCCAACAGAAGGATGGGCGGGTTTTTCAGAAAGACCCGTGCGATGGAAATGCGCTGTTTTTGCCCGCCGCTGAGCTTGACGCCTCGTTCGCCCACATAGGTGTCGTAGCCGTCCTTCAGTTCCCGCACAAAGCCGTCCGCGCCGGCCAGGCGCGCGGCATGCTCGATCTCTTCGCGGGTGGCGCCGGGTTTGCCGTAGGCAATGTTTTCGGCCACCGTGCCGCTGAACAGGTACACGTCCTGCTGCACCACGCCGATGGCCTGGCGCAGGCTGTGCAGGGTGACCTTGCGCACATCCTGCCCGTCAATGAGGATCTCGCCGCCGGTCACGTCGTAAAAGCGGGGGATCAGGTTGCAAAGGGTGGTCTTGCCGCCGCCCGACGGGCCCACCAAAGCCAGATTTTCGCCCGGGCGGATGTCCAGGTCTACGTGGCGCAGAACCAGGTTGTGGTCGTCGGGGTACTCGAAGCTCACATCCCGGAACTGAATGCCGCCCTTGTCCACAACAAGGTCCTTGGCGTCGGGGGCGTCCTCGATCTCCACAGGGGTGTCCATGATCTCAAAGAAGCGCTCGATGCCCGTCATGCCCCGCTGGAACTGTTCGGCAAATTCCACGATGCGGCGGATCGTGGCGATCAGGGTGGATACATACAAAACATAGGCCACCAGGTCGCCGGCGCTGATGCGGTCGTAGACCAGGAACAGCCCGCCCGCAATGATGACCACCAGGTACATCAGCCCGTCAAACAGCCGCGTGGAGGTGTTGAAGGCCGCCATGGCGTGGTAGGTCTTTTTCTTGATGGTCTGGAACGCCTGGTTGCCTTGCTCGAACTTTTCGTTTTCCTGGGCTTCGGCGGCAAAGGCTTTGACCACCCGTTGACCCAGCAGACTGTCCTCGATGGAGGCGTTGAGCTCGCCGATCTGGAACCGCTGCTTGCGGAACGCCGCCCGCAGGCGCAGGTTCAAATTCACGCTGACGATCATCATGATGGGTACGCAGGCGAATACCACCAGCGTCAGGGGAATGCTGGCCCCGCACAGAATGATGAAGGAAGCCGTGATCTTGATGGCGGCGATGAATAATTCTTCGGGGCAGTGGTGGGCGAACTCGGTCACATCAAACAGGTCGTTGGTGATGCGGCCCATGATCTGGCCCACCTTGGTGTTGTTGTAGTAGGTGTGGCTCAGGCGCTGCAAATGGGCAAAGGCGTCCCGGCGCATGTCTGTTTCGATGTACACGCCCATGATGTGCCCCGTGCCGGACATATAATAGCTGGCCGCGCCGTCAATGATGCGCAAGACCAGATACAACGCCGCCAGCTTGGCCACCGTGCCCACCGTCAAAACCACCGAGGCGTCGGTGGCGGCGTTGGTCAGGTAGCGCATGATCGAAGGCAACACAATGTCGCACAAAGTCGTCATGGCCGCGCAGAACAGATCGAAGATCAAAATGCCCTTGTAGCGCAGCATGTAGGGCCAAAAACGGGACAAGCGGGATGGATTCTTTTTGTGGTCCATGATATCTCCTCATACAAAAGCCTTCCCCCAAAACGGGGGAAGGTGATACTCATGCTGGGTCAGCTTTCGGTGCCGTTTCCTGTGGAATCGCTTTCGGGGGTGGGCTCCGACGGAGGCTCGGGGTCCGATTCGGGTTCGGGCTCGGGTTCTGGTTCGGGTTCAGGTTCCGGTTCGGGCTCAGGTTCGGGGTCGGGTTCGGGGTCCGGCTCGGGTTCAGGTTCCGGTTCGGGCTCCGACGGAGGCTCGGGGTCCGGCTCCGGCTCAGGGTCCGGCTCGGGGGCCGGGGTGGGAGTGGTCGATGGCGGAGGGGAAGAACTTCCGCTGCCACTGCTTCCGCCGCTGCTGCTTCCACCGCTGCTGCTTCCGCCGCTGCTGCTTCCACCGCTGCTGTCCGGCGGTGGTGTCAGCGCGGGAATCGCTTCGGTGCGCTTGCTGCCGCAGTTTGCACAAACATAGGTCCGCACGCCGGCAGAATCGTAGTCGGGCTCTTTTGTCACAGTCCCGGTATCCCATTTGTGGCCCGTGGCGGCCAGTTCACGGGTGACGGTCTCGCCGCAGATGGTGCAGCGCTCTTGTACAGACCCTTTTTCGGTGCAGGTAGGGGCTTTGCGGGTGTCGTCCACTTCTTCGTACTGGTGCTCATGCTCGGCGATCGTGAAGTGGGCCGTAACGACCACACCGCCGGCATCGGCGTTGGCGGGCACAGTAAAGGTCAGCTGCGCGCCGGACCCGGCGGATCCCAGCGAGACCGACCAGTGGGAGAACGCCCACCCATCTTCGGGCACGGCGGTCACGGTGGAGCAGATGCCGCCCTTTTTGACCATCTGGCTGGTGCTGCCGCTGATGGAGCCGCCTTCTGTGGCGACGAACTCCACGGGCACCTTGGCCCCGCGCACCGCGATGGGGTCGGAGCTGATCAAGCCCAGCGGCACGCCGTCCGGCGTGGGGATCGTTCCCAACGGTTTGGGGCGGCGATCCTCGGTGATGTAGGCGTGGGTTCGTACATAGTCGAACAGGGCGGTCACCGCTGTTTTGGACAGATGCACGCCGTCGGACAGGGTATAGTCTTTCTTGGCCCAGCCGGTGGCATCGTTCCGTAGCACTTCAGCCGTGTTGAGGAACTTGTATCCTTCCTCCTCACACATTTCCACGATGGCGGCATTGTATGCATCCACCTGGGTCATGGTCAGGTTGGTGTTTTCCCGCTGCTTGTCAAGCGGCGGGATGGCGCTGACGATCAAATCGGCATAGGGCCAGGCCTCGACGATGGCCTCGAGCCCGGCGCGGTAGCTTTTGATGAACGCCGTGGCGTCGGTGGAGGACCCGCCCAGGTTGTTGGTGCCAAAGCAGATGATGATGCGCTGCGGCTTGAGCTTGGCCACCGCCTCGGGGATCGTGTACATCTGGCTGTCGCCCTTGAACTGCTCGCATTTCAGGGTGGTGATGGCGCCGGCCCCCATGCTGACCACGCCGATGTTGTTGGCCAGGGAGGTGAAGGCCTGGCCGGTCTCGTCGGCGTACATCATATACCGCGCGGTGTTGGAGTCACCGATGAACAGGGTGTTGTCCACATACTCTCGCCCGGCGTCTTCGCTGGCGGGCAGGACGGTGCCGGTGAAGACGGCGGCCACTTCATCGGCGGAAGAAACGGTCGTGGCGCTCTCGTCGGCGCGAATTGCCGTTTCTTCGGTGGCGATGATCGAAGAAGGCAGTTCGTCTTTGGCGCAGCCGGCCAAGCTCAGGCAGAATGCGACGGCACAGGCAGCCGCCGCGAAACGGAAGAACGGGTTCATAGCTGTTGGCTCCTTCGCTTCTCTCGGATGCTCTTATCTTACACCACACAAAGGCTGCTGTAAATATATAAATACAAAATATAGGGGGACTCCGGCGCGCACCCCCCGCCGATACCGCATAAAAACAGGCAGCCCCGGCGGCCGCAAAAGCCGTCGGGGCTGTATAAGTATGCGTTTAATGAGCCGGTTATGCCCGCTCCTGCACGAACTTGACGAACTCGTCCCGCTCTTCCTCAGTCTCGGCGTTGATCACGTACATCTGGTTGCCCATGTCCATGACCAGCGCTTCGGGCAGGCGGTCGCACATCTTCATGCGCGAACCGTAGCGCGCCATGATCTGCTGGTGGTTGTGCACATACCGCACGCCGTCGCGCTGGCTGGCGTACACACAGTAGTAATGGGGGCCGTTCAGGTCCAGGCTGCGCACCTGGTCAAAACAGACCATATCCGCCCAAATCTGGTAGCAGTCCACGCTGTTGGCAAAGTTGATCATGTCGGGGGTGTAACCGCCGGCGGGGCGCATGTTCACTTCCAGCGCCACGTAATCGCCCTTTTTGCCAAGCCCGGCCTTGTCCTCGTTCAGGCGGAAAAACTCGCAGTGGAAAAACCGGCTTTTGGCGCCAAAGGCCTTGATCGTGGCAAAGCCCACCTTGCGCAGGGCCTCTGGCACTTCCTTCTGGGTCCAGTAGGCAAGATCGCCCTGGGTGTTCACGATGTCCATGATCGGGGTGGGGAAGTAGTTGCTGGTATAGAACAGCGGCACGCAGTGGCTGTCGGCCACGCCGTCAAAGCTGACGATGGTACCGTTGATGAACTCTTCCATGATGTAGCTGACCTGGGGTTTGGCGGCGTAGAAGGCTTCCAGATCGGCGTCGCTTTTCAGCTTGTAGGTGGCCTCGGCGCCGCAGCCGTTGTCCGGCTTGACGATGACGGGGTACCCCACTTCCTTGATGAAGTCCCGGGCTGCCTCCAGGGTGGACACCATGTGATGCCGCGCCACGGGCACGCCGGCGGCGCGGTAGCTGTCCTTCATGTGGCTCTTGAACTTGATGCGGTCGATGAAGTCGTTTTTTGCGCCGGTGTTGATGTTGAAGTCGGTGCGCAGGGCCGCGTCCTGCTCCAGCCAGAATTCGTTGTTGCTCTCCACCCAGTCGATCTTGCCGTAGCGATGGGTGAAATACCCCATGGCCCGCACCATCTGGTCATAGTTTGCCAGGCTGTCCACCCGGTAATACTCGGTCAGGGTGGCCTTCAATTCGTCGGGGATGTAATCATACGGCGCATCGCCGATGCCAAGCACATTGGCGCCGTTGCGCTTGAGCCGGTCGCAGAAATTCCAGTATGTCTTGGGAAAATGGGGCGATACGAACACGAAATTCATGGTTGCACTTCCTCCTCTGGTTGCACGGACCTAATACCGCGCCGGCGCACATCCGGGCGGTTTTTTATACGAACTGGTTGCGGGCGGGGTCGTATTCGAAGCCGACCTCGGCCAGGGTCTTGCGCAGTTCCTGCTCGTCGGCGTTTTCTTCCGCACAGAAAACGTTCGGTGTCATGCCGGTGTTGCGCAGTTTGGTATTGACGTAGCTTAACAGGATCATGGGGTCACGGGGCAGCATGGAAACAGGCCCTCCTTAAAAGGTGACGGTATCAGAAAAAGCCGGCCACAGACGGTGACCGGCATTTTTTGCTTCTTATCAGACAGCGCGGGTGACCTTACCCGAGCGCAGGCAGCGGGTGCAGGCGTAGATATACTTCGGGGACCCATCCACGACAGCTTTTACGCGCTTCACGTTGGGGCTCCAGGTACGATTGCTCCGACGATGGGAGTGGGATACCTTGATGCCGAACGCAACACCCTTGCCACAGCATGCACATTTGGCCATAGCTTGCACCTCCTTTAACATAGCTGTATTATCATAGCAAATCCAAATACAAAATGCAAGGGTTTTTTCAAAATATTGTAAAAATAATGCCCCGGCCCGCGTTTGGCCCACAAGCCCTATGCGGCAAAATGGCGGCAAAATGCCGCTTCGCACTTGTTTTGGCCGGTTTATTACGGTATAATACAAAATGTATGTCTATGTGCAGGCGGTTTTGCGCCGCGCATGAGAAGGGAAAGGATGTGTACGATGGGCGGACTTTTGGGGCTGGATGTTTTGTATGATTATTGCGTGCGTGCTTTGGCGGTCCTGGTCGTCATTCCGTTTCACGAAGCCGCCCATGCCCTGGTCAGCTGGCTGCTGGGGGATCCCACGGCCAAGAACGCCGGCCGCCTTTCGCTGAACCCCGTGCGCCACTTTGATCCCCTGGGCACTTTGTGCATGGTGCTGGGGGGCGTTGGCTGGGCCAAGCCGGTGGGCATCGACGTGCGGCGTTTCCGCAACCCCAAGGTGGGCATGGCCGTGTCGGCCGCGGCGGGCCCGGCGGCCAACTTCCTTTTGGGGTTCGTTTCTACCATTGTATATAAGGTGGTGTGGTATGCCTCCCGGGGCGCTGCGCCCCAGATCCTGCTGGATTTCTTGTGGTACATGATCGCACTCAATATCAGCCTGGCTGTTTTCAATCTTCTGCCGGTGCCGCCCTTTGACGGCAGCCGTATCGCCTTGCTGTTTTTGCCGCGCAACGCCTATTTCAAGGCCATGCGCTACGAGCGCTATATCATGATCGCCGTGCTGGTTTTGGTGCTGGCCGGGTTATTGGACGGGCCGCTGAACTTTTTTGTCAATGCGGTGTATGGGGCGTTTTTCGACGCCACCCGCTTTGTGGAGGCTGCGTTCGGTTTGCTGTAAGGGGTAATTGGTAAAAGAATGGAATCCTTGACCTTTCATCTGGAAGATTTTGAGGGCCCGCTGGATCTTTTGCTGCATCTGGTGGGCAAGAATAAGATGAACCTGTATGATATCAACATCATGCAGCTCATCGACCAGTACACGGCGGCCATCGCCACCATGCAGGACCGCATGGAGGTTTCCAGCGAGTTCATCGACATGGCCGCCCACCTGGTGCAAATGAAAAGCGCGCTGCTGCTGCCCCGCAGCCCGGAGGCCGAGCGCATGAAGGCCGAACTCACCGGCCGTCTGATCGAATACAGCGCCTGCAAGCAGGTGGCTGCCGCGCTGGGTAGCCGGGCCAGGGACCTGTACACCGCTGTGCGCAGCCCCATGCCGCTGGAAGGCGCGGCCGAGTATTCCCGCCCGCACTCGCCGGACAAGCTGGTGCAGGCCTGGTACAGCCTGATGGGGCGCAGCCTTCGGCGCAAAAAGCCGGAAGCCGAACGCTTTGAACCGCTGGTCACGGCGCCTTTTGTGTCGGTGGCCAGCCGGGTGGCCCACCTTTTGCGAGGCATGCTGCGGGGCAGTGTGCGCCGCATGGGGGAACTGTTCAGCAAGGAGGAAAGCCGCAGCACCAACGTGGCTACCTTTCTGGCCTTGCTGGAACTGATCCGCGCCGGGCGTATCCGGGTGGGGGAGGACGGCGGTCTGCAAATGGACCGCACCCGCCGTCCGCGCCGCCGTGACCATACGAGGGAGGAACTGACATGAACGAACGCCAGAAACTGGGCGCTTTGGAAGCCATGCTGTTCGCCAACGCCGAACCGGTGGAGGCAGCCCGCCTGGCTGAGGCCATGCGCCTGGACACCGCCCAGGTGCAGGACCTTTTGGCGGTGCTGCAAAGCGAGTATGACGCCCGGGAGGCCGGCGTCGTGCTGCTGCGATTCGAGGGCGACCGCTGGCAGATGACCACCCGCCCGTATTACGGCGAGGTGGTCAAGCGTATTCTGGACACCCGCCGCAACGCGCCCTTGTCCCCGGCGGCGCTGGAAGTGCTGGCCGTCATCGCCTACAACCAGCCCGTATCCCGCAGCTTTATCGAGCAGGTGCGCGGGGTGGATTCCTCGTCCACGGTCGCCAAGCTGATGGAGCGCGGCCTCATCGAGGAAGCCGGCCGCCTGGACCTGCCGGGCAAGCCGGTGGCGTTCCGGGTCACCGATACCTTTTTGCGGGTGTTCGGCCTGGGCAGCCTGGCTGACCTGCCGCCTTTGCACGATGAGGGCGCGCCCCCCGAGCAGGGCGACGGCGACGAACCCCGCCAGCTGGATATGGAGAGCCTGACATGAGCGCCGTGCTGGGGGCCCTGGCCGTCGCGGGCTGGGCCGTTGTGATCCTGTTGGCGCTGGTCCTTATGCTGGCGGCGGCCTTTCTGGTTTTGCCGGTGGGGTTGACGGTGGGGTGGAGCGTCCGCAAAGGCTTTTCGCTATTCGCCTGGGCAGGCCCCTTGCGCCGGCAGTTGTATCCCCGCCCGCGCCCCAAGCGCCGGAAGAACAAGAGCGAACAAAAGCCCCTGAAAAACCTGGCGCAGGCGCAGCCCCAAGCGCAGGCGCAATCGCGTCGGGAAGACCCGGGCCCCGCGGCCGGCCCTGCGGCTGCGCAGGCTGCCCCGGGGAGCCCGGCGGATTCTGGCCCCGCACCCGAATCCGCCGCCTCGTCCGGGCAAACTGCTGCTTTGCCTGGGGCGCAGGATCTGCCCGACACCGCCGAATTGGAAGATGGCGACCCCTCGGCCATGGCGCTGCTGGGGATGCTGCGGCTGTTCTGGCGAGCGCTGGAACCCCGGCGGCAGCAAATCCTGCGGGGCGTGATGCTCGACGACGTGCGGGTGTTCTGGACCGTCACGGGCAAGGACGCCGCCGACACCGCCGTTTGCTACGGTCGGCGTATCGCGCTGTGCAACACGCTGCTGGCCTTTGCCCGGGACCGTGTGCGCATCCGGGCGTCCTCCCTTCGCCTGGAGCCGGATTTTCTCGGGACTCTTTCGCAAAACCGCTTTTTTTCTTGCCAAATCCGTACCCGTCCGTATATAATGGTGTTGATCCTGCTGTGCCTGCTGCGCAGGGACGAGCGGGGCGCGACCCCGCTGGACGACATCCGCGAACAACTCAACGGCCTGCGCTGAAAGGCCGGCAGATACAGGAGGTAATTTACTATGGCAGAACATCCGCTTCAGGGCATGATGGGCGTCACGATGGAAAAGGTGCGCGATCTTGTGGATTCCTCCACCATCATCGGCGATCCCATCAAGGTCGACGACGCCACCACCATCATCCCGGTATCCCGCGTGACCTTCGGGTTTGCGTCGGGCGGTTCGGACGTGGCCCCCAAATCCGACAAGCAGATGTTTGGCGGCGGGTCGGGCGCCGGTGTGTCCATCACGCCCATTGCGTTTTTGATCGTCAGCGCCTCGGGCGTTCGCACGGTGCAGCTCATGGAGCACGCCTCCACCATCGACAACGCCATTTCGGCGCTGCCCGAACTGGTGGACAAACTGGCCGAGATGATCGGCCGCGGCAAGCCCGGTAAGGACACCGCCGCCGAAGCCGCCAAGGAAGCCTTTGCCGAGGCCGACGCCGCCCAATAAGGCGCGCCGCCCCGATGCCGGGGCGCGGCCTCATAACCCGAACTACGGCGCAAGGCGGCCCCCGGCCACTTTGCGCCCTTTTTACACACAAAGAAACGAGGAAACAATTACCATGGCACAGCAACGCATCCAGAAAGTATTGTCCGACCAGGGCGTGTGTTCCCGCCGCGCGGCGGAACGCCTGATCGAGGAAGGCCGCGTCAAGGTCAACGGCCACCCGGTCACCCTGGGCGACAAAATGGACCCTGATTTTGACAAGGTCTCCATCGACGGCAAAAACGTGCGCGTCGTGCGCAAACGGCAATATATCTACATCATGCTGCACAAGCCCCGGGGCTATATCACCACCGCCTCGGACGAGCACGGCCGCAAGACGGTCATGGACCTGGTGCAGGGGGTGGGGCGGCGCGTGTATCCCGTGGGCCGCCTCGACAAAGACAGCGAAGGCCTTTTGCTTATGACCGACGACGGGGCCTTTGCCAACCTGCTGACCCATCCGTCGGGGGGCGTGGGAAAATTATACCGCGTCACCGTGCGCCCCCGCGCCACCGAGGAACAGATCGTCAAAATGGCCAGCGGCGTGGTGCTGGACGACGGCGTCAAGACCGCTCCGGCGGTGATCCACGTGGCCACCGATGAGCCTGGACGCACGGTGCTGGAGATCACTTTGCACGAAGGCCGCAACCGCCAGATCCGCCGCATGTGCGAGGCCGTGGGGCTTGAGGTCATCCGTCTCAAGCGTAGCGCCGAAGGCCCCGTCAAGCTGGGCATGCTGCCCCCGGGCGAATGGCGGGAACTCAAACGCTCGGAGGTCACGGCCCTGCGCAACGCGGCCGCCCGCGCTTCTCGCCCTGCCGATCGGCGGAATCAGGACGATTGAGTTTTGCAAAGCGGACAAAAGCCAAAAAAACCGGGCAGAATACTGGCTTTTTGTACAAAATCCACTTGTGGTGAAAAAAATAAAGTAGTATAATCAATGTATATGGCATTGTGTACACCATACTGCTATCAATACAGGAGGTCACTAAATGGCTGCAACAAAACCTGGCAAGGCACAACTCCTTGCCGCATTTTTTGACGATGGGAACCATACCGCGTTGTTCGCCGACGGCCCGGTCAGCGCCGCGTACGGCAGCGTGGGCGGGCAGAGCGTTTACGCTGTGTTCCAGGATGGACGTCCGCTGGGCGTCGAGGACATCGAAAAGAACATCCGCGTGCTGAAAATGGCCGCCGAAGTGGGCGCCCCGGTCGTTACCTTCTATGACTCTACCGGCGCCTGCCTGGAAAGCGGCCTGGCGCTGCTCAACGCGAACTCCCGGCTGATGGCCCAGATCGCCCGCGTCTCGGGCGTGGTGCCCCAGCTGGCCGTGGTGGTGGGTACCTGCGCCGGGTCTGCCGCCGTCCATGCGGCCGCCGCCGATGTGTGCATCATGGCTAAGGATGCCGAACTGTTCCTCAACGCGCCTTTCACCAGTGAGGACAGCCTCTCCTTTGCCGGTACCGCCGAATTTGCCGCCCGCGCCGGCGTGGCCGCCATTGTGGCTGACGACGCCGTCAAGGCTGCCGCCGAAACCGCCCGCGTGGTGGCGCTGCTGCCCGCCAACAACCTGGCCGGTCCCGCGGTGTTTGATTACGCCGCCCCCGCCAAGGCGCTGGACCTGAACAACTATGATCCCGCCAAGGCTGCCGCCGCGCTGGCGGATGAAGACAGCGCCGTGGAACTGTACGCCGGGTACGGCAAGGCTGTTTACACTGCGCTGGCTACCGTGGGCGGCGCGGCTGTGGGCATCGTGGCCACCGCCAAGCGCGCCATCAACCACCACTGCACGGCCAAGGCGGCTCGCTTCATCCGTATGTGCGACGCCTACAGCATTCCCGTTCTGACCATCGTCAACACCGACGGCTTCGTGCGCAGTGAAGGCGACGACCTGGCCGGCGGCATCCGCCAGGCCGCCCGCATGGCCGGCGTCTACGCCGAAGCCACCACGGCCAAGGTGGCCGTACTGGCCGGGGAGGCCGTTGGCCCCATCTACACGGTCTTTGCCGCGTCGGCGGACTGGCGCATCGCGGTGGAAGGGTGCACCATCGCCCCTCTGGCCCCCGAAACGGCCGTCAGCGTGCTGTATAAAGAGGAGATCTTTGCGGCCGACAACCTGGAGCAGGCCACCAAGGCCAAGGCGGACGCCTACAAGGCCGAGGTTTGCAGCGCCGCTGCGGCTGTGGCCAACGGCTCGGCCGATTCCGCCGTTGCTCCCGCGGGCGTGCGCGCCGCCGTGGTCCAGGCTCTGGATATGCTGGCCAGCAAGCGCGCGGTCGGCCTGGCCAAGAAGCACGGCAACATCACCCTGTAACAACATCTTCATTACATAGAAGGAGGACCTCCCCATGAAACATCTCACCGTGACCGTCAACGGTGTCGCCTACGATGTCACCGTCGAAGAAAGCACCGGCGCTCCCGTTGCCGCCGCCCCCGCTGCTGTGCCTGCCGCTCCGGCTGCTCCCGCTGCCGCTCCCGCTCCTGCGGCGGCTCCTGCCGCTCCCGCCGGCGCTGCCGGCGCCGTGACCGTTTCGGCTCCCATGCCCGGCAACATTCTGGACGTGCGCGTGCAGCCCGGCGCTTCGGTCAAGGCCGGCGACACCCTGATGATCCTGGAAGCCATGAAGATGGAGAACGAGATCTCCGCCCCGCAGGACGGCACCATCGCCAGCGTCAATGTGCGCAAGGGCGACACCGTCAGCTCCGGCGACGTGCTGTGCACCATGAACTGATCAGGCCCGCAGTTTGAAAACGAGGTGAATAAGATTGGCTAAGAAACCGATTCAGATTACCGAAGTCGTGCTGCGCGACGCGCACCAGTCGCTGCTTGCCACCCGCATGAAGATGGAGGAGATGCAGCCCATCCTGAAAGCTATGGATGAAGTGGGCTACTTCTCGGTGGAATGCTGGGGCGGCGCGACCTTTGACTCCTGCATCCGCTTTTTGGATGAGGACCCCTGGGTCCGCCTGCGCACCCTGCGCAAGGAAATGCCCAACACCAAGCTGCAAATGCTGTTCCGCGGCCAGAACATGCTGGGCTACCGCCACTACGCCGACGACGCGGTGGAATATTTTGTCCAGAAGTCGGTGGCCAACGGCATCGATATCCTGCGCATCTTCGATGCCCTGAACGACCCGCGCAACCTGCAGACCGCCATCAAGGCTGCCCGCAAAGAGCGCGCCCACGTGCAGGCCTGCATCAGCTACACCCTGAGCCCTGTACATACCAACGAGTATTTCGTCGAGTACGCCAAGACCCTGGAAGAGATGGGCGCCGATTCCATCTGCATCAAGGACATGGCCGGCCTGCTCAAGCCCTACACCTGCTATGAACTGGTCAAAGCGTTGAAGGAAGCCGTGGATATCCCCATCGACATCCACAGCCACTACACCGCGGGCCTTGCCTCCATGTCCATCCTCAAGGGCATCGAGGCCGGCGCCGACATCATCGACACTGCCATGAGCCCGCTGGCTTTGGGCACCTCCCATATGCCCACCGAGAGCCTGGTCGCCGCCTTGCAGGGCACCGAATACGACACCGGCCTGGACCTGGGCAAGCTGAACGTGGTGCGTGAGCATTTTGCCAAGCTGCGCGAAAAGTACATCGCCAACGGCCAGATCAGCCACAAGGTCCTGGGCGTGGACGCCAACACCCTGCTGTACCAGGTGCCGGGCGGTATGCTGTCCAACATGATCAAGCAGCTCAAGGACGCCGGCAAGGAAGACCAGCTGGATGAGGTCCTCAAGGAGATCCCCCGCGTGCGCGAGGATGCCGGCTATCCGCCGCTGGTCACCCCCACCAGCCAGATCGTGGGCACCCAGGCGGTGTTCAACGTGATCATGGGCGAGCGGTACAAGATGGTCACCAAGGAGTTCAAGGGCCTGGTCCACGGCGACTACGGCAAGACTCCCGCGCCCATCAAGCCGGAATTCAGCAAGATGATCCTCAAGGGCGAAGAACCCATCACCTGCCGCCCCGCGGACCTGCTGGAGCCCGAGGTGGACAAGATGAAGGCCGAGGCCGCCAAGTACGCCATCCAGGAAGAGGACGTGCTGACCTACGCCATGTTCCCCCAGGTCGCGCCCAAGTTCTTCGAGAAGCGCAACGCCCGTATGCACGGTGTGGATGAACTGCACGCCGACTACCAGAAAAAGTCCCATCCGGTCTGATCCCATCGCCGGGTGAACCGCCCCCGCGGCCATGGCCGCGGGGGCTTTTGTATACACAAGGCCGGGCGCGCCGTCTTGCCAAACCGGGATGGGGATAGTATAATAAACTGAATATACCCATAGCCCAAAATCTGGTTGGAAGGTGTGAACACAGTTTATGGTGTTGAGCATGACAGGCTACGGCCGCGCCGAGCAGACGCTGAACGGACGGGACATTACGGTGGAAGTGCGCAGCGTCAACGCGCGCTATTTTGAGTATTCGTCCCGCATGCCGCGTACCTGCGCGTTTCTGGAAGACAAACTCAAGGCGCTGGCGGCGCAGCAGGTCCACCGGGGCAAGGTGGAACTGTCCCTGACCATCCAGAGCGTGGCGGCCGCGGACACCGTGGTGCAGGTCAACTGGCCCCTGGCCGAAAGCTACCGCCAGGCGCTGGCCGCCATGGCCGAGCGGCTGGACGTGAAAAACGACGTGACGGTCTCCGCTTTGGCCCGGTTCCCCGATGTCTTGAGCCAGAGCGCCGCACCTGCGGACCCGGACGCCTTGTGGGCAGATGTGTCAGCGGTGGCCGGGCAGGCGCTGGACGCCTTTGTGGCCATGCGTGCGACGGAAGGCGAAAAGTTGTACGCCGACGTGGCCGGACGCCTGAACGCGGTGGAGGAGCTGGTCACCTCCATCGAGCAGGGCAGTGCCGGACGGGTGCAGGCTTATACCGAGCGCCTGTATGCCCGGCTGCGGGAGCTGCTTGCGGACCGCAACATCGACGAGTCCCGCATTTTGACCGAGGCCGCCCTGTTTGCCGACAAGACCGCCATTGACGAGGAGACCGTGCGCCTGCGCAGCCACATTGCACAGTACCGCGAGATCTTGTCCCTGACCGAGCCCATCGGCCGCAAGCTGGACTTCCTGACCCAGGAACTCAACCGCGAGGCCAACACCATCGGCTCCAAATGCCAGGACGCCGCCATGACCCGCCTGGTCGTGGCGCTCAAGTCCGAAATCGAAAAGATCCGCGAACAGATCCAGAACATCGAGTGAGGGAATGGGATGAAGCTCATCAACATCGGATTTGGCAACCTGGTCAATGCCGACCGCCTCGTTGCCGCCGTCAGCCCCGAATCCGCGCCCATCAAGCGCATCGTGCAGGACGCGCGGGACAAGGGTATGGTCATCGACGCCACCTACGGCCGGCGGACCCAGGCCGTTCTGATCATGGATTCCGACCATGTGGTGCTGTCTGCCTTCGGGCCGGATAAATTGCAGGGCCGCGCTCAGGAGGATGAGTGAGCGCCGCTGTTTTTCGTTGCGGGAACACAGACTTCTGTGTTTTCAGGATAGATCGTGTGAAGACTGTATAGGAAAGACAAACGTACATTTTGGGGGATGGAGAAGCTATGAAAGGTGAAAAGTATCTCTTCGTCGTGTCCGGCCCGTCGGGCACCGGCAAAGACACGGTGGTGGCCAAACTGCTGGGCGACCACCCCGAGATCAAAAAGACTGTCTCGGCCACGACCCGCGCCATGCGGGAAGGGGAGGTGGACGGCGTCAGCTACCACTTTCTGAGCCGCGAACACTTCAAAGAAGCGCTGGACGCCGGCGGCATTGTGGAATACACCTGCTACTGCGACAACTACTACGGCACCCTGCGCTCTGAGGTCGAGCGCCACATGAAAGCCTGCCAGCCCGTGATCCTGGTCATCGAGGTGGAGGGCGCCGGCAACATCAAAAAGCTGTACCCGGGGGCCACCACGATCTTTGTGCTGCCCCCCGATATGGCGGAACTGGAACGCCGGCTGCGCGTGCGCGGCACCGAGAGCGAGGAGACCATCCAAAAGCGCCTGCGCCGCGCCGAGACCGAGATCGCCCGCTCCGCCGACTATGACGAACATGTGGTCAACGATGTGGTGCAGGACTGTTCCGATCGCATCCATGACATCATCCGCAACCGCCTGATGCAGAGCGACGAATAACGCAAAGAGGGGAGGGCGGCGTTTGCCCATGATCGCAAAGGTGGCGGTGAACGACGCCACCATCCACTTTGACAAACTGTATTCCTATCGGGTCCCGCCCGAACTGGAAGACGGCCTGTGGCCCGGCGGCATCGTCCTGGTGCCCTTTGGCCGCAGCGACAAGCCCCGCATGGCCGTGGTGCTGGAACTGGAACGGGAGGAGGCCCCTGACGCCCGGCTCAAGACGCTGTTGGCCGCCGCGCCCGAGGACGCCCGCCTGACCCCGGAACTGCTTTCCATCGTCCGCTTTCTCAAGGATCGATATTTCTGCACCTGGTACGAGGCCGTCAAGGCGGTCATTCCGTATGGCGCGCAGTACCGTCCCGGCACCGAAAACGGTAAGCCTGCGGTCATCGGCCGCCTGGCCCCGCCCGTGGAGCGGGTGTACGCCCTGGCGGGGGAGCTGCCCGCCAAGCCCAAACCTGGTCCGCGCCAGCAAGCCGCCGTGCAGCTGCTGCAAGCGGGGCCTCGATCCCAGCATGAGCTGGAAGCCGAAGGGGTAGGCAGGACCACCCTGGATGCCTTGTGCAAAAAAGGGGTGCTGCGCTGCAGTGAGCGGTATAAGTTGCTGGATCTGTTTGCGGACATTCCCTTTGATCCCAAGCCCATCGAGCTCTCCGCCGAGCAGCAGGCCGCCTACGATGCTTTGGCCGGCGACCTGGAATCCCCGGGCGCGGGCGCGGCCCTTTTGTACGGCGTTACGGGCAGCGGCAAGACCGCCGTGTTCCTCAAGCTGATCCAGCGCACGCTGGAACTGGGCCGCCGGGCCCTCGTTCTGGTGCCCGAGATCGGCCTGACGCCTCAGATGATCCGCCGTCTCAAAGCCATGTTCGGCAGCCGCCTGGCCGTGCAGCACAGCGCGCTGAACAACACCGAACGCCTTTTGCAATGGCGCATGATCCAGCACGGGGACGCCGACATCGTGGTGGGCACCCGCAGCGCGGTGTTCGCGCCGTTGGAAAACATCGGCCTCATCATCCTGGACGAGGAACAGGAACATACCTATCAAAGCGAGAGCGCGCCCCGCTATTCAGCTCACGAGGTGGCCAAAAAGCGCGCCGCGGCCGAAAATGCCCTGCTGGTGTTTGCCTCGGCCACGCCCCGGGTGGAGACCTGCCACGCCGCCAATGCCGGGCGCATGCGCCTGGTGACCTTGCGGGAACGCTACGGCGGTCGTCCGCTGCCCACCGTATCCTTTGCCGATATGCGGGCCGAACTGGCCGCCGGCAATCCCCGGGAGGTCAGCGCCGAGCTGGCTGCCGAACTGACAGAAAACCTGCGCCGGGGCGAGCAGAGCATCCTGCTTCTCAACCGGCGGGGATACCACACGGTGGCCATGTGCGCCGACTGCGGCCAGGTATACAAATGCCCCAATTGCAGCGTGCCGCTGGTCTACCACAAAAACCGGCAGGCGCTTTTGTGCCACCACTGTGGGCACCAGGTCCAGCCCGCGCCGACCCGCTGCCCCGAATGCGGCGGCAAGCTGGCGTACAGCGGGTTCGGTACCCAGCGGGTGGAGGAGGAACTGCAAACCCTGCTGCCCGACGCCCGCATCCTGCGCATGGACCAGGATTCCACCGGGCGCAAGAACGCCCATGAGCAGATGCTTTCCCGCTTTGCCCGGCAGGAGTACGACATCCTGCTGGGCACCCAGATGGTGGCCAAGGGCCTTGATTTTGAAAAGGTCACCCTGGTCGGTGTGCTGGGCATCGACTCGATGCTGTTCGGGCAGGGGTTCCGTTCTTACGAAAACGTGTTCAGCCTCATCACCCAGGTGGTGGGGCGGGGCGGCCGGGCCGAACTGCCGGGCCGGGCGCTGATCCAGACCACCGTGCCCGGGCACCCGGTCTTGCAGCTGGCTGCAAGGCAGGACTATGCGGCCTTTTATAAAGAGGAGATCGCCTTCCGCCGCCTGTGCCTGTATCCGCCTTTTTGCGCTTTCTGCGTTGTGGGCTTTACCGGCGCGCAGGAGATGGCGGTGTATGACGCGGCACGTCAGTTTTCCGCGCTGCTGGCCGACCGGGCAGCCCGATGCCAGGGCCTGCCTTTGCGGGTACTGGGCCCCGCGCCCATGAACATCGCCATGCTCAGCGGCAAGTACCGCTACAAGCTGACCCTCAAATGCCGCAACGATGCGGCGTTCCGCGCCCTTCTGCGGGACACGCTGGACGCCTACGCGGCCGAAAAGCTGCCCGGCAAGGCCGGCGTCACCATTGACTTCAACTCCGACGGCGACCTGTGAACACAAAACAGGGGGGACGCTCATGAAACGCTATGCCAAGACCCTTCTTGTCAGCCTTGCGCTGCTGATCGCCGTATTCGCGGCGGTGGCTGCCATACGGCAGGACCGGTACGCAACAGGCCGTGCCCAGGGGTATCTGACCGGGTACACCCTCGGCTGCCGGGATGGGGATGCGGGCGCCGAGCAAAATGCTCAGGATCTGGCCATCTCCATCGACCCCTATAAGTTCGGTTCGTCCCGGTGGAAGGGCTTTATGAACGGCTTTCCCGAAGGCTACGCGGACGGCGTCCGCGCCGCCGACAACACGTAAACAATTGTTTGGAGGTATAGATCACTATGGCACTTCGCACCATCGTACAGGACGGCGACCCGATCCTGAAAAAAGTCTGCCGCCCCGTCACCAAGTTCGACGATCGTCTGGCCACCTTGCTGGACGACATGAAAGAGACCCTCTATGATGCCAACGGCTGGGGCCTGGCCGGGCCGCAGGTGGGCGTCATGCGCCGCATCTTCATCTCCCTGGATGATCGCAACGCTCCCGAGGACCTGCCCGAAGATGCCCGCCTGCCGATCATGGAATTCATCAACCCCGAAATTCTGGAACTCAGCGACGAAAAGGTGGAGCTGTACGAGGGTTGCCTGTCGTTCCCGGGGCACAACGGTGCGATCCGGCGCTCCAAGCACGTGAAGGTGCGCGCCCAGGACCGCAACGGCGAGTGGTTCGAGCTGGAAGCCGACGATATGTTCGCCCGCTGCATCCAGCACGAGACCAACCACCTGGACGGCATCACGATCATGGACCTGGCCACCCATTTCTATGAGGATGACTACCCCGAAGACGAGGACGAGGACTAATGCGAATTCTGTTCATGGGCACGCCCGATATCGCCGCCGAAAGCCTGGCCGCCTTGATCGAGGCCGGGCATGACATCGTGGGCGTGTTCACCCGGGCCGACAAGCCGGTGGGCCGCAAGCAGGTGCTCACCGCGCCGCCCGTCAAGCAGCTGGCACAGCAGTATGGCATCCCGGTGTGGCAACCCGCCACGCTGCGGGACGGCAAGGCTGAACCCATCTTCCGGGAACTGGCTCCCGACCTGGTGGTTGTGGTGGCCTATGGGCGCATTTTGCCGCCGGAACTGCTGCACATCGCGCCGCTGGGCTGCATCAACCTGCATGTGTCCCTGCTGCCCAAATACCGAGGCTCAGCGCCTATCCAGTGGGCGGTGCTCAACGGCGACGCCGAGACCGGCGTCACGATCATGCAGCTGGACGAGGGCTGCGACACCGGCGACATCCTGATGGTGGAGCCGGTGGCCATCGGCCCCGAGACCACCAGCGGCGAACTGTTTGAGCAGGTCAGCGCCGTGGGGGCCAAAACGCTGGTAACGGCGGTGGACAAACTGGCCGCCGGGCAGCTGACGCCCAGGCCTCAGAACCATGCCGAGGCAACCCAGGCCCCCATGCTGACCAAGGACATGGCCCGCTTTGACTTCACCCAGCCGGCCGCCCACATCCACAACTGGGTGCGGGGCATGAACCCCTGGCCCATGGCCTTCTTTGAGCTGGAGGGCAAAAAGGTCAAGGTGCTGGAAAGCCGCCTGGCCGAGGGGCTGCCCGGCGCGCAGCCGGGCACCGTGCTGGGGCTCAAACCCCTGACCGTTGCCTGCGGCGAAGGGGCCTTGCAGCTGCTGACCGTCACGCCGGAAGGCGGGCGTCCCATGCCCGGCACCGCCTGGGCCGCCGGCCGCCGCCTGAAAGCGGGGGACAGCCTGTGACGGCCCGGTACCTGGCCGTCAAGGCGCTGATTCGCCAGGAAAAGGACGGTTACGCCAACCTGGTGCTGGACGCCGAACTGGGCCGCTGCGACCCGCCGCTTGCGGCGCGGGACGCGGCGTTTTCCGCCCGTATCTTTTATACGGTGCTGGAACGGCGCAACCTGTTGGACTGGACGCTGGACCGCTTTCTCAAAAAGCCGGTATCCAAACTGGACGCCCCCGTGCGGGCTGTTTTGCGGGCCGGGCTGGCCCAGGCGGTTTATATGCAGGTCCCGCTATCTGCCGCCGTCAACGAATCGGTCAAGCTGGCCCGCGCCTTCGGCAAGACCAGCGCGGCGGGCATGGTCAACGCGGTGCTGCGCCGCGCGGCGGCCTTGCGCCCAGGCAAAGAGGATTTCCCTGACCCGGCGCAGCGCCTGCAAACGCTGTACAGCCTGTCGGAACCCGTGGCTTCTTTGCTGCTGGACCAGTACGGTGACGAGGCCGAGGCTATCGCCGCCGCCTTTTACGAACCCCAGCCCACCTGGGTGCGGGTCAACACGCTGCGCACCACTGACGAAGCCCTGACCGCCGCTTTGCAAAGCGAGGGGGCCGAGGTCGTGCCCGGCCCCTGGCCCCATTGCCTCAAGGTCGTATTCCGCGGTTCGCCCGCGGCCTCGCAGACTTTTTCCAAGGGCTGGTTCCATGTCCAGGGGCTGGCCAGCCAGTTTGCCGCCGACTGCGTGCAGGCCGAGCCCAGGCTGCGGGTGCTGGACCTGTGCGCCGCGCCCGGGGGCAAAAGCCTGACGATGGCCTGCGCCATGCAGGATGAGGGCGAACTGTACAGCGGCGAAGCCGTGGAAGCCCGCCTGCCTCTTTTGCAAAAGGCCTTTGCCCGGTGCGGCGTGGGCTGCGCCAAAGCCTTTGCGGGGGACGCCTCGGTGTATAACGCGGAGCTGGCAAAAACGCCCTTTGACCGCGTTTTGTGCGACGTGCCCTGTTCGGGGCTGGGTGTCATCGGCAAAAAGCCGGACATCCGCTACAAGGACCTGCAAGGGCTGGACGAACTGTGTGCGCTGCAAAAAAAGATATTACAAAATGGTTCCAGATATCTTGCCCAAAACGGTCGTTTGGTGTATTCTACCTGTACGGTGAACCGGGCCGAAAACGAGGCCGTGGTGCGGGATTTTCTTGCAAGAAACCCGGAATTTGCCGTTATCCCGCCAAAAACGATGCCGGACGGCGCGTTGGCAGGGGAGTACGGCACGCTGTTTTTGCCCCACCGCACCGGCGCCGACGGCTTTTTTGTAGCGGTGCTTGTGCGCCAAAACACGAAGTTTTCGTAAAATTTACAATCTGCGGCGCGCAAAAGTCCACCGCAGTATGGTATTATAATAGGAGGTGAAAGAATGCAAAGTCAGCTTTGCCTGACGGATCTGACCCTGCCGGCGTTGACAGAGCACTGCAAAGCCCTGGGCCAGCCGGCCTTTCGCGCCAAGCAGATCTTTCACTGGATCCATCAAAAACTCGTCGCCGATTTTTCGGCCATGACCGACCAGCCCAAGGCGCTGCTGGCCACCCTGCGTGAGACCAGCACCTTGGCTGCGCCCGTTATTCGCCGCCGCCAGCAGTCCAAAGACGGCACGATCAAGTATCTGCTGGAACTGGCGGACGGCAACTGCATCGAAACGGTCCTCATGCGCTATCGCTACGGCAACACGGTCTGTGTGTCCACCCAGGTTGGCTGCGCCATGGGGTGCCGCTTTTGTGCATCTACCCAGGCCGGGCGGGTGCGGGACCTGACCCCCGGTGAGATCGCGGCCGAGGTGTACACCGCCCAGCGGGACACCGGCGAGCGCGTGTCCCACATCGTGCTCATGGGCATCGGCGAGCCGCTGCACAACTTTGACAACGTCATGGATTTTCTGGAGCTCATCTCCTGCCCGGACGGCCTCAACATCGGCATGCGCAACATCAGTCTGTCCACCTGCGGCCTTGTGCCCAAGATCGACGAACTGGCCAAACGCAAATTGCAGCTGACCCTGTCCGTGTCGCTGCACGCGCCGGACAACGCCGTGCGCAGCAGCATGATGCCCGTCAACGACGCCTACCCGCTGGAACAGCTGATCCCGGCGTGCCGGCGTTACCAGAAGATCACGGGCCGACGCATCAGCTTTGAGTATTCCATGGTGCGGGGTGTCAACGATTCGCCCGCCATGGCCCGCAAACTGGCCGATCTGATCCGCGGCATGGGGGCTCATGTGAACCTGATCCCCATCAACCCGGTGGACGGCAGCCCCTATTCCGCCACCGATGAAGAAAATGTACGCCGATTCCGCCAGATGCTGGAAGATCTTGGCGTCAATGCCACAGTGCGCCGCCGCCTGGGCACCGATATCTCCGCCGCCTGCGGTCAGCTGCGACGGGAAGATGCGGCCACCCGCGCCGCCGGCCCAGGCGCCCCACCCAACACCCCAAAAGAAAGGATCTGACAGCATGAAGATCGCAGGGTTGACCGACATCGGCTGCTGCCGGCAGGAAAACCAGGACAGTTTCTGTGCCCGGCAGCTGGTGGACGGGTCGGGCTGGGGCGTTGTGTGCGACGGTATGGGCGGCGCCAACGGCGGGCGCGTGGCGTCCATGATCGCTACCGCCAGCATGCTGCAATACTTTGACCGCCAGCTGCACGCGCTGCGCCACGGCGAAGAAAAGCAGTTTTTGCTACACGGGTTTGACCTGACCAACCGCGCCGTGTACGACAAGGCTACCTCCGACCCGGACATGCTGGGCATGGGCACCACCGGCGTGTGCGCGTATGTGTACGGCAATATGGCCCACGTGGTACACGCGGGGGATTCCCGGGCGTACTTGTGGCGGCCGGACGGCAGCATCCGCCAGCTCACGCGGGACCATTCGATGGTCCAGCAGCTGGTGGACAGCGGCCAGATCACCCGGGAGCAGGCGGCCATGCACCCGCAAAAGAACCTGATCACCCGGGCGTTGGGGGTTTCGGCCAGCATCGTGCCCGAATACAACCGCTGCGAGGTCGCCCCCGGCGACGTCTTGCTGTTGTGTACGGACGGGCTGACCAATATGGTCCCTGACGAAGAGATCGCCCTGATCCTGCGGGAATCCGCCTTCTTTGACGCCCCCGGCGTTCTTGTCGAGCGGGCGTTGCGCGGCGGCGGGCAGGACAATATCACCGTTTTGCTGCTGGGCGTTGAACGGACCGAGCAACCAAGGGAGGAAGCAAATGGATAACCTGATCGGTAAAAAGCTGGACGGCCGCTATCTGATCGAAAGCATGATCGGCGTGGGCGGCATGGCGAACGTATACCGGGGCCGCGACGTGCGCACCGGCAACGAAATTGCCGTCAAGGTGCTCAAAGAGGAATTCCTGGGCAACGAGGAGCTGGTCCGCCGCTTCAAGAACGAAAGCAAGGCCATCTCGATTTTGGATCATCCCAACATCGTCAAGGTGTATGACGTGTCGGTCACCGACCAGCTGCAATACATCGTGATGGAGTATATCGACGGCATCACCCTCAAAGAATATCTCAAGCAGCGCGGCGGGGCCCTGACCTGGAAAGAGGTCGTGCACTTTGCCACGCAGGTGCTGTCGGCGTTGGACCACGCCCATACCAAGGGCATCGTCCACCGGGACGTCAAGCCCCAGAACAT
Organism: Faecalibacterium sp. UBA1360; assembly: GCA_002306375.1. Lineage (GTDB taxonomy): Bacteria > Bacillota > Clostridia > Oscillospirales > Ruminococcaceae > Gemmiger. Next base: position 36,427 of record DBRU01000032.1, read on the forward strand.
CATGCTGCAAGCCGACGGTTCCATCAAGATGATGGATTTCGGCATCGCCCGCTTCTCTCGCGCGCAAAGCCAGACCGTCAGCGACAAGGCCATCGGTTCGGTGCATTATATCAGCCCCGAACAGGCCAAGGGCGATCGCACCGACGCGCGCACCGACATCTATTCGGTGGGCGTCATGCTGTACGAGATGCTCAGCGGCCGTCTGCCCTTTGACGGCACTGGCACCGTGTCCATCGCCATCATGCAGATATCCGAAAAGCCCAAACCCCTGGCCCAGATCGCGCCCACCGTGCCCGAAGGCCTGCGCCAGATCACCGAAAAGGCCATGGAGAAGGACCCGGCCGCCCGTTACCAGAGCGCGGCCGAGATGCTTGCCGCCATCAAGGCGTTCAAGCAGAACCCCAGCATCCGGTTCGAGTACGAGTACAACACCCAGGACGCCCCCGGCAAGACCATCAACAAGGTCGTGTCAGGCAGCACCAAGTCCGGCATCAGCACCCAGCAGGCGCGCCGTGTCGGTGCGCCCGCTTCGGGCGGAAAGGCCAAGAACGTGAAAAATACCAGATCCCGCGCCGCCGCCAAAGACAAACCTTTCTCGGTCCTGCCCATTTTCTTCGGCATGGCTGTGGCGTTCATGATCGGCGCGGCCATCCTGATCTACCTGATCTTCACCAACTCCACCAACCCCTTGTTCTCCAACCGCGCCAACGTCCAGCTCATCGACTTTGTCGGCATGACTGAGGACGAGTTCCGTGCCACGGAGTATTTCAGCCTGCTGGACCCCGATATCATCGAGGAATACAACTCCAACTATGCGGCGGGGGTCATCTTTCAGCAGTCGCCGGCCGCCGGCCGTACCGTCAAGGAACAGCAGAAGATCACCCTCAAGGTCAGCCTTGGCACCGAGTATGTGACCCTGGTGGATGTGGCCGGCGAGGACAAGGCCACCGCCAAGCAGACGCTCACCGATCTGGGCGTGTCGGTGGTCACCAAGCGTGAGACCAACGACAGCGTGGCCGAAGGCACCGTCATCCGCACCGATCCCGCCGCCGGCACTCAGGTCGAAGGCGGGTCGACGGTCATTTTATACGTGGCCCGTCCTACGGTCAACACCTCGGTCATCGTGCCGTCGGTGGAGGGCATGGACGACGGCAAGGCCCGCAGCGAACTGCGCGGTATGAACCTGGTCACCAGGGTGATCGAACAGGCCAGCGACCAGCCCGAGGGCACGGTGCTGAGCCAGAGCCCCGCCGCCGGCACCGAGGTCACCATCAACAGCGTGGTGGTGCTGTATGTGTCCAGCGGCATCCCCGAAGTGGTCGAGGATTCCACCACCACCGGCGAACTGAACGGCGATCCCAACACCATTGTAAAGGAATGGGACGAAGACCTGGGCGACGGCAACTGGGACCACCGCTGGCAGACCGGCGACGGCAGCGTGTACAGTTCCAGCAGCGGTTTCCTGTATAAAGAAGGTTAAATGGACTATATCACAAAAGGCATCGGCGGGTTTTACTACGTGCGCACCGGCAACGGCATTGTGGAATGCCGCGCCCGGGGCATCTTCCGCAAACGGGGCGTCACGCCGGTGGCGGGGGACAACGTGACCCTCAGTGCCGATCAGACGACCATTGACGAAATTTTGCCCCGCAAGAATGTGTTCATCCGTCCGCCGGTGGCCAACATGGATGTTTTGTTCATCGTGGCCAGCACCACTCAGCCGGTGCCCAGCACCCGCATTCTGGACGAACTCACGGCTGCGGCCGTCTACCAGGACGTGCAGCCGGTGCTGGTGTTCACCAAGGCGGACCTGGCCGCGGCCGACCGCCTGGTGGCCGCCTATGCAAAAAGCACGATCCCTGTGATCTGCCTGCGCTACGAGACCGGCGAGGGCCTGGACGAACTGCGGGGGTACATCAAGGGGCATCTGTGCGCCTTCTGCGGCAACTCCGGCGTGGGCAAGTCCACGCTGCTCAATGCCCTGGACCCCGGCTTGCAGCGGGCCACCGGCGACATCAGCCAGAAGCTGGGCCGCGGCCGGCACACCACCCGCGAGGTGGAGATCTTTGAAAGCTGCGGCGGCCGCATCGCCGACACCCCCGGCTTTGCCAGCCTGGAAGCCCAAAAGCTCTGCCGCATCCCTAAGGATGATCTTCAGCATGCCTTCCCGGAATTTGCGCCCTATTTCGGCCAATGCCGGTTCACGGGCTGTTCCCACCGCACCGAGACCGGCTGTGCCGTGCGTGAAGCGCTTCAGCGGGGCGAGATCTCCCAGAGCCGGTACGACAGCTACCTGGCCATGTACGAGGAGGCCAGCCAACGAAAGGAGTGGGAGCGGTGAACCACGCCGACCCGCAAACCGAATACACCGCCAAGCCCGCCGCGCCCTGCACCCGCGCGGCGGTGCTTTCTGCCGTGCCGGTGGACCCCGCCCTCAGACGGTATCTGGCCCCCGGGGACTTTATCGTCGCCTGCGACGCCGGGTACCGCAATGCCCGGCGCCTGGGCGTGTCCATCGACCTGCTGGTGGGGGACTTTGACTCCGCCCCGCCGCCCGACCCGCTGCCGGCGGGGGCCATTGTGCTGCCCCATGTCAAGGACGACACCGACACCCACTTTGCGGCGCGCTGGCTGCTGGAACACGGCTGCCGGCAGGTGGTGTTTCTCGGGGCCTTGGGCGGCGCGCGGCTGGAACATACCTTTGCCAACCTGAACACCGCTTTGTTTTTGGCCAAGGCGGGCATCCGGGTCACGCTGGCCAACGAGCGCAGCGAACTGCATATCCTGTGCCCGGGTGTCCCCCTGACCCTGGAAAAAGGGGAGTGGACCTACCTGTCCCTGTTCCCGCTGGGCGGCGAACTGGGGGGCGTGTGCGAATCGGGGGTGTTTTACCCCTTGGAAAATGCCACCCTCACACCCGACTACCCCCTGGGCGTGAGCAACGAGTTTACGGCCCCTTCGGCCACCTTGTCCTGCGCGCGGGGGTATGGCCTTGTGGTGCTTTCCCGCAGCGACGGGTAACGCCGGGCAAAACCGATGCATAGTATGGCACGCCCGAACCAACCGAAGTGTATGAATCGGAGGTGCGCCATGCAGATCGTCATCGTCAAATGTCCGCCCGCGCTGCGCTGGATCGTGCGCGCGCTGTTCAAGGTGTGACGTAGCGCCTGTGCGGCCCTTGCGGGCCGCCTTTTTTGTTTGTCTGTCCCCAAAGACCCCGACGGGTCGGCCTTGGCCGGCTTGCCGGGGCCTTTTTGCGTTGTGCCGATTGTGGGGCAGGGGATGCCTAATTCGGGTACGGGGCGCATATAGATGCACAAGAAAGCCCAAAGCGACATAAGGGAGGACCTGCATGATGGAATTGAAGGTGTTCAACAACACCATCACCGCCTACGGCGGCCGATGGGAAACGCGGCTGGAACTGCCGGTGGAGACCGAGATCTTGATCCCGGACTACCTGCCTGCCGTGTTCAAGATCGTCAAATGTCTGATCGAGCCGGTGGTCATGCACAACGACCTGGTGGGCGCGCGCTGGCAGGGGGACGGATACCTGCGCTGCACGGTGTTCTACCAGTCGGACGAAAGCGGGGCGCGGCTGTGGCGCACCGAACAGAAATTCCAGTTTGAAAAGTCGGTGGAGCTGCCCGCCGGCCGCTACGCCGCGGGCCCTGCCCGGCTGTGGGGCGAGGTGGAATACTGCAACTGCCGGGCGGTCAGCGAGCACCGCATCGACGTGCGCGGCGCGTATACGCTGTGCGTGTCGGCCATCCAGCTGGAAGAACGGGATCTTTTGTGTTCGCTGGCAGACTGCGGCGTTGAACAGCGCGACTGTACGCTCAGCGGCGTCGAGATGAGCGCTGTAGCCGAAAAGACCTGCACGGCCGAATCCGACTTCGCGCTGACGGGGGGAGAGACCATTCTGGATATCGGCGGTGTCTTCACCCCCCAAAGCTGCACTGTGCAGACCGGGCAGGTGAACTGCCAGGGCACGCTGCACCTGGAAGCCGTCTGGCGGGGCGAAGGGGAAGAAACTTTGTCTGTGCGCAATAAGGAAATCCCCGTTCGCCAGACCCTGGACCTGGACGGCGCGGCGGAAGGGGACATGACCGCCTGCTGGGGCGAGGTGCTGGTCGCCACTCTGACAGCCGCCGACGCCCCGGGGGCCGAGGCGCTGCTGACCGTGACCTGGAAGCTGCACGCCGAGACCTGGCGCGCCGTGGAGCACACGGCAGTGGCGGACGCCTATTCCACCCTCTGCGCCACCGAGACGACCACCGCCCCCTGCAAACTGCTGCAAACGCGGGCTGAACTGGATCTGAGCCTGCCGATCAGCGTGGAGGACGACCTGCCCGACCCCACGGTCACGGTGCGCGGATGCTTTGTCACGCTGGGGTCGCCCCAAATCCAGGACGACGGCAAGGACCGCGTCTGCCTTGGGGGCAAGGGCATCGCCCATATCCTGTGCGCCGATGAGCGGGGCGAAATGTCATGCTATGACAAGGCCTTTAACTGGCGTCTGCCCGATTCCTGGCCCGGGACAGCGGGGGACTGGCTGGCCCATGTGGGGGTGCATGCGGCCCGGGTGGCCAGTTCCCGCAGCGGAGACCGGGTGCGCATCGACGCCGAGCTGGCCGTCCACGGACTGCTGTTGTCGGCCGAGCGCTATGACGTGGTCCAGGCCGTGGAACTGGGAGAGGAATTCCCCGACAAGGCCGACGGACCCGCGCTGTACCTGTACTATGCCCGGGAAGGCGAGCGCCTGTTCGACATCGCCAAGCGCTACCATGCCCGCGTCAAGGATCTGGCTGCCGCCAACGATATCAGGGACGGCGACGCCGCCCGGCAAACCACCACCCAGGCCGCCTGCCTTTTGATCCCGGCGGCTTTGTAAGCGAAAGGGGGAGCACCCGTGACCCAGGAACAGATCTACCAGAACATGGCCCGGCGCACCGGCGGCGATATTTACATCGGCGTCGTGGGGCCGGTGCGCAGCGGCAAAAGCAGTTTCATCAAGCGCTTTGCCGAGCTGATGCTGCTGCCCCACATCCGGCCGGACGCCCAGCGCGCCCGCGCCACCGACGAACTGCCCCAGTCCGCGGCGGGGCGCACCATCATGACCACCGAACCCAAATTTATTCCCGAACAGGCGGTGGAGATCGAACTGTCCGGCGGGGGCAGTTTCCGCGCACGGCTCATCGACTGTGTGGGCTACATGGTGGAGGGCGCGCTGGGCCACGAGGAAGGCGGCGCGCCCCGGTTGGTCAAAAGTCCGTGGTATGACAAGGCCGTGCCCTTTGATCTGGCCGCCGAGACCGGCACCCGCCGTGTCATACGCGAACACGCCACCATCGGCCTGGCCGTGACCACTGACGGCTCCATCGCCGATCTGCCGCGGGAAGCCTACGTGGACGCTGAACGCCGCATCATGCAGGAACTGGAGGAAAGCGGCCGGCCCTACCTGATCCTGCTCAACTGCACCGACCCGGACAGCGAGGCCAGCCGCGCTTTGGCCGAGCAGCTGGAAGAAACCTACGGTCGGCCCGTGGTGCCCCTCAACTGCCTGGAGGTCACCGCCGAAAAGCTGGACGAGGTTTTGCAAAAGTTGCTGTATCAGTTCCCCATTCGGGAGATCGCCGTCTATATGCCCCCCTGGGTCACCATGCTGGAACCCGGGCACTGGCTGCAAAGCGCGGTGTACGGCGCGCTGCGGGACCTGGCGTCGGTTTCGGTGAAGATGGGGGATATGAGTCGGCAGAAATTGCAGCTGGACTGCGAGTATGTGAGTTCGGCCGCCCTGGTGGGCATGGACCTGGCCACCGGCACTGTGCGGCTGCGTCTGGGCGTGGCGCAGGAGATCTTCTATAAGATTCTGGGCGAGCAGACAGGGTTGGACATCGTGGATGAAGCCACCCTGCTGCCCTGTATCGTGGAGCTGGCCCGGGCCAAGCGCGCCTACGAAAAGCTCAAGGGAGCCCTGGCCCAAGTGGAAGCCACCGGGTACGGCATCGTCATGCCGGGGTTGGAGGAGCTCAAACTGGAAGAACCCGAGATCGTGCGCCAGGGCGGGCAATACGGGGTACGTCTGTCGGCCAGCGCGCCGTCGCTGCACATCATGCGGGCGGTCATCCACACCGAACTTTCGCCCACCGTGGGCAGCGAGGAACAGGGCGAAGAACTGATCCGCAACCTGCTCAAGGATTTTGAGAGCGATCCCGGCAAGCTGTGGGGAACCAACATTTTTGGCAAGAGCCTGAACGAACTGGTCAACGAGGGTCTGCAGGCCAAACTGCTTCACATGCCCCAGGCGGCCCGGGGACGGCTGCAAACGACCCTGGAACGCATCATCAACGAAGGCTGCGACGGCCTGATCTGTATTTTGCTCTGACAAAAAGGGGGACCGCCATGCAGTGGATGCCTTTTTCCGCGGCGGCGCGGCGCGAGCGGGCGGCCCGGCGCTCCCGTGCCGCCGCTGTGGCCGCTTTGCGCCGCACCTACCGTGACCTGCACGCCAACGAAGCCGCTTTTCAGTATGCGCAGGACCGCTTTGCGGTGGAACAGCTGATCTATGAACACGCGGCTCTGGAATGCCGCTGCCGGGCACTTTTGCGGGAACTGCGAGGGGGTGAGGACGCTTGCCCACACCCCTGATCGTACTGGACGCCATCTGCCTGTTGGCGGTGGCCAGGGCCGCGGCGGCGGGGCGCCGGCCGGCGCGCAGCATTCTCGGCAGCGCCCTGGGCGGTATAGCGGCTTTGGGGGCGGTGGCGCTGCTGGCGCCCTACACCGGCGTCGTTCTTCCGCTCAATGTCTTCACCGGGTTTGCGGCCGCCGTGCTGGGCATACCCGGCGTGATCCTGCTGTTGCTGCTGCCCTTGCTTCTGTAAAGGATTTTTGCTTTACACACGGTCCCGAGGCCTTTTTCTTCTTTGCCGGTGGACCGTGACCATTGAACTGTGCCAACAAAAAACACAGCGCCCGCCCCAAGGTTTGCCCTGGGGCGGGCGCTGTGCTGTACGACTGGACCGTAAGCCGGGTTCTGTATCAAACGACGATCTATCTTGACCTTGCGTCGCCGCAAGGCTCCGGTCCGCGGCACGGGGTCGCGGACATCATGCCATCTCCGGGACGTGCGAGGCTTCCACATCATGTCCCATACGGATGTTGCTTCTGACAGGGTTTACATAGCCGCAAAGTCGCCAGTGCGCTGGTGAGCTCTTACCTCGCCTTTCCATCCTTACCGCCCCAAAGGGACGGCGGTTTCTTTCTGTTGCACTTTCCCTGGGGTCACCCCCGGCTGCCGTTAGCAGTTGCCATGCCTCTGTGAAGCCCGGACTTTCCTCAGGACGGTCGCTGTCGCCAACGCCGCCCCGCCGCCGTATGTTCCACTCGTACCGTTAAAATATACCACAAGCATGAAATTTTGGCAAGCGATTTGCAACCCGCGCCGCTATGTGATATAATGGCAACCGTATAAGTATGGGGAAGGGGGCGCTGCGCGTCTTGCCAACACTGACCTTTGCGGTGCCCGCATCCGCGCAGGGCGTCCGCCTTGGCGTTTTTCTGCGCCGCATGGGGGTCAGCGCCTCCTGCATCAAGTCGGTCAAGCACCGGGGCGATGGCTTTTTTGCCGACGGCGCCCGCCTTTGTACCGACCAACCCGTGCAGGCCGGGCAGCGCATCACCTTTGAACTGCCGCCGGAGCCCTCCACTTCGGTCGAGCCCCAATCGGTGCCTTTTGCCGTGGTGTACGACGGTCCCTTTGCCGCCGTGGCGGACAAGCCCGCCGGCGTGGCCGTGCATCCCACCCTCAACCATACCGACGGCACGCTGGCCAATGGCTGGCTGCATTATCTGCAAACCAAAGGCCAAGACGGGGTGTTTCGCCCCGTGAACCGGCTGGACAAAAATACCAGCGGTCTGGTCCTGCTGGCCCAGAACGCCTACGCTGCGCCCTTGCTGGCTCAAAGCGCGCAAAAATGCTATGTCGCACTTGTGCAGGGGGTCTTGCCCCTTGGCCCGGGCTGCGTCGACGCACCCATCGGCCGCCGGGGGGATTCCATCATCGGGCGGTGTGTGCGCGCCGACGGCAAACCCAGTGTGACCGATTACCGCACGCTTGCCGTAGGGGGCGGGCACAGCCTGGTGGCCTGCTGGCCGCGCACCGGGCGCACGCATCAGATCCGCGTTCACATGTCCTATATCGGGCACCCGTTGGCGGGGGATACCCTGTACGGAGGCGCGGCGGACCTGCTGGACCGCCACGCGCTGCACTGCGCGGTGCTTACGTTTTGCGAGCCGCCCGAATCTGCTTTTCACCGCTTTACTTCTCCCTTGCCGCCGGATATGGACCGGGCCTGCCGACTGTGCGGCCTGACCGGCGTCGGGACGACCGGCGCGCTGATCGACGGCCTTGACGCGCAGGCATCGTGCCCGTAAACCGTTCTTTCGCTTGTTTCCAATCCGAAAGGAGTTTCCGTTTTGCATTCTTCTCTTGAGGATCGCCCCAACAAACCCAAAAAAACCAAAAAGCATCGCGGTCCCAGCCGGTTTTCCCTTTGGCTGGACAAGATCCGCTGCCGGCGCACGGTGCGGTCCTGGCGGCGTCAGTCCCGCAAGCAATCCCGGCAGACCCGCATGGCCAGCCTGGTCCGCAGCATTCCTTATGCGGGGCTGATCGGCGAGGCTTTGTATCTGCTGGGATTCTGGTGCGAATACGCCCTGATCTGCGCCGGGCGCGCTGTGATCAGGACCGTGCGCGCCATTGTCATGCACGCGCTGCGACTTTTGCTGATCGTGGTGCGCCCCTTCCTGCTGGGCATCATCACGTTTCTTGAGGATCTGGCCGAACCGCTGTACCGCATGCAGTCGGGACTTCGCCATATGGGCGAATTGTCCGAAAACATGCCGGAAGAGGATACCCGCAGCATCCGCAAGGAAAAGGTCAAGTACTTTCGGCGCGGGGCACGGCGGTATTTTCCGCTGGTGCTCAACGCGTTGTCTTACTTACTGCCGGTGACGGCGGGGATCGTTCTTGTGTACGTGGTACGTACGGGGCTCGGGTTCAACTATATCCTCAACGTTATGGTGGACGGCGAGTCGGTGGGCTATGTGGCCAGTGAACAGGTCTTTGAAAATGCCCGCGACGATGTGCAGAGCCGTATCGACACGGCCAAGGCCGTCATGCAGCTCAGCGGCGGCGATGCTTCGGCCGGCGACTGGGACATCACCCCCACCTATACGCTGGCCATCAGCGGCGAAGCTATGACCGAAAGCGAAGTCGCCAATGCCATCCTGCGCGCTTCCAGCGACGAGATCGGCGAAGGCACGGCCGTGTACATCGACGGGGAATTGCGGTACGTCATCAACGACGGCGATCATCTGCGGGCTTTCCTGCAAAGCGTCAAGCAGCCCTACGTGGACACCACCGACCCCAACCGCCGGGTCAGCTTTGTACATGATATCACGCTGGTGGACGGCGTGTACCTGCTGGATTCCATCGTGCCGTATGCCGATGTCATCACCGAACTGCAAGGGGGCGGCGGCGTGCAGTATTATACCGCCTCCGAAGGCGAGACTGTGGAAAATGTCGTACTGACCACCGGCGTCAGCTGGGACAGCCTGGCTGCGCTCAACACCGACCTGACGTCCCTGGACCAGGAACTGACGGACGGCGAGAACCTGATCATCGGTGTAGGGTCCCCCGAACTGCTCAAGGTCGAGGTGATCCGACGCGAGACCTATTCCACCGACATCGACTATGATACCATCGAGACTGAGAGCGACGAATACGACTTTGGCGAGACCGTGGTGGTCAGCCCCGGAGAAACGGGTATCCAGCGCATCACCCAGGATATCGTGTATGTGGACGGCGTTCAGACCGAGATCAATACCGTCAAGGTGGAGGTCATCAAAGAGCCGGTGGCGGAGCAAGTGATCAAAGGTACCCGCCTCAAGAGCGGCATGACCGCCGCCTATGGGTCCGGCGAATGGATGTGGCCGGTGCCCGGGTATACCTATGTCAGCCGCTGGATGAGCTCGTACCACAAGGGCGCCGACATCTGCGCGCCTTATGGCACGCCGATCTATGCCTCCGATTCCGGCGTCGTCACCACGGCCGGTTACCATTACAGCTACGGCAACTATGTGATCATCGACCACGGCAACGGCTGGCGCACATTGTATGCGCATATGTCGGCGCTGGGATGCAGCGTGGGCCAGGCTGTGCAGCGGGGCGAAGTCATCGGGTATGTGGGTTCCACCGGCAACTCCACCGGCAACCACTGCCATTTCGAAATGTACCAAAACGGCGTGCTTGTCAGCGCGCGCAACTTCTTCGGCGGGATGTAACGCCGTCACCTTGCCCAAAGATATTTTGCGCGACCCCGTGTTTTTTACAAAACCCTGCAAATAATAAGCCCGGCACTTTTCAAATTGAACGGCAAGGTGTATACTATAATCATCAATGTGGGTTTGTGCGGCCGTTTGTCCCTGGGCGCCGCGGCCCGCAGGCGTAACTCAAAGGAGAGTAACACTTGGAAAAGTTTGTGATTCGCGGGGGCAATGCCCTGTCGGGCGATGTGGTCATCGGCGGCGCCAAAAATGCGGCCGTGGCCATTCTGCCTGCCACCATTCTCGCGGCGGACAAATGCCTGATCGAAAACCTGCCCTGCATCAGCGACGTTATGGCGTCGCTGCAGATCCTCAGCGAACTGGGCGCAGGCATCCGCATGATCAGCAAAAACACCTACGAGATCGACACCACCCACATCGACTGCACCGAGGTCTCCAACGAACTGTCGCGCCAGATGCGCGCAAGCTATTACTTCCTGGGCGCTTTGCTCGGCCGATTCGGCGCGGGCCAGGTCGCCATGCCCGGCGGCTGCAATCTGGGCCCCCGGCCCATCGATCAGCACCTCAAAGCGTTCTCTGCCCTGGGTGCGGAAGACTCGGTGGAATACGGCATGATCCGGGTGCGCTCGGAACACCTGACCGGCGGCCACGTGTTTTTTGACACGGTCTCGGTGGGGGCCACCATGAACGCCATGCTGGCCGCCGCCATGGCCGACGGCTTGACCATCCTCGAAAACGTGGCCCGCGAACCCCACATCGTGGACCTGGCCAACTGCCTGAACATGATGGGCGCGGACATCCATGGCGCCGGCACCGACGTCATCAAGATCCGCGGCGTCAAAAAGATGCACGGGTGCAATTATTCCATCATCCCCGACCAGATCGAGGCCGGCAGCTACATGGTGGCGGCCGCCATCACCAAGGGGGATGTGATGCTGCACAACGTCATCCCCAAGCACATGGAACCCATCACGGCCAAGCTGCGGGCCGCCGGCTGCGAAGTGACCGAGTATGACGATTCCATGCGCATCACCCGCACCGGGCCCCTCAAGCCCCTCAAGATCAAGACCATGCCTCATCCCGGGTTCCCCACCGACATGCAGCCCCTGATGACCGTGTTGCTCACTCTGGCCGAAGGTACGTCCATCGTTACCGAAGGCATCTGGGAAAACCGCTTCCGTTATGTGGACGAGCTCATCCGTATGGGGGCCAACGTGCAGGTGGACGGGCAGGTGGCCGTCATCGAAGGCGTGAAGAAGCTCAGCCCCGCTCCGCTGCGGGCGCTGGACTTGCGCGCGGGCGCCGCCATGGTCATGGCCGCGCTGGCCGCCGACGGCGTCAGCGAGATCGACGAGACCGCCCACATCGAGCGCGGGTACGAAAACATCGTCGAAAAGCTGCAATCCCTGGGCGCCGACATCCGCCGCGTGGAAACGCCGGTCAACACGGTCACCCGTGCAATGTGACAAGGGGCGTCCCGATGGCACTGTTTACAACTTTATATTCCGGCTCGTCCGGCAACTGCGCCCTGGTCCTTGACCAGGGCCGTTATCTGCTCATCGATATGGGCAAAAGCTGCCGCACCACCTTGCGGGGGCTCAAATCCCTGGGCCTGGCCGTGTCCGACTGCGAGGGCATTCTCATCACCCACGAGCACGCCGATCATGTGGCCGGGCTGGACACCTTCCTTAAAAATTACAGCGTGCCGGTGTTCGGCTGCGCCGATACCCTGGATATGCTGGATTCCCGGGGCACGCTGCCGCCGGCGGTGGACGCGGTGGCCATGGACGGCCGTGCCGAGCAGATCGGCGGCTTTACGGTGACTTCCTTTCCCACAAGCCACGACGTGCCCTGCTGCGGCTACCGCATCCGCACGCCGGACGGCAGCACCATGGCTCTGGCCACCGACCTGGGGGTGCTCACGCCGGTGGTGGCGTCGCATCTGGCCGGGTGCGACCTGGTGGCGCTGGAAGCCAACTACGACGCGTTCAGCCTGCGGGGCGGGCCGTACCCGTACTATCTCAAGGTCCGTATCGCCAGCGACCGGGGCCACCTGGACAACCGGGCCTGCGCCGCAGCCATCCTGGACCTGATCCAGGACGGGTGCAAAAAGTTTGCTTTGTGTCATTTGAGCCAGACCAACAACACCCCCGAACTGGCTATGACCACCGTATACAACCTGTTGCTTTCCGCCGGGGTCATGCCCGGGCGGGATGTGCTGATCCAGGCTCAGAGCCGCAACGAGATCAGCCCCTACATAGAGTTTACGCCATGCAAAACATAGACCTGATCTGTGTCGGCAAGCTCAACGCAAGCTATTTTGCGGCGGGTGTGGCCGAATACCAAAAGCGCCTGGGCGGATTTTGCCGCTTCCGCATCATCGAACTGCCCGAATCGCCGATGCCGGACAAAAATCCCGGCGACGCTCTGATCGCCAGGGCGCTGGAACGGGAAGGCGAGGCCATTCTGGCTTCGGCGCGCAAAGGGGCCTATCTTGTGGCCTTGTGCGTCGAGGGCAAGCAGATCTCCAGCGAGGAACTGGCCGAACTGATCGCTCGCCGTGCGGGCAGCGGGGCGGGGGACATGGCCTTCGTCATCGGGTCCTCCCACGGGCTGGCGCCTGCCGTCAAGGTGGCCGCGGCCGCGCGCATCTCGCTGGGGCGCATCACGCTGCCCCATCAGCTGGCCCGCCTGGTTTTGACCGAGCAGCTTTACCGCGCCTGTACGATCAACGCCGGCATGAAATACCATAAGTAAGCACCAACAAAAAGGACCGTGCCTCCCAAAAACGGGAGACGCGGTCCTTTTTTGTTATGAAGATATCTCTTTGGGCAAAGGCCCCGGATATCAGTATTTCAGCGCTTCGAGGTTTTCGCGGTAGGGGGTATCCAGCGGGTTAGACATGGGGGCCTGGGCCTTGTACTTGGCCAGCATGGCGGCGCTGCGGGCCGGGTCGGCCAGGGTGCCCGCGCCGGCGATGCAGCCGCCCGGGCAGGCCATGCCTTCCAGCAGGTAGCCGTTGTACTTGCCGGCCTTGGCCATCATCATCATCTTGCGGCAGTCGGCCAGGCCCTGGGCGGACATGACCTTGACTTCGCGGGTGGGATCCATCTTCTTGATGACGTTGACCACGGCCTGGGCCACGCCGCCCGACACCGCGAACCCGCGGGCGTCGCCGCTGGCTTCGTCAAAGTTGTCGTTGGGGTCGTCGGGCAGGGAATTGAAGTCGATCTCCTTGGCTTCGAACAAGCCCATCAGTTCCTCAAAGGTCAGAACAAAGTCCACCTCGCTGCGCACGGTGCGGCGGCTGGCTTCCAGCTTCTTGGCGGCGCAGGGGCCCACAAAGCAAATGCGGGCGTTCTTGTCGTCCTTCTTGATCAAACGGGCGGTCAGGACCATGGGGGTCATGGTCATGCTGATGCAGTCGGCGTAATCGGGGAACAGCTTCTTGGCCATAACGCTCCATGCCGGGCAGCAGGAGGTGCCCATGAAGGGATGCTTTTCAGGCACTTCTTCCATGAAGTCCTTGGCCTCGTCGATGGTGCACAGGTCGGCGCCGATGGCCACCTCCGAGATGCCGGCAAAGCCCAGCAGCTTCATGGCCTCGCGCAGCTTGGCGGGGGTCATGCCCGGGAACTGGTTGACAAAGGCCGGGGCCACGATGGCAATGACGCGGTCGCCGCGTTTGATGGACTGGATCAGCTGAAAGATCTGGCTCTTGTCGGCAATGGCACCGAAGGGACAGTTGACCAGACACATGCCGCAGCTGACGCACTTGTTGTAGTCGATCTCGGCACGGCCGTACTTGTCGGAATGGATGGCGTCCATGCCGCAGGCCTTGGCGCAGGGGCGTTCCACGCGCACGATGGCGTTGTAGGGGCAGGTGGCCACGCAGCGGCCGCACTTGATGCACAGGTTCTGGTCAATGTGGCTCTTGCCGTTGCGGAAGGTGATGGCGTTTTTGGGGCAGACTTCCTGGCAGGGATGGGCCAGGCAGCCCTGGCAAAGAGGCGTGACCTTGATGAGCTTTTCGGGGCACTTGTTGCAGGCAAACTTGATGACGTTGATCAGCGGCGGCTCGTAGTACTTTTCCGCGATGACGCTCTCTTCCAGGCCCTCGCTGGCCGAAACGCTCTGGTCCAGCGGACGCAGGGACAGGCCCATCGCCAGGCGGATGCGCTCGGACACGATGGCTCTCTCCAAAAAGATGCTGCTGCGCATCGAGTTTTCCTCGCCGGGAATGATCTCGTAGGGCAGTTCATGCATCAGATACTCGAAGTCGCTCATGTCGTTGACTTCGTACGACATCCGGGCGACCTCGGTGAACACCTTGCGCCGAATGTCGGTGACGGTGGTATAAATGCCTCTCATTGCGCTTTTCTCTCCTTAATACGCAGATTGGGGACGCTTTTACAGCCCGGAAGGTAACGGCCAACTCCGTTATTTTCTTCACATGCGTCTCCTATTTAATACTACCAAGAACCTGCCTGTTTGGCAAGGGGATAAACGGAAAAAGTATCCAAAAAGTGAAAAAAGGCGGCGCCGGTTCCCAGCGGGCGCCGCCCGCTTCCACCGTGGACGCTGTCCGTGGCCGCCAAAATGTGGTATGTTTAAGGCGGCGAGTGTAACCTCCGCCGGGGAAAGGGTGCTTATAGGGGCAAAGAGCCTTTGTGCCACAAACGAAAAGGAGAGAAAAATCGTGGAGGATGCGAAGATCGTGGATCTGTATCTGCGGCGTGACGAGACGGCGATTGCCTGTACCGGCGAAAAATTCGGCCGCCGCCTGCGCAGTCTGGCGTACGGTATTGTGCAGGACCGTCAAACGGCCGAAGAATGCGAAAACGATACGTACCTGAAAGCCTGGAACTCCATCCCGCCCCATGAACCCCGGACCTATCTGTATGCTTTTCTGGCCCGCATTACCCGGCACATATCCCTGAATCGCTGCCGGGAACAGAATCGACTGAAACGGCGCGCGTATCTGTGCGAACTCACTGCCGAAATGGAAGAATGTATCCCTGCTCCTGACGACGTGGCCTGCCGAGCGGACGACCGGGCGTTGGGCGAGGCGATCAACGGCTTTCTTGGGACGCTGAGCGAAGAAAAGCGGAATATGTTTTTGCGGCGGTACTGGTATCTGGACCCGGTGGCCGAAATTGCCGGGCGCTTCGGCGCGTCGGAGAGCAAGGTCAAGACCACCCTGTACCGATGCCGTGCTCAGCTGCGCAAATACCTGGAAAAAGGGGGGTATGTGTTATGAGGGGCGGCGAACTTCTGGACAAGATGGAACTGGTGGAGGCTGCGTATGTAACGGCCGCCGATGCGGGTGGCAGGTCTTCCGGCAGACGGTGGGTGCGATGGGCCGCACTGGCGGCCTGCGTCGGACTTACCGTCTATGCGGGATACCGACTTTTCCCCGGTCGGGACGGGGGTGAGTCATCGACGACGTCAGACCTGCCCATGCTCAGCGTGGCACCATCGGCCGGCGGCATGGGGTTTGAGGGCTATATGGCCCATGACGTTTCGGAACTGGTTAACGCCAATCCGTGGAACGAGGACGTGCAGCTTTCCACTCTTCCAGTATTTTCCAATCCCATTACCTATGACGAAGTCTATCATCTCCCTTCGGGCGTCGATCTGGAAAAAATGCGGGCGCTGCTTTTGGATGTGGCCGGGCGGCTGGGCCTTGATCCCGACGCCCTGACCGTCACAGATGACGCGCCCGGCAAAGAAGCCCGGGAACAGATGACGGAAAAGCTGAAGCTGGCCGGCATCGACTCCGTCCCGGACGGGTACTTTGACCCGACCTTGCTGAAAACGCAGGCGGAGGGCCTGGACATTGAGGTGGACGCGCACCTGTCGGCCAAGATCACCTTCGATCCCGCTGTGATCCTGCCGGAGGAATACACCTTTGCCCATGATGCCTCCTATGAGGAAATCTGTGCCGTGGCCGACTATCTGAAGAACGAATACGCCAGCCTCATCGGTATGCAGACCTCGCAGGCCGACGTGAGCGGGGGTGACTATAACATTTATGGTCAGCAGAGCTATTCGGTGGCGTTTTTCGATGCGGCGGGAGACGAAACCGACCGCATCCTTGCCTACAACTTTGACCGGGTGCGGTTCGCTTGTGATGACGAAGGCAAACTCTTTGTGGCATGGGTCCAGCAGCCGGATTTGTCCCAAAAGGTGGGGGATTACCCGATCATCACCGCCCAACAGGCAGCCGAACTGCTGGAAGAAGGCCGATATATCACCACGGTGCCTTACGAAATGCCGGGTATGGAGTATGTCGAAAAGGTGGAACTTGTTTACCGCACAGGCTCGCAGGAAATGTATTTTATGCCCTATTACCGTTTTTACGTCGAGCTGCCCCAGGAAACAGAGGGCGACATGAACACCTACGGCGCATACTATGTGCCCGCCGTCTCGCCGGAATATATCTCGGATATGCCTGTCTGGGACGGCCGCTTTAATTGAGCCCGATCAAAGACCTTCATACAAACCAAGAGAGGCATGGAATCTTCCATGCCTCTCTTGCGATTTTGCGGCCGTTTCCCGCCGGGGAAGGAAGTGGTCAGCCTTCACCGGCCAGGGTGGCCTTGGCGCGCTTGCCGTCCCATTGGCCCAGCACCACGCCGACGATGTCGCCGCTTTTGTGCCCGGGAGCGGTGACCGCCACCGGCAGGTATTGCCGGGTATACCCGGTGAACAGGGTGGCGGACAAGGGAGTTTCCAGCAGGACCTCGGCCCGGCGACCGCACATGGCGGCGGCTTCCTCGGCGCGCACTGCCTCCACGGCCCGGGTCATGCGGCGGCTTCGCTCCTCTTTTTCATGCTCGGGGATCTGGTCCGGGAAGTCGTAGGCCGCGGTGCCCGAACGGCGGGAATAGGGGAACACGTGCACCTTCAAAAATCGCTGGCTGCACACAAAGGCCATGCTCTGGGCAAAGTCCTCCTCGCTCTCGCCGGGGAACCCCACGATCACGTCGGTGGTCAGGCTCAGGTTTTCGGGGCCGAAAGCCTTACGCAGCTTGGCAACGATATCGGCATACTGCTCGGTGGTGTAGGGCCGGCGCATGGCCCGCAGGGTCTTGCTGCACCCGCTTTGCAGACTCAGGTGGAACTGGGGGCACAGCTTGGGCACGGCGGCCAGGCGACGGATGTCCTCATCGGTGAGCATATCCGGGTCCAGGCTGCCCAGGCGGATGCGCTCGATGCCCGGCACGGCGGCCGCGTGCTCCACCAGCTCGGCCAGGCAGGTGCCCGTGTCGGTGCCGTAGCTGGGCAGGCTGATGGCGGTCAGCACCACTTCCCGGTAGCCGGATTCGGCCAGCCGGCGCAGCTCGTCCAGGATGCTCTCCTCGGCCCGGCTGCGCACGGGGCCCCGGGCGCGGGGGATCACACAATAGGCGCAGCGGCGGTTGCAGCCGTCCTCCACCTTGACAAAAGCCCGGGTATGCTCGGCGAAGCGGTCCATGGGCAGTTCTTCGAATTTTTCCCCTTTTTCGTGGGGGCGGATGTCCACCACCCGCTCGGCGGCGCCCTGCAGCACGCTTTGCACGTGCTGCAAAATGGCGTGCCGGTTGCCTGACCCGGTCACGATGTCCGCCTCGGCAATGGCGGCGGCTTCCTCGGGGAAAGCCTGGGGGTAACACCCGGTCAGCACAGTGACGGCGCCGGGGTGCTCCCGCTTTTGCCGGCGCAGCCACTTGCGGCTTTTCTGGTCGCCGAAATTGGTCACCGTGCAGCTGTTGACGATGTAGACGTCGGCGGGTTCGTCGCTGTTCACCACCGTGTACCCGTTGGCGGCAAACAGTTGGGCCAATGCGCCGGTCTCGTTCTGGTTGACCTTGCACCCCAGGGTGTAAAAGCTGACACGCATAAATACAGTACCTTTCTGTGGGAAAATGGAGGGGCGGCCGTTGCGCCGCTCTTTTTTGTCACAGCCTATTATAACGGACCGGGGCCAAAAGCACAAGCGGCCATATTCCGCCGCCCTGGCGCATAGGATGTGGCAAGAGTTTTACAAAGGGGAGGCATTTTTCATGAACAAACGGGCCGCGGCTTTTCTGCTGTGTCTGGCACTGGCCTTTGCCTGCGCCCCGGCGGCGCTGGCGCAGGGCATCGTGCCCGCCACCGTCACCGACTTCGACCTGCCCTGTCAGGCCGCTATCCTGATCGACGAGGACACCGGCACGGTGCTGTACGAGAAAAACGCCGACGAACAGCGCCCCATTGCCTCCATCACCAAGGTCATGACCCTGCTTTTGACCTTTGAGGCCTTGGAAGCCGGCAAGATCTCTCTGGACGACTTCGTTCCTGTGTCCGAACACGCCTACGGCATGGGCGGCAGCCAGATCTGGCTGGAACCCGGCGAGCAGATGACGCTGGACGATATGCTCAAGGCTATCTGTATTTCCAGCGCCAACGACGCCGCCGTGGCCGTGGCCGAGTATGTGGGCGGCAGCGAGGACGCCTTTGTGGCCATGATGAACGAGCGCGCGGCCACGCTGGGCATGACCGGCACCCACTTTGAAAACGCCTGCGGCCTTGATGAGGACGGTCATCTTTCCACCGCCCGGGACGTGGCCGCCATGAGCCGGGAAATGCTGCTCAACCACACCGAGGTGGAAGATTACTGCATGATTTGGATGGACAGCCTGCGCGGGGGCGAGACCCAGTTGGTCAACACCAACAAGCTGCTCAAAAGCTATCAGGGCATCACCGGCCTCAAGACCGGCACCACCGGCAAGGCGGGGGTGTGTATCAGCGCCAGCGCCCAGCGGGACGGTCTGAGCCTGATCGCGGTGGTACTGGGCTCTGCGTCCGGCCAGGACCGTTTCGATGCGGCCACCACGCTGCTGGATTACGGGTTTGCCTGCTACGAAAGCGTGGAAGTCCCCCTGCCCGACGGCACCCCTGACACGCTGCCCGTGAGTCGCGGCGAAGAGGAGACGGTGGAACTTTCCTACACGGCGCCGGGGCGCTACCTGATGGTCAAGGGCGACCAGGCCGAACTGCGCTGCGAGGTCCAGCTACCCGCCGGCCTCACCGCGCCGGTCGAAGAAGGGCAGAGCGTGGGCACTGTCAAAATTTACAGCGGCGAGGAGGAAGTATCCTCCACACCGATCCTGGCGGCAGGTAACGTAGCGGCGCGCAGTTTTGGATTCTGCCTTGTTCGCCTTGCCCAGGCGTTGATTTTGTAAGGCGGAAATTTTGTGCAAAACAGATGAAAAGCCCCCGGCGGAATGCTTGACAAGGCCGCCGGGAAACGGTATCATGGAATTACTAACAATCAAAGGAGGAGCTAACGATGAGTGTCAAATACAATGGCAAACATCTGGCAAAATTCATCCGTCCTGAAGAATACGATGCGATCTTTCCGCAGGTCGAGCTCGCCCACCAGCAGTTGGAATCCCGTTCCGGCGCCGGCAACGATTTTTTGGGCTGGCTCGACCTGCCCGTCAATTATGACAAGGAGGAGTTCGCCCGCATCCAGCAGGCGGCGGCCAAGATCCGCGCCGACTCCGACGTGCTGCTGGTCGCCGGCATCGGCGGCTCCTACCTGGGCGCCCGCGCGGTGATCGAAGCGGTCAAGGGGCAGTTCCACAACGAGGTCGAAGACGGCCTGAAGATCTACTTCTGCGGCAACACCATCTCGCCCACTGCCATCAACGACATCATCAGCCTGACCAAGGGCAAGCGGTTCTCCATCAACGTCATCTCCAAGTCCGGCACCACCACCGAGACGGCTCTGGCCTTCCGTGTGCTGCGCAAACTGCTGGAGGATGCCGTTGGCCCCGAGGAAGCCAACAAGCGCATTTATGCCACCACCGACCGTTCCCGCGGCACCCTCAAACAACTGGCGGATGCTCAGGGCTGGCCCACTTTTGTGGTGCCTGACGACGTGGGCGGCCGGTTCTCGGTGCTGACCGCCGTGGGTCTGCTGCCCATCGCCTGCGCCGGCATCGACATCGCGGCTCTCATGCAGGGCGCCGCCGACGCGCGGGAAGAGTTCAGCGTGTGCAGCAAGGACAACGATGCCTACCGCTATGCCATGACCCGCAACATCCTGTACCGCAAGGGCAAGGTGGTGGAGACCCTGACTGCCTTTGAGCCCGACTTCACCATGATGAACGAATGGTACAAGCAGCTCTTCGGCGAGAGCGAGGGCAAGGACCAGAAGGGCCTGATGCCCACGTCCTGCATCTTCTCCACCGATCTGCACTCCATGGGCCAGTTCCTGCAGGACGGCAGCCGCACGATGTTCGAGACCTATGTGGACATCAAGGCGCCTCGTCAGGATTACTTCATCCCCGCTCTCGAAGGCAACTTTGACGGCCTGAACTTCCTGGCCGATCAGAACATGTCCATCGTCAATCGCAAAGCCATGGAAGGCACGATCCTTGCCCATAACGACGGCGGCGTGCCTCTGGGCCTTATCGAGGTGGACTGCCTGGATGCCTACAACGTGGGCAGCCTGATCTATTTCTTCTGGAAAGCCTGTGCGGTGTCCGGGTATCTGCTGTCGGTCAATCCCTTTGACCAGCCCGGCGTCGAAAGCTATAAAAAGAATATGTTCGCCCTGTTGGGCAAGCCGGGCTATGAGGCCCAGAAGGCCGAGCTTGAGGCCAAGCTCAACGGCTGAGACCGCACGCTTTTATTAACCTAAGGAGGCACTCTCTTATGATCAAACTCATCGTCGGCGCCAAAGGCTCCGGTAAGACCAAGACCCTGATCGACATGATCAACCAGGCCACCAAGACCACGGCCGGGAACATCGTGGTCATCGAAAAATCCATGAAGCTGACCACCGAGATCAACCACAAGGCGCGTCTTTTGGACGTGGATGAATATAAAATCAGCGGTGCAGACATGTTCTACGGCTTTGTCGCGGGTGTGCTCGCCGGCAACTACGACATCACCGAGCTGTTCATCGACGGTATCCTGAAGGTCGTGGACCACGACATGGACCAGGCCACCAAGGTTTTGGCCGAGATCGACAAGATCACCGCCAACAACGTGGAAGTGGTCGTGACCGTGTCCGCCAACGAGCAGGATCTGCCCGACGGCATCAAAAAGTACCTGTAAGGCATCACCGCTTTACACTGCCAAATGTCAAAACGGGGGCGAGCGTCGGGCTTGCCCCCGTCTTTTGTGGGCGGGGGAGGACCAAAAAACAATTTCTTGCGTTTTTTGGAATATTTTTGTTGACAAGACCCCCTTCCTTGTGTATACTAGTTAAGCGACCTTTTGAGGTGAAGTATGCAATTCGATCTTCGGAACTTTCTGCAAAACGCAAAAACTCCTTATACAGCGCATTTTTTGGCCGATCTGGCCGATGCCGACTGGGGCGGTTTTCGCGTGCCTGACCCGTTGGACTGTACCTTTACGGCCGAGCCCACACAGGAAGGCGCTTCGCTGGCCTTGCATGTGGCGGCCACGGTGCACAGCGAGTGCGCTCGGTGCCTTGCCCCCATCAGCCAGGACTATGACTTCACCCGCGAATATCTGGTGCGGCTGCGCGATCTTGATGATATCGACTTTGAGCTGCCCCTGAATGAAGAAGGGTCGTTGGACATACGGGAACTCGCATATCAGGAACTGATCTTCGAGGTTCCCCGGGTGCTGTTGTGCAGCCCCGATTGCCAAGGTCTATGCCCCATCTGCGGCAAAAGAAAAGCGGAAGGCTGTGCCTGCCAAGCGGCGGCCGACGCCGCCCCTGTGGATGCAAGGCTTAGCATATTAAAACAACTGCTTAGTTGAAATTCACCAAGGAGGTGCGATAAAATGGCAGTCCCCAAGAGAAAGCAGTCCAAAGCCCGCCGCGACAAGCGCCGTTCCAATGTCTGGAAGCTGGAAGCGCCTACGCTGGTGAAATGTCCCCAGTGCGGTGAGCTGAAGGTGCCCCATCAGGTTTGTGGCAAGTGCGGCTACTACAAGGGCCGTGAGGTCGTCAAGGTCAGCAAAGAGGCCTGAGCGAAATTTCAAAGCAGGGGAGGGGGCACAGTGCCCTCTCTTTTTCTTTGCCCGTTTTCGTGGTATACTACTACCAAAGCCAGCCGCTTCACCGTCAAGAAAGGGGCGTTTTCATGCCGCTGTACGTACAAAGCGTCGAATCGGATTCCCCGGCCGCGCGCCTGGGCCTGCAGCCCGGGTGTATGCTTGTGTCCATTGACGGCAACGAACTGTGCGACGCGCTGGACTACCAGTTTTACACGGCAGCCGCGGCATTTACGCTGACGGTGTGCGAGGCCGGCGTCCACCGCGACATCCCGGTCCAAAAAGGGGAGTACGAGCCCTTCGGCTGCAACTTCAAGACCTATCTCGGCGATGAAAAGCACAGCTGTGACAACCACTGTATGTTCTGCTTCATCGACCAGCTGCCGCCGGGGCTGCGTGAGCCCCTGTACTTCAAGGATGACGACGAGCGCCTGTCCTTTTTGTACGGCAACTATATCACGATGACCAATCTTTCCGACCGGGAAGTGGAACGCATC
This sequence comes from Faecalibacterium sp. UBA1360, assembly GCA_002306375.1. Lineage (GTDB taxonomy): Bacteria > Bacillota > Clostridia > Oscillospirales > Ruminococcaceae > Gemmiger. Next base: position 59,280 of record DBRU01000032.1, read on the forward strand.
ATCAAAATGCACATCAGCCCGATCTTTATCTCGGTACACACCACGAACCCGGCGCTGCGTGTGCGCATGATGGCCAACAAGCGCGCCGCCGACACTCTGCGGTATCTGGACGCGTTCGCCAAGGGCGGCATCGAGATGAACTGCCAGCTGGTGCTGTGCCGGGGCATCAACGACGGGGCCGAGCTGCGCCGCACGCTGGACGACCTGCTGGCTCTGGGCGACGCCGTGGGTAGCATCGCGGCGGTTCCCGCCGGCGTGACCGCTTACCGGGACAAGCTGTTCAAACTTGCCCCCTACGACGCTGCCACGGCAGCCGAGACGCTGGACATTTTGGAAGAATACGCCTACCGCTGCCGCGAACAATGCGGCCGCAGCGTGGTCTATCCCAGCGATGAATGGTATCTCACCGCGGGGCGCGACATCCCGCCCGCCGAGTTTTACGACGACTTTGCCCAGCTGGAGGACGGCGTGGGCATGTGGCGGCGGTATCACGACACCTTTTTGGAGGAACTGGCCCGTCCCCGCCGCCTGGTGCTGCCGCGCAACATCGATGTGGTTACCGGCACGCTGGCCGCGCCCCTGATCCGCCGGATGGCCGATGCCGTCACACAGAAATACCCTGGTGTGCACATTGCGGTCCATGCCGTCGAAAACCGCTTTTTCGGCGGCAATGTCAGCGTGGCCGGCCTCGTGACCGCCACCGACATCATCGACCAGTGCCGCGGCAAACTGCACGGCAAGGTGCTGGCGGTGCCCGCGGTCATGCTGCAGGATGAGGAGGATCGCTTCCTCGACGACGTCACCCCCGCTGCGCTGGGCGAAGCCCTGGGCTGCCGGGTGGTGGTCATCCCCACCGACGGCGCCGGCTGCTGCCGCGCCTACCTGGGGGTGCGCATGCTCAAACCCCAACCAAAGGAGGAATGACCACATGGCAAAACCGATCGTGGCCATCGTGGGCCGGCCCAATGTGGGCAAGTCCACCATCTTCAACAAACTTACCGGCCAGCGCATCGCCATCGTGGAAGATACCCCCGGCGTTACCCGGGACCGCATCTTCTGCGACTGCGAATGGACCGGCCACAAGTTTCTGCTGGTGGACACTGGCGGCATTGAACCCAACATTGATGACGGGCTGCTGGCTCACATGCGTCAGCAGGCCCAGATCGCCATCGATTCCGCCGACTGCATCGTCATGGTCACCGATCTGCGCGCCGGCGTGACCCCCCAGGACCACGAGGTCGCCGCCATGCTCATGCGCAGCGGCAAGCCGGTGGTGCTGGCGGTGAACAAGTGCGACAAGATCGGCGACCCGCCCATGGAGCTGTATGATTTTTACGCCCTGGGTCTGGGCGAACTGGTGCCGGTATCCGGCGTGCACGGGCACGGCACCGGCGATCTGCTGGACGCCGTGTGCGCCCACCTGACCTTTGATGACACCGACGCCGAAGAGGACGACCGCATCCCGGTGGCGGTCATCGGCCGCCCCAACGTGGGCAAATCCAGCCTGATCAACCACATTCTGGGCGAGGACCGCCTGATCGTGGCCAACGAGGCAGGTACCACCCGGGACGCCATCGACACCGAGGTGGAAAACCAGTACGGCAAGTTCATCTTCACCGACACTGCCGGTCTGCGCAAAAAGGGCAAGGTAGAGGACGGCGTGGAGCGGTTCAGCGTGCTGCGCAGCCTGGCGGCGGTGGAGCGCAGCCGGGTGTGCGTTATTATGATCGACGCCACCGTGGGCTTTACCGAGCAGGATTCCAAGGTGGCGGGCTATGCTCACGAACAGGGCAAGGCCTGCGTCATTGCCGTGAACAAGTGGGACGCTGTGGAGAAGGATACCTACACCATGGACCGCATGCGTAAGGAACTGGAAGAAGCCTTCAGCTTCATGTCCTATGCGCCCATCGTGTTCATCAGCGCCAAGACCGGCCAGCGCATCGACAAATTGTTCGAGACCATCCAGTTTGTGGACATCCAGAACGGCACCCGTGTGCCCACCGGCGCGCTGAACGAGATGCTGGCCCGGGCCACGGCCCGGGTGCAGCCGCCTTCGGACAAGGGCAAGCGGCTCAAGATCTTCTATATCACCCAGAGCTCCACCCGCCCGCCCACGTTCGTCTGCTTTGTGAACCAGAAAGCGCTGTTCCATTTTTCCTATCAGCGGTATATCGAAAACCAGATCCGTGAAAACTTTGGCCTGACCGGGACGCCGATACGGATGCTCGTGCGGGAGCACGGCGACGGTTCGGCTCGCTGACGGTTTTGTGAGGGAGGAATCATTATGGCATTGAAGCTGATCGCGGCCTGTGTATTGGCCGCGCTGGAAGGTTATCTTTTGGGCAGTATCGTGTTCGGCATCATGATCTCCAAGGTGTTTTGCCACGATGATGTGCGCACCCATGGCAGCGGCAGCGCCGGCATGACCAACATGCTGCGCACCTACGGCGCGGCGGCGGGCGCGGCCACCGCCATCGGCGACGTGGCCAAGGGCGCGGTGGCCGTGCTCATTGGCCAGTGGCTGTTCGCGGCGCTGGTGCCCCAGTTCGAACCCGCCTGCGGGGCGTATCTGGCGGCCATTTTTGCGGCCATTGGCCACATGAAGCCCGCCTGGTTCGGATTCCACGGCGGCAAGGGCGTGCTGGTTTGCGGCGGCGCGATCCTGGCCTTGCAGCCCCTGGTGTTTCTTGCGCTGGTGGTCATTTTCTGCATCGAATTTGCCATCACCCGCATCGTGTCCCTGGGCAGCATCATTGTGGCGGCGTTGTACCCGGTGCTGACGCTGTGCTTCTGGGCCTGGCACGGCGCTGACGTGCCCACGCTGGTGTTCATCGGCATTTGCAGCGCCATCATGGCCTTTATGGTCATTTACATGCACCGCTCTAACATCCAGCGCCTGCGGGAGGGCACCGAGTACCGCTTCGGACAAAAGAAAAAGGACGGCGGCAAGTAAACGCCGCTCCGCGCCTTGCGCACAAGTTGATATCACAAACAGCACCGGGCCGAACCCCGCCAACGCGGGGAACGGCCCGGTGCTGTTTTGTCTATGCAAGGGTCACAGGCGCACCATATGGGGGGTGATGTCAGCCAGGGTCTTTGCGCCGCACATGGCCATGGTGTCGGCCAGCTCGGCGGCCAGCTGGTCCACATAGGCCTTTACGCCGTCGGCCCCGGCGCCGTACACGGCGGTCACGAAGGGCCGGGCGATCAGCACCGCGTCGGCGCCCAGCGCCAGGGCGCGGAACACGTCCAATCCTGTGCGGATACCGCCGTCCACCAGCACCAGAGCCCGCTTGTTCACGGCCTTGGCGATCTCGGGCAGGACCTGGGCGGTGGCGGGGGTGCCGTCCAAAACGCGGCCGCCGTGGTTGGACACCACGATGCCGGCAGCTCCGGCCTGCACAGCCTTTTCGGCCCCCTTGACGGTCATCACACCCTTGACGATGAAGGGCACGCCGGAATCCCGGATGATGCCGCTCAATTCCTCCACGGTCTTGCTGCCCGCGGGCGGGTCCAGATCCTTCAAAAAGGGCAGGCCTGCGGCGTCGATGTCCATGGCTGCCGCAAAAGCGCCCGACTGGCGTACCAGGGCCATCTTTTTGGCGACCGTGGCGGCGTCCCAGGGCTTGACGGTGGGCACGCCGAAGCCGCCGTTTTGCCCGATGGCCCGGCAGGCGGCCTCCATCACGGCGGGGTTGGTACCGTCGCCCGTAAAGGCCAGGATGCCCGCATCCCGGCAGGCCGGCACCAGAATGTCGTTGTAGGCCAGGTCATCGTATTTGGCGCCGTAGTGCAGCTGTACGGCCCCTACGGGCCCCGCGAACACGGGCAGCTTGAAGGTATGCCCCAGCAGCGTGCAGCTGGTGTTCGGTGCGCCGGGCTCGCACAGGGTATCCATGTTCACGTGTACGGCCTGCCAGGCCGCGTAGTTGCGGATGGCGCAGTCGCCCACACCCTTGGCGCCCGGCCCCGGGATGGTCCCGCGGCAGGCGCGGCCGTCGCACACGGGGCAGGCTTTGCAGGGCCCCATCTGGCCCCGGGCCCGGTCGGCAATGTCCTTGTATGTCATGGCAAACATCTCTCCTTATGTTGGCTATCTATGCCTAATACTACGCCTTTTTGAAAGCGAACGCAAGCCGCGGGCGCTCTTTTCTTTTTGCCGTCGGTGTGCTATGCTAGAAACGGCGGTCACACACCGCAGGAAAGGAACAGCGCCATGAAATTTTCTCAAATGCCTTATCAGCGCCCCGACCTGGACAAGGTCCTGGCCGGCTGCGCCGATTTTGCCGCGCGCCTGGCCGCGGCCGACAGCGGGGAAGACCTTGTCCGTCTTTACCGGGAGGAAAACGCCTTTCTCTCCCACTACCGCACGGCCCAGGTGCTGGCCAACATCCACTATACCCAGGACACCCGGGACAAGGCCTGGGTGGCGGAGCAGGACTGGTTCGACGCCAATGGTCCCGCCGTGGCCAAGGCCGAGACCGACATCGCCCGGGCCATTTTGTCCAACCCCCATGCCGACGCCCTGGCGGCCGCTTTTGGATCTACCGTGCTGCCCACCCTGAAAAACCGGGTGTTGTCCATGGACGAGCGCACGGTGGCCCTTCAGCAGGAGGAGAACGCCCTGACCAGCGCCTACCAGCGCCTGTACGGCGGCGCGCTGGTGGAGCTGGACGGCAAGCAGCTGACCATCCCCCAGCTGACGCCCTACAAGCAAAGCACCGATCCCGCCATGCGCCGGGCTGCCTATGAGGCCGAGGCCGGGTATTTTGACGCTCACCGGGCCGAGTTCGACGACCTGTATGACCGCCTGGTGAAGAACCGTACCCGGCAGGCGCACATTCTGGGCTACAAGGATTACAGTGAGCTGAGCTATGTCCGCATGAACCGCATCGGCTACGGCGCCAAAGAAGTGGCGGCCTTCCGCAGTGAAGTGGCGGAACAGGTGGTGCCCATGCTGCGCCGTATGCTGGACCTGCGCGCTAAGCGCACCGGCATCGAGCACCCGATGTTCTGGGATTCCGCCGTCAGCTTTGCCGACGGCAACCCCGTGCCCCACGGCGCCTACGACGAACTGATGGCCGGCGCCAAGCAGATGTACCATGAACTGAGCCCCGTCACCGGCGAGTTCATCGACTTCATGCAGCAAAATGAGATGTTCGACGTCATGAGCCGCCCGGGTAAGATGACCGGCGGGTATGAGGAGATCATCCCCGACCACAAGGCCCCCTTCATCTTCGCCAACTGGAACGGTACCTCCGGGGACGTGGACGTGCTGACCCACGAGGCCGGCCACGCCCTGGAAGCCTACCTGGCCGCCCGCACCGACATCCCTGAGGAATTGCAGTGCCCCGGCATGGAAAGCGCCGAGATCCACTCCATGTCCATGGAGTTCCTCACCGCACCCTGGCATCACTTGTTCTTTGGCCCCGACACCGACAAATACGAGCTCTATCACGCCGAGGACAACTTCGTCTTTTTGCCCTACGGCTGCATGGTGGACGAGTTCCAGCATATCGTCTACCAAAACCCCGGCCTGACGCCGGAACAGCGCAACGCCCAGTGGCTCAAGCTGGAAGAAAAGTACCGTCCATGGAACGATTTCGGCGACCTGCCCTTTTATGGTCGGGGCGCGGGCTGGCAGCGCCAGCTGCATATCTATGAGTGCCCCTTCTACTACATCGACTATTGCCTGGCCACGGTCATCGCGCTGCAATTTTTCATTGCGGGGCTGCACGACCACGCCGACGCCTGGCAGCGCTACCTGCGCCTGACCCGCCTGGCAGGCACGGCCTCCTATGCCGAACTGGCCCAAGCCGCCGGCATGAAGGTGCCTTTCACCAAGGGCAGCCTGACCGATCTTTCCAAGGAAGTGTTTGCCTGGATCGAAGCCCATCAGATCTGACTTGGGCAAAAAAAGCGCGCCTGTGCGGCGGATTTTTCCGCTGCGCGGGCGTGCTTTTCTTTTTGGCAAAAAATTCGGGGCAGGGAAGTATCCATTGCCCGGAAAAATATGTTTACACGGGGTTGACAGAGAAGCTCCCGTATGATATATTGTTCTTGAAGTTAGTTAATACTAACTATTGTGCGGCCTTCCCGAAAAGCAAGCCGACGGCTGCGCCTTATCAAACTATGTCCATGCCTGAAAAGAACGCCTCAGCCATTTGCGGTCTTTTGAAAAGGCATTCCGAATCAGCAAAACCGGCGCCCGTGTTCTCTCCGTGCGGGCGCCGGTTTTGTTTGCGGTAAAAAAGATCCCCGTCGGCAGCGGGGCCGGCGGGGGAGGTTCAGGCTTCGGGGAAGTGCTCGGCCGCATAGGCGGCCAGTTTGTCGAAGGTCTCGGGGCTCAGGTCATGCTCAATGCGGCAGGCGTCCTGAGCGGCCACTTCCTCGCTGACGCCCAGCGCTTTCAGGATGCGGGTCAACAGCTTGTGACGCTGGTAAATGCGATTGGCGATCTCATATCCGGGGGTCTCCAGGGTGATGCAGCCGTTGCCGTCCATGGAAATGTAGCCGGCCTGACGCAGATTCTTCATGGCAACGCTGACGCTGGGCTTCGAGAAGCCCAGCTCGTTGGCGATATCGATGGAATGGACTTCGCCTTTCTGCTCGCGGATCATCAGAATCTTTTCCAGGTAATCCTCAGCCGATTGGTGAATCTTCATAAAAAACGCCTCACTTTATTTGGTTACAGGTAAAGATTAGCACAAACTAACTAAAATTGCAAGGAAAAGTATTGACATTGGCGGTTAGCGGTGGTAAACTGCAACTGATTCAGCGGTTAGTGCATTCTAACCATACGGCCGCGCGCAGTTTCGCGCGCCAGAACAGGAGGAAGGGGCGCCAAGAGATGATGCCGATCACCATGGGCAAAACCGGCGAGACATACACGATCAAAAAGATCACCGGCAAAGACGAGGTGCGCCAGCACCTGGCCGAACTGGGGTTTGTGATGGAGGCCCGGATCACCGTCATCAACGAGATCGCAGGCAATTTGATTTTGCAGGTCAAAGAGAGCCGCGTCGCTCTGGATAAAACCATGGCGAATCGGATTCTGGTAGGGTAAAGCGGGCGTTGCCCCGCTGCACAATACAGCGAACATGGAGGAGGAATCCGCAATGAAAACATTGAAAGACGCAAAGGTGGGCGAAACAGTCACCGTGGCTAGAGTCCACGGCGAAGGGCCGGTGCGCCGGCGCATCATGGATATGGGGCTGACCAAAGGCGTTCAGGTGCTGGTGCGCAAGGTGGCGCCGTTGGGCGATCCGATGGAACTGAACATCCGCGGGTACGAGCTCAGCGTGCGAAAAGCGGATGCCGAAATGGTCGAACTGGTTTGAGGCAGGCGGTGAATCACCGCCTTATTTCAGGGTTGGTGGTTAGCTTTTGCTAACCTTCGCGCCACGGCGCGCCGCCCGCCAAAGAAAAGGGGTAACATCGAAATGGGTATCAAGATCGCACTGGCCGGTAACCCGAACAGCGGCAAAACCACACTGTTCAACGATCTGACCGGCTCCAACCAGTATGTGGGCAACTGGCCCGGCGTCACGGTGGAAAAGAAGGAAGGCCGTCTGAAAGGCAACAAGGAGGTCACGATCCAGGATCTGCCGGGTATTTATTCGCTGTCGCCCTACACGCTGGAAGAGGTGGTGGCCCGCGGCTATCTGGTCACCGAAAAGCCGGACGCCATCCTCAATATCGTGGACGGCACCAACATCGAGCGCAATCTGTACCTGACCACCCAGCTTATCGAACTTGGCATCCCGGTGGTCATGGCGGTGAATATGATCGATCTGGTGCGCAAAAACGGCGACAGCATCGACATTGCCCGCCTCAGCAAGGAACTGGGCTGCCAGGTGGCGGAGATCAGCGCCCTCAAAGGCGAGGGCAGCGCCAAGGCCGCCCAGATGGCCGTACAGGCCGCGCTGGCCGGGCGGGCGGGGGAACTGCCCCATGTGTTTACCGGCAGCGTCGAACACGCCATCGCCCACATTGAAGAAAGCATCCAGACCCGTGTGGACACTCGCTTTCTGCGGTGGTACGCCGTCAAATTGTTTGAGCGGGACGAGCGCGTGCAGCAGGAGCTGGGTCTGGACAAGGCGACGCTGGAACACATCGACGCGCATATCGCCGACTGCGAAAAAGAGATGGACGACGATGCCGAGAGCATCATCACCAACCAGCGGTACGCCTATATCGGCCGGGTGGTGGACCGGGCGGTGCGCAAAAAGCAGCGTGACGGCAACATGACCACCTCGGACAAGATCGACCGCGTGGTCACCAACCGCGTACTGGCGTTGCCTATCTTTGCCGTCATCATGTTCGCGATCTACGCCATCGCCATGGGCGGTTTCCCTTTTTCCATCGGCACCATGGGCACCGACTGGGCCAACGATACGCTGTTCGGCCAGATCGTACCCGGCCTGTTTGACCGCCTGCTGCTCAACGCCGACGGCACGCCGGTGGTGGCCGACTGGCTGTACGGTCTGATCCAGGACGGTATCGTGGCCGGCGTGGGCGCGGTGCTGGGCTTTGTGCCCCAGATTTTGGTGCTGTGCTTCCTTTTGTCGATTCTTGAGGATGTGGGGTACATGGCCCGCGTGGCCTTTGTCATGGACCGCATCTTCCGCCGCTTCGGCCTTTCGGGTAAGAGCTTCATCCCGCTGCTGGTGGCCACCGGCTGCGGCGTGCCGGGCATTATGGCCACCCGCACGATCGAGTCCGACCGTGACCGCAAAATGACGATCATGACCACCGGGTTCATTCCCTGTGGCGCCAAGATCCCCATCATCGGCCTGTTTGCGGGCGCGGTGTTCGGCGAAAGCCCCTGGGTGGCCACTTCGGCCTTCTTTATCGGCATTGCGGCTGTGATCGTCTCGGGCATCATGCTCAAAAAGTTCAAGGCCTTTGCGGGGGACCCTGCGCCCTTCGTCATGGAACTGCCTGCCTACCACGTGCCCGCCTGGGGCAACGTGCTGCGCGCCACCTGGGAGCGGGGCTGGTCCTTCATCAAGCGGGCGGGCACCGTGGTTCTTGTTTCCTCGGTGGTGCTGTGGTTCCTGCAAGGCTACGGCTTTGTGGACGGCGCCTTCACCGCCGTGGAGGACAACAACCACTCTCTGCTGGCCGTGATCGGCAACGCCGTGGCCTGGATCTTCTATCCGCTGGGCTGGATGGGCGACATGGCCTGGAAGGCTACCGTGGCCACCGTCACCGGCCTGATCGCCAAGGAGGAGGTTGTCAATACCTTCGGCGTGGTGTACAATTATGCGGGTGAGGTGGACCTGATGGAGGACTCCAGTCCCATCTGGGCCGCTGTGGCCGCCGATTTCGGTGCGGTTCGGGCGTACAGCTTCATGGTGTTCAACTTGCTGTGCGCGCCCTGCTTCGCCGCCATGGGTGCCATCAAGCGGGAGATGAACAACCCCAAATGGACCCTCGGCGCCATCGGTTATATGTGCGCCTTTGCCTATGTGGTCTCGATGATCACCTACCAGCTGGGCGGCCTTGCCACCGGCGAAGCCACCTTCAGCATTTTTACGGTGGTGGCTTTCATCGCCCTGGGCGCGCTGGTATATCTGATCGTGCGTCCCAACCCCTATAAGAATGAAACTCTCAAACTGGATGTGAAAAAGGTGGTCGCCTCCCGATAAGGCGTCCCGACCCATCAAAAAGGAGAATCGCTATGCTGGCAATTCTTGGTCCACAGCTGGCCACTGCGCTGGTGGGGCTGCTTGTATTCGGCGCGCTGGCGCTGGTCATCGTGAAGATGGTCCGGGATCACCGGGCCGGCCGGCATTCCTGCGGGTCGTGCTCGTCCTGCGGCAGCTGCGGCGGATGCGGCGGATGCTCGGGCTGCGGGGGCCAGTGCCACTGCGGTGAATCCCATACAAAACGCTGAACCGGCGCAGGGCGGCGGGGTCAGGGCTTCGGCCCCGGCCCCGCCGCCTTGACACTGCAAACGGCCTGTGTTACAATGCCAACATCATTTGTAGGAATTGCAGGTTTGGCTTATGATCGACCAATTTTCACGTACACAGGCAATGTTTGGCGCGCAGGGCATGGAGCGGTTGTTCCATGCCCGCGTTGCGTTGTTCGGTGTGGGCGGCGTGGGCGGCTACGCGGTAGAAGCGCTGGCCCGCAGCGGTGTGGGCACGCTGGATCTGATCGACGACGACAAAGTGTGTCTGACCAACCTCAACCGCCAGATCATCGCCACCCACGATACCATCGGGCAATACAAGGTGGATGCTTTTGCCAAGCGCATCGCCTCCATCAACCCGGACGCCGTGGTCCATACCCACCGCGTGTTTGTGGATGCCCGGACCATCGAACAGTTTGACTTTTCTTTATATGATTATGTCATCGACGCCATCGACACGGTCAGCGCCAAGGTGGAACTGGCCGTGCGCGCCCAGGCGGCGGGCACGCCCATCATCAGCTCCATGGGGGCGGGGGGCAAATTTGACGCTACGGCTTTCCGGGTGGCCGATCTGTACAAGACCTCGGTCTGCCCCTTGGCACGGGCCATGCGCACCCTATGCCGCAAACGGGGCGTGCGACGTCTCAAGGTCGTCTATTCCACCGAGGCGCCCCATACTGTGATGGCCGCCAGCGGCGGCGAACTGGATACCGCCCGCCAGGGGCCGGGCAAACGCGGCATCCCCGGCTCCAATGCCTTTGTCCCGCCGGTGGCGGGGCTGATTTTGGCCGGCGAGGTCATCTGCGACCTGGCCGCCCACCCCGAACAGGAGGCCGCCCCATGCCAAGAGAACTGACCCGGTGCGAAGCCATTGAGCGCAGCCTGATCAAAAAGTACCGCAAACAGCTGTGGAACCCCTTTGTGGCCGCCGTGCAGCGGTATGAACTGATCCGGGCGGGGGATTCGGTGGCGGTGTGTATTTCCGGCGGCAAAGACTCCATGCTGCTGGCCAAACTTATGCAGGAACTCCACCGCCATACCGAGGTGCCCTTCGATCTGCATTTTCTTGTTATGGACCCCGGGTATGCCCCGGCCAACCGCCGCCAGATCGAGGAAAACGCCGCGCTGCTGGAACTGCCCGTAACGATCTTTCAAAGCGATATTTTTGAGGTGGCGGCCAACACGCCCCGCAACCCCTGCTACCTGTGCGCCCGCATGCGCCGCGGGCACCTGTACAAGCAGGCCCAGGCCCTGGGCTGCAACAAGATCGCTTTAGGCCACCACCTCAATGACGTCATCGAGACCGCCGTCATGAGCATGTTTTACGGCGCGCAGATGCAGGCCATGCCGCCCAAGCTGCACAGCCGCAACTTCCCCGGCATGGAGCTCATCCGCCCGCTGTACTGCGTCAAGGAGCAGGACATCATCGCCTGGGCCCGCTACAACGACCTGCATTTTTTGCAGTGCGCCTGCCGCATGACCCAGCGCAGCGACGAGCCTGGCGCCTCCAAGCGCCAGCAGGTCAAGACGCTGCTGCGGGACCTCAAGAAGGAGACCCCCAACATCGAGGACAACATCTTCGCCAGCCTGCACGCGGTGTGCCTGGACACGGTGCCCGGCTACAAGTCAAAGGGGGTCGCCCATACCTTCCTGGAAGGGTACGACGAAGCCTCGGCCGACGTCTCCGACGAGTGAGTACGGCCCCGATCTCAACAAAAGACACAGCAAAGACCGCCCCGCCTGCCGAAAAGCAGTGCCGAAAAGCAGGGGGGCGGTCTTTTGCTATATTCTGCCGTCTCAAAGGTCACTGGCTGTTTGTTCCAGGCGGGCGTGGGCCTGCAAGATCTCCTCCCGGCTCAGGCCGTACTTTCTGGCAATGTCCCGGGCATAGCTCAGCCCGTCCGGGGTGGTGCGCAGCACCCGGTAACTGCGGGTGCCGTCGGCCACATTCTCCATCTGGGCCACCAGATTGTCGATCTTGCCGGGCCCGACGCTCAACTCCTTCACCCGCTGGGTCAGTTCATGGATGTGGGTCACATACAACCCGCCGCAGCCGATCTCGCTGACGGCGGCCAGTACCTCCGAGGCAATGTATCCGCCTTCCAATAAGCTGGTGGAACTGAAGCTCTCGTCCATCAGCAGCAGGTCGGTGCCGCGCAGGCGGGGCAAAATGGCGCTGATGCGGGCGCACTCGCTTTCCAGCCGGCCCTTGCCGTAGTTGTCCTCGTCCGAGGTGGGGAAGTGGGTGTAGATGCCGGTCACCGGGCTCATGACGGCGCTTTCGGCGGGGACGGGCAGTCCCAGCTGGAACAATGCCTGGGCCATGCCCAAGGCATAACAGAAGATGGACTTGCCGCCGTGATTGGGCCCGGTCACCAGATAAAACCGGCCGTTTTCATCGTAACAGAAATCGTTGGACACGATGGGCTCGCCCTGGGTCTTAAGGGCCAGCATCGGGTTGTAGACGTTGTGCAGGCGCAAGGCCCGCTGGGCCACGGGGCGTATCTCAGGCCGGCACAATGCACAGCCCGCCTTGCGCAACTCACACAAAAAGGGGACCGCCGCGGCCAGGAAACGCAGATCGTCCAAAAGCTCCACAAAGAACCGGGTCTCGTCGTGGAAAAACTGGTTGATGACCGGCTCCCAACTGCGGACCACCCGGGCAAACACCGATTCCAGTGCCCGGTGCACGGCGGCATTCAGGGCCTGACGCTCGTCGTCCCGCCCGGCTTTGACCACGTTGGCGAACCCGGACATACACACCATGGGATCGCTGCTGCGTCCGCGCAGTTTGTCCATCAGATTGCCCTGGCGGAAATGCTTGGTATGGATGCCCAGCAGCCCGGCTTCGGTCACCTGCAAGCTGCCGTTGAGATTCACCCCCAGCGAGATGCTCTTGATCTGTCCGATCTGGGTATCCAGCTCGTCCAGGTGCCGGCGCAGGGCTCGGTAGCTCTCGCTTTGGCATCGGGCGTCTACCTCGACTTTCAGCCGCCGCAGCCCGGCGCTGGAGGGGTTGATGGCTTCCAGGCGGCTGCGGAACATCTCCACCAGTTCCAGGTATTGCTCGATGTGCCGCGTGCCGGCCAGGCCACTTTCCAGGCTGCCGTCACCCCGGTTCAGTACCTTGCGCATCTCATAGGCGTCCCGGATCATGGGCAGTGCGTCCCGCACCAGTGCCTGCAAGGCTTCGCTGTCCATGATCTCGGCGATCAGCTCGGCCCGGTATTCCAACACCGCCGGCTCGCAGCTGAAAAACTGTTCCAGCTGCAGGTCCGCAATGCCGCGGTAGCTTTCGCGCTTGATGCCGATCATCTGGTCCAGCTGCAAGGTGTGAATGAATTCGGTGTCGGGCATGGCACAGCGCCCGGCGGGGACATACCCGTCGGGGTACAGCAGTCGGAATGGTTGGTAGGGCATAGGGCATATCCTTTCGGCAGCGGCGCTTTTTATTTATGATAATCCATCCGGCCGCCGCCGTCAATCGACACGCCCTGCCTTGACCGTCGAATGATGGGGCGCTATACTGGGGGTGCGGCAGCAAGCCGCACAAGGAGGCGTTTGCCAATGCTGTATACCCCGCTCACCATCAAGGCCATGCGCTATGCCTATGATGCGCACCACGGTCAGACGGACGTCAGCGGATGCCCGTACATTTTCCATCCCTATCATCTGGCCGAGCAGATGGAGGATGAAGTTTCAGTTTGCGCGGCGCTGCTGCACGACGTGGTGGAGGATACCCCCATCACACTGGAAGATCTTTCTCTGGAATTTCCGCCCGAAGTGGTGCGCATCGTGGCGCTGCTGACACATGATCCGAAAGTGGAGTATCTGGACTATGTCCGCGCGCTCAAATCCGACGCAACGGCACGGCGCATCAAGCTGGCGGACCTTGCCCACAATTCGGACGAGAGCCGTCTGTGCGCGGCGCCCGGCGCAACGCCTGAAAAAGTCGCTCACTGGCGCAAAAAGTATACCGCAGCCCGTGCGATTCTTTTGGATGAGGCGCAATAACGTCGATTTGCTGGACAATCGAAGCTCTGTGCGCTATAATGAAAACGGTTTTTGCGATATAAGAATCTGTATCACCTGAAAGGGGAACATTATGGGTAAATACTTCGGAACCGACGGCTTCCGCGGGGAGGCCAACGATACGCTGACTGCCGACCACGCTTACAAGGTCGGGCGCTTTCTTGGCTGGTACTACAATGAGAAGCGCCGTCGCGACGAGCAGGCAGGCCGCGCCATTCAGCAAGGGCCCGCCCGCATCGTCATCGGCAAGGATACCCGCCGTTCCAGCTATATGTTTGAGTATTCGCTGGTGGGCGGCCTGGTGGCCTCGGGTGCAGACGCCTATCTGCTGCACGTCACCACCACGCCCTCGGTGGCCTATGTGGCCCGGGTGGACGGTTTTGACTGCGGTATTATGATCTCCGCCAGCCACAACCCGTACTATGACAACGGCATCAAGCTGATCAACGGTCAGGGCGAAAAAATGGACGAGGAGACCATCGCCCTGGTGGAAGCCTATCTCGACGGCGACCTCAACGCCTTCGGTCAGCACTGGGACGAACTGCCCTTTGTCCACAAGGATAAGATCGGCTGCACCGTGGACTATGTGGCGGGCCGTAACCGTTACATCGGGTATCTGATTTCTTTGGGCGTGTATTCCTTCCGCGGGGTCAAGGTCGGCCTTGACTGCGCCAACGGTTCGGCCTGGAACATTGCCAAATCGGTGTTTGATGCGCTGGGCGCCACTACCTATGTGATCAATGCCGAGCCCAACGGGTTGAACATCAACCGTAACGCGGGCTCCACCCACATCGAGGGCCTGCAAAAGTTTGTGGTGGAAAAGGGCCTGGACATCGGTTTTGCCTATGACGGCGACGCGGACCGCTGCCTGTGCGTGGACGAAAAGGGCAACGTGATCAGCGGCGATCATATTCTGTACATCTACGGCCGCTATATGAAGGAGCGTGGCAAGCTCATCGGCAATACGATCGTGACGACGGTCATGTCCAACTTTGGCTTGTACAAGGCCCTGGACGATCTGGGCATCGGCTATGCAAAGACGGCGGTGGGCGACAAGTATGTTTACGAGTATATGCAGGCCCACGGCAGCCGCATCGGCGGCGAGCAAAGCGGGCACATCATTTTCAGCAAGTATGCCTCCACCGGCGACGGTATCCTGACCAGCCTGAAGATGATGGAAGTCATGCTGGCGCGCAAAAAGCCCATGAGCGAACTGGCCGCGCCGCTGATCATCTATCCTCAGGTTCTGGTCAATGTGCGCGTGACCGACAAGGCCGCGGCTCAGGCCGACCCCGATGTGCAGGCTGCGGTCAAGGCGGTGGCCGAGGAACTGGGCGACACCGGACGCATCCTGGTGCGCGAATCCGGCACCGAGCCGCTGGTGCGCGTGATGGTAGAAGCCCAAAGCAAGGAAGTCTGCCAGCAGTATGTGGACCAGGTGGTTAACGTGATCCGCGCCAAAGGGTATGAGCGCGCCTGAAAAGAAAACTGTAAAAAAACAGAAAAAAGGCCTTGACATTTGAAGCCGAAGCCGCTATAATAAACTACGCTGACTGACGGACTTGGTCATAACCGGGTGTAGCGCAGTTTGGTAGAGCGCTTGGATGGGGTTCAAGAGGCCGTGAGTTCGACTCTCGCCACTCGGACCAA
>DBRU01000021.1 GCA_002306375.1 Faecalibacterium sp. UBA1360
GCAGGCCCGCTGCGTCAAAATAGCTTTGGGGCTGGCACAAATTGACCCCGATGCCCGCCAGGGCCGCCCGGCCCTCGCCCAGGGCCACGGTCTCGCACAGGATGCCCACGATCTTTTTGCCCTTCAGCAGCAGGTCGTTGGGCCATTTGATGCGGCAGTCCACGCCGTAGCGCCGGCGCAGCGCCCCCGCAATGGCCAGGCTGGCATACAGGGGCAAGGCCGCCCCGTCGGCCAGGGGCCGGGTGATCACGGCCGTGTAATACAGCGCCTGGCCGTCGGCGTTGACCCAGGCGCGGCCCAGCCGGCCCCGCCCCGCCGTCTGGCTGGCCGTGTACACAGCCCCGCCCCGGGGGAACCGGTCCAGGTTGTGCTTGGCCCAGGTGTTGGTGCTATCCACCGTGTCCAGATACAGCAAAGGCAAGGAATTCTGTTCCATCTTCTTCATGCCAGGTGCAGGGGCACCTGCTTCCAGCCGAAGGCGCATTTTCCGTCGGTGATCGTGATGACGCCGTAGCTGCCCGTGTCCCGCAGACTGCCCGGGTTGAACAGGGCGGGGGTCATGGCGGTGGCGGCCCGGGCGGTCTTGTAGTGGGTGTGGCCGAACAAAGCCACGTCGGCGCCCCGGGCGCTGGCGGTCTCGATCAGCGGCTCGAACCCGCTTTTGACGCCGTACAAATGGCCGTGGGTGTAGAAGAACAGCACCCCGGCAAAGGGGGCCAGGGCTTCGGCGGGTTCCTCCCGGCCAAAGTCGCAGTTGCCCCGCACGCGGTAGACGGGGTAGGGCGGCTGCATGCGGTTTTGCACAATGGCCTGGTCCAGGTCATTGAGGCCGTCGCCCAAAAAGAACAACGCATCGGCTTTTTCGTGGCGCAGCAGCCACCGCAGCCGGGTGATGCGGCCGTGGGTGTCGCTGACGACCAGGATCGTGCAAGTCTGGGCCGCCATGGTCATGGCTCCTTTCCTGTTTCGGGGTCCGCCGCGCGCAGGGGCCGCGCCGCGGTCTATTCGGGCCGCACCAGGCGGCGGTAGATGTCGTTTTTGGCAAAGGGGGTGCCGGCGGCGGCCTGTTTGGCCGCGGCGGCGGGGGGAAGCCCGCCGTCCATCAGCGCTTTGGCGGCGGCCACGGCCTCCTCCAGCGTGGGGGCGGCGTCCTCCGGCGGCGGGGCCTCGCACCCCGCCACCACCAGCACGAACTCGCCCCGGGGGGGCGTCT
Source organism: Faecalibacterium sp. UBA1360 (assembly GCA_002306375.1). Taxonomy (GTDB): domain Bacteria; phylum Bacillota; class Clostridia; order Oscillospirales; family Ruminococcaceae; genus Gemmiger. Next base: position 1,214 of record DBRU01000021.1, read on the forward strand.
GGGCAAAGTGGGCGGCGGCCTGCCCCAGGGTGGTCTTGAGGATCTCCTCATGGAGTTTGGTCAGTTCCCGGCAGACCGATACCCCCCGCTCGTCCCCCAAAACCGCCCGCAGGTCGTCCAGGGTGGCGCAGAGCTTGTGGGGCGCTTCGTACAAAAGCATGGTGCGGCGCTCGCCGCGCAGCTCGTCCAGCCGGGCGCGGCGTTCCCGCTTGGGCACCGGGAGAAACCCCTCGAACACAAAGCGGTCGGTCTTTTGGCCCGACGCCGCCAGCGCCGCCACAAAGGCCGAGGGCCCGGGCACCGGCACCACCGGGATGCCCCGGGCCTTGGCGTCCATGACCAGCTGTTCGCCGGGGTCGCTGACGCAGGGCATGCCGGCGTCGGAGCAAAGGGCGCAGGTCTGCCCTTCCTCGATGCGGTCCAAAATCGCCGCGCCGTGGTGCAGGGCGTGCTGGTAGTAGCTGACCAGCGGTTTTTTCAGCCCCAGATGATTGAGCAGGCGCAGGGTGACGCGGGTGTCCTCGGCGGCGATAAAGTCCGCCGCGCCCAGCACCGCCGCCGCCCGGGGGCTCAGATCGTCCAGGTTGCCGATGGGCGTGCCCACCAGATACAGCGTGCCGGGCATGGCTTTACTCCTTGTCCTCGTCGGGCTTGACGGGCGCGCGGCGTCCGCCCCGAAGGTAGACGCACTCCGACCGATGGTAGGTCTTGGGGGCCAGGCTCTCCACGCTGCGCACCTTCAGGTTGCCGGACACCACGTTCACCTCGGTGACCGTGCCCTCGCCGTCGGGCGTGCGCACCACGCTGCCGGGCTGGGGGGTGATGCTGTTGAGGTATTCGTAGCTTTTCTGCTCATAGGCCAGGCAGCACATCAGGCGGCCGCAGGCCCCGCTGATCTTGGCGGGGTTCAAAGACAGGCCCTGTTCCTTGGCCATCTTGATGGACACGGGCTGGAAGTTTTTCAAGAACCGGCTGCAGCAGAAGGGCTGGCCGCACACGCCCAGGCCGCCCAGCATCTTGCTTTCGTCCCGCACGCCGATCTGGCGCAGCTCGATGCGGGTGCGGAACTGGGACGCCAGGTCCTTGACCAGTTCCCGGAAGTCCACCCGGTTGTCGGCGGTGAAGTAGAACACCAGCTTGGTGCGGTCAAGGGTATACTCGGCGTCGATGAGCTTCATCTGCAATTTGTGGGCGGCGATGCGCTGCTCGCACAGGGCGAAGGCCTTGCGCTCGTCGGCCCGGTTCTGGCGCATGCGGCGCACGTCCACGGCGTCGGCCTGGCGCACCACAGGCTTGATCTCGCGGGAAAAGCCGGTGTCGGGCAGGTCATGGCCCCCCCGCACCACCTCGCCGCATTCCACGCCGCGGGCGGTCTCCACCACCACAAAATCCCCGGCCTGCACCTGCAGGGCGCCGGGGTCGAAGTAGTAGGAGCGGCCGCTCTCTTTGAATTTGACGGAAATGACTTTCATGTTCGGATGTTCCTTTTTTGTATGGGCAGTTACAGCGCGCCGGCGGCGTCCGCCGCCAGCAGGCACAGGGTCAGGCGCAGGTTGGCGTTGGCGGCCACGGCGGCCCGGGCCGTGCCGGCCGCTTTGGCCAGGCGGGCGGCGCGGGGGGCGTCCAGCCCGCCGAAGCCCGGGCGGCGCAAGGCGGCGCTGGCCAGCTGACGGGTCTGGGCCAGCAGGCGCACCACGCCGGGGCGGTCTTTTTCATACTTGGCCAGCAGGGCGGCGGCGCGGTAGGTATCCCCGGTCTGGGCATGGCGGGCCAGGTCGGCGGCGGCCGCCGCGGCGGCGCGGATGTCGGGGTCCCGCACGGCGTCCAGCGCCGCGCCGATGCGGCCCTCGTACAAAAAGGCCAGGTGGGCGCAGCGGCCCTCGTCCAAAGCGGGCTCGGCGGCGCGCAAAGCGGCCGCGCACTCGGCTTCGGCGGGCGGGGCGATGGCGTAGGCCGCGCAGCGGCTGCGGATGGTGGGCAGCACGGCGGCGGCCGAGGAGGCCGTGAGCAAAAACAGCACGCCGGCAGGGGGTTCCTCCATGATCTTGAGCATGGCGTTGGCCGAAGCGTCGTTCAGGTCCTGGGCGCCGTAGATGAACAGCACTCGGCCGGCCGCGTCGGCGGACAGGGCGCTGTGGGCGATGCGTTCCCGGGCGTCCCGGATGCGCTCGACCTTGATCTGGCCGGAGGCGCCTTCCCCCGTGATGGCGATGCACTCGCTGTCCTCGCCGCGCAAAACGCCCTCGGCGTGGGGGCCGCCGGCGGGGTAGAGGTAGTCGGCGGCCAGGCAGCGCGCGGCAAAGCCCGCCCCGCAGCCTGCCTCGCCCACCAGCAGGATGCTGTGGGGCAGGCGGTCGGCGGCCAGGGCGGCCTTGAGGTCTGCTTTGAGGGCCTGGTTGCCCACCAGGCGGTCCAGCATGGCGGGGGCGGGGCTCACAGCTTTTCGAACCGCTCCACGTTGGTTACAAAGACGGTGGCGCCGCCCACGGTGACCTCGATGGGCATGGCGCTTTCCAGCCCAAGGCCGATGGAGGCCGCGCCGGGCACGATCTCGGTGCGCTGCTTGCAGCACTTGGAGATGCAGGCGATGCAGTCGTCCACGCGCTCATCCTCGGTGCCGATGAGCAGGGTCATGTTGCCCGCCATCAGGAAGCCGCCGGTGGTGGCCAGGCGGGTGACGTAGAATTTGTTGCGCAGCAGTTCGCTGCAAACGGCCTTGGAGTCCTCTTTGTTGACAATGGCAGTAACGAGTTTCATATATGTATCCTCCTTTGGAGTGAAGATCGGGATGGATTTTTTGCCGAATGCCTGCCCTGTGTAAGGGGAGGCTTATAAGGTGGCAGCCGCCAAAGGCTCCCCTGTGTAAGGGGAGCTGTCGCCGAAGGCGACTGAGGGGTTGTAAGCTACCGCCGCAAGCTGGCAACGGGCAACGACGCAAAGTTGACAACCCCTCCGCCNNCACCGCTGCCACAGGGGAGGCATACGGGGAAAGAAAGCTGCGCGGCACCTCCCCTTACACAGGGGAGGCATACAGGGAAAGAAAGCTGCGCGGCACTCACCGCTGCCACAGGGGAGGCATACAGGGAAAGAAAGCTGCGCGGCACGCACCGCTGCCACAGGGGAGGCATGCAAGGCGGCAGCCTTACCGCTTCCAGCGGTCGTTCCACTCTTTGCGGCGCTTGTAGCTGACGAGGGTCTCCTTGACCCAGCCGTACAGTTCCTTGCCGAAGAACAGCAAAAATCCCGCCAGGCCGAACAGCAGCGTGATCTTGGTGGAAAATCCGCCCCGCAAAAACTGCACGGCCCACACCAGCGCCGCCGCCCAGCCCAGCCACTTGACCTTGACCGGGATGAAGAAGAACAGCAGCACCTGCATGTTGGGCCACATCCAGGCAAAGGCGAAGAACAGGCTTAAAAACAGGCCCGACGAGGACCCGTACCCCGTCAGAAAACAGGACAGGATCGCCCCCAGCATACCGGCCAGCCAGTACACCGTGAAGCGAAAATCCCCCCAGGCGCGGGTCAGGGAATTGCCGATCCACCAGTAAAAATACAGTTCCAGCACCAGCCAGAAGGGGCTTGTCTGCAAGGTCGGCAGGAACACAAAGCTGATGAGCCGCCAGATCTGCCCGTGCAGGATCAGTTCCCGATCCAGCGTCAGGGCCAGGTACAGCCGGCTGTTGATGAACATGATGATGAACCAGCACAACAGCTGGCCACCCAGCACGATGTTGATCAGATACGGGATGCCCAGACGCCCGTAACGGCGTTCCAGTTTATCCAGCCAGGTCATGGGGACCTCCTACGATGCGCTCAAAAATGCGGTGCGGCGTCCCGCCAACGGCAGGGCGCTTGTTTCTTTATTGTACCATTTTTGCCCCGGCAGTTCAACAATTTGTTGTCGAAACCAGGGCTCCGCGGCAGGCCTCCATCAGGGTGGCGGCGTCCTCGGCCTGGGTGCCGGCGGATTCGCAGATCACCGTGGGGCGCAGCCCGCGCCGGGCCAGCAGGGTCATCAGCGGCTGGTGGGGCGGGCCGTATTGGGTGTCGGCAAAGGTCAGGTGACACTTTTCGCCCCCGTCGGTGTAGGCAATGCGGGAAAAATGGGCGTGGAAGGCCTCGGCCCGCCCGTCGCCCAAAGCCTCGGCCAGGCGGTCCAGCAGCGCGGCGTAGCCCACGCCTTCGGGGTCGGTGAACTCAGTGCCCCGGCTGCGGGCGTACAGGTGCCCGAAGTCGATGCAGGGGGTGATGCGCTTGTCCACGGCGCACAGGGCCAGCACCTCCTCCAGGGTGCCCAGCTGGTTCTGCTTGCCCATGGTCTCGGGGCAGAGGATGCAGTCCCCGTAGCCGGCCTCGTCCACGGCTTTCTGCGCCCGGGCCATGGTGTCCAGCGCCTTTTCCAGGGCGGCTTCCCGGCTTTGCTTGCCGCAGGACCCGGTGTGGAAGATCACCCGCCGCCCGCCCATGGCCTTGACGGCGGCGCAGCTTTGCAACAGATACTCCACGCTGGCCAGGCGTTTTTCTTCCTCCAGGCTGCTCATGCTGATGTAGTAGGGCGCGTGCACCGACACCCGGATGTCATAGGCGGCAAAGGCCTTGCCGATCTCGGCGGCCTTGTCGGCGCTCAGGCGCACGCCCCGGCCGCACTGATACTCGAAGGCGGTCAGGCCCAGCGCCGCCGTGTGGGCGGCCAGGTCGGCGGGGGTCTTGACGCGGGCGGCCTTGCAGCTGTCCGACGTGCCGGCGGGGCCGAAGCGGGGGAACTCACTCATGGGTGACGCCCCCCTTGCGGTAGTAGTTGCGCAAAAACGGGGCTTCCATCCTGCGCTTGAGGCGCACGAACCGATTTTTGTCATGGGGGGTGCGGGGCAGCACGTACAGGCAGCGGATGCCGAACAGCGACGCGGCCAGCCGGTCGGTGAAGATCTGGTCCCCCACCATGGCCATGGCGGCCCGGGGCACGCCCAGGCGGCGGCGGGCCACGATCAGGCCCAGGGGCAGGGGCTTGCAGGCCATGGGCACATAGGCCAGGCCGATGCGGTCGGCAAAGGGGGAGACGCGGCGGGCCGTGTTGTTGGACACGATGGTCAGCGACACGCCGGCGGCGCGCATTTCGTCCAGCCAGGCGGCGACGCTGTCGTCCAGCTGTTGGCTGCCGTCGCCGGTGAGGGTGTTGTCCACGTCCAGCACCAGGGCGGTGACGCCCAGCTCGGCCAGGCGGGCCGGGGTGATGGCCTCGACGTTTTTGTAGATGATCTGGGGGGTCAGCAGCATGGGGTCTCCTTTTTATTGGTAGGGGGGTGGTAACTTTGCGCCATTGCCCGGTAACGGGTCGTCTGCCCTTTTGCCTTGCATTGTAGGGACGGGACTTGTCCCGTCCGGGGATGTGTGCGGCGGCGCAGGGCCCCGCGGACGGGATGAATCCCGTCCCTACGAGCCGGGGCGAACAAGCGCCGCCACACAAACAGCAAACCAGGCAAGCCTAACAACCCCTCAGTCAGCCTGCCGGCCGCCAGCTCCCCTTACACAGGGGAGCCTTGGGGGGCTGCCATCTTATACGCCACCCGCCAAAACAAAAAGCAGACCCGCCGCGGCGGGTCTGCTTTGCCGTTCCTTTGTAAGCGCGGCAGCGCCGCACAACGCCCAAAATTACTTGAACTTGCGCTTGCGGGCGGCTTCGGACTTCTTCTTGCGGCGCACGGAAGGCTTTTCATACGCTTCGCGCTTGCGCACTTCGGCCAGGACGCCACTGCGAGCAGTGCTGCGCTTGAAACGGCGCAGAGCGCTCTCCAGGGATTCGCCCTCCTTGACACGGATCTCCGACATCTTTATCCCTCCCTTGGTCTTTAGACAGGAGTTTGCCGGTCAAAAATTTCTAATCAACCAGTAAATCAAAGTATACTATACCAAAACCCCGCCTGTCAACCAATTTTTCGGCCTCGGGGCAAATTCGCACAAAGTTTACAAATGCCGCCCGCACAGCCAAAAATCGGGGTTTTTGTGCGGGCTGTCCGGCCCCTCTTTTGCCCTGTTTTGCCCGCCGTTACAGCCATCCCAGGCTGCGGGCCGCCAGCAGCGCGCCATAGAGCACGGGCTGGTGCAGCATATAGACAAAAAGGGTATGTCTGCCCGCACAGCACAGCCAGGCCAGGGCTTTGGGCGGCCGGCCCGCGGGCAGCGCCGGGCGCAGCCGGCACAAAAACACCCCGCACAAAAACAAAAACAGCCAGGGCGCCAGCGGGAAATAATCGGAGGAAGAAAACCGGGTAAGGTCGGGCAGGCCCAGCGGGTACAGGTTGGGGGCGTACCAGGCCGCGGGCGCCGGAGCCAGGCGCAGGCCCTCGAACCCGAAATACCCCGCCGGCACCCCCCTGGTCAAAACGAACAGCGCCCCGCTGACGGCAAGCCCCCAGGCCGGGGGCACCCGGTCAAGCGCCGGGCGGGCCGCACAGCACAGCAAAACCGACGCGGCGATCAGGTGCAGCACCCCCCAGCGCACAGCCTGGGCGGGCAGCACCGCCGCCGTGACCACGCTCAAGGCGACGGCGCAGCCGGCCACGATGAGACCATGCCGCCAGGGGCGGCGGGACAAGGGGAAGCTGAACCCCGCCAGCAAAATAAAGCTCCAGCAGATGTATTGCTGCCACACATGGCACCCGGGCGAGGAGATGTCGTACCAGGCGCAGGGCAGGCCAAAAATGTACACCCAGTCGTACAAAGCGTGGTAGGCCAGCATGTTGAGCAGCGCCAGGCCGCGCAGGGCGTCCGCCGCCCAGACGCGGGGGCGGCAAGCAGCGGGGGACAGGGACATGGGGGGGACCTTCTTTCCGGGCGGGCGCGCTGTGAGAACGCCCCGCATTGTTCAAAAAATTGTAACACGCCGGGGCGGCAAAAGGCAAGGCCCCGCCTTGCAAACTGCCGAAAAATGCGGTAAAATCTTTGTGGAATCTGACAATGCAAGGAGGGGTCCCCATGCAGGACATCCGGCTCATCGCGCTGGACCTGGACGGCACGGTGTTTGACGATCAAAAGCGCATTTCTCCCCGCACGCTGGCCGCTTTGCGGGCGGCGCTGGACAAGGGCGTGGACGTGATCCCCGCCACCGGCCGCACCCTGACCGGCGTGCCCGACGAATTTCTGCACATGCAGGGCGTGCGGTACGCCCTGACCTCCAACGGGGCCAGCGTGATCCGGCTGGAGGACGAACACAGCGTCGTGCGACTGCCCTTTGCCACCGCCGACGCCCTGGCCCTGCTGGCGGCGCTGCGGCCCTTCCCGGGCAGTCTGAGCCTGTTCGTGGACGGCAAGTGCTACACCGACCGGGAAAACGCCGCCCGGGTGGACGCCTGCTGCCCGCCCGAGCTGCTGGCCTACGTGCGGAGGTCCCGGGTGGTCGCCGACGATCTGGAATCGGTCATCCGCCTGAGCGCCGGCCTGGTGGAAAAGTTCAGCATCCTGTACCCCGACATCCCCACCCGGGACGCGGCCCGCGCCGCCGCCCTGGCCGCCTGCCCCGACGCCGAAGCCACCACCAGCGTGCCCAAGAACCTGGAGCTCAACGCCCCGGGGGTCAGCAAGGGCAAGGGGCTGATGGCCCTGGCCAAGGCCCTGGGTCTGGGCCCGGACCAGGTCATGGCCTGCGGCGACAGCGGCAACGACCTGACCATGCTCCAGCAGGCGGGCCTGGGCGTGGCCATGGGCAACGCCACCCCCGAAGTGCTGGCCGCCGCCGACGTGGTCACCGACGACAACAACCACGACGGCGTGGCCGCCGCCATTGAGAAATACGTGCTGGGCCGGTAAGGTCCCCACAGACTGCGAGGTGTACCATGGCAACCAATCTGCTTGTAGGACAATCCGGCGGTCCCACCGCCGTCATCAACGCCAGCCTGGCCGGCGTGTTCGAGAGCGCCCGCGCCTTCGGCTACGAACACGTATACGGCATGCAGTACGGCATCGAGGGCCTGCTGGAGGGCCGTCTGGTGGACCTGAACGACCGCCTGGGCGACAAAATGGCCATCGAACTGCTCAAGCGCACGCCGTCCAGCTACCTGGGCAGCTGCCGCTGCAAGCTGCCCGAGTTTGCCGTCAACGAAAAGCCATACAAGACTCTGTTCGACCTGTTTGAGCGGCATTCCATCGGGGCGGTGCTGTACATCGGCGGCAACGATTCGATGGACACCATCGCCAAGCTGGCCGCCTACGGCGAAACCAAAAACAGCCCCATCCGCTTTATCGGCGTGCCCAAGACCATCGACAACGACCTGATGGGCACCGACCACACCCCCGGCTACGGCAGCGCGGCCAAGTACATCGCCACCATCCTCAAAGAGGTCATCTGCGATTCCAGCGTGTACGACCTGCGCAGCGTGACCGTGGCCGAGATCATGGGCCGCCACACGGGGTGGCTGGCCGCGGCGGCCTCCCTTTCCAAGGGCAGCGACTGCGCCGGGCCGGACATCATCCTTCTGCCCGAGCGCCCCTTTGAGGAGGAGACCTTCTTGAAGCGGGTGGCCGACCTGACCGCCGAACACCGCAGCGTCATCATCGCCGCCAGCGAGGGCGTGAAAAACCGGGACGGCGTGTTCCTGTGCGACCTGGTCAGCACGGCGGGCCAGCTGGACGCCTTCGGCCACAAGGCCATTTTGTCGGGCACCAGCCGCTACCTGGCCGACCTGATCCGGGTGCGCCTGGGGTGCAAGACCCGGGCCATCGAGTTTTCCACTTTGCAGCGGTGCGCCTCCCACCTGGCCAGCCGCACCGACATCACCGAGGCCTACCAGGTGGGCGGCGCGGCCGTGGAGGCCGCCTTCAACGGCCAGACCGGCCAGATGTGCGGCATCGTGCGACTGTCTGACCTGCCCTACCGCACGGCCACGGCCCTGACGCCGGTGGCCCAGGTGGCCAACCGGGAAAAGAAGGTCCCCGACGAGTGGATCACCCCCGACGGGCTGCACCTGACCCCCGAGTTCGAGCGCTACGCCCGGCCGCTGATCCAGGCCGAGCTGACCCCCATCTATATCAACGGCGTGCCCCAGCATATCCATCTGGATGTGTGAACAGCGTGTTGAGAAACTCGACACGCTGCAAAAGGGGGAACAGTCCCGCACGGCAATTGCCTAACGGGCCTATTCCCCCTCTTGGACACCCCCTCGACAAAATTTTGCGGCAAATCGCGCACTCGTCGCTTGGCTCCTCGCACACAATTTGCCGCCAAATTTCCCTGGTTGTGTCTGAGTCGGTCGGCGCACTGCGCCCGCAGGCGCGTTTCGCAGGCC
>DBRU01000020.1 GCA_002306375.1 Faecalibacterium sp. UBA1360
CCCTGGTCGGCGTCCACCGCATCGAAACGGTGGCGGTTTTTCGGTTCCTTTTTGACGCCAAAAAGGAACAACACTCCGGCAAGCAGCCGCCTGCCAAGAAGCCACCAGCCAAGGGAACGGACGGGACAAGTCCCGTCCCTACAGTGCGGGGCAAACAACAGATCGCCCGTTGGCGGGCAACGCCGCAAAGCTGCCAACCCCTCCGTCAGCTTCGCTGACACCTCCCCTTACACAGGGGAGGCATGTAAGGTGGCAGTACCCCAAGGCTCCCCTTTACCCTTCACCTCACATCGTGCAGCTTTTCAGCGGGCAGGGCGGCGGCGCACACCGCCCACAGGGCATCCCCGCCGCCCTGGGCCTGGTCGGCGGGCAGGATGTAGGCGCGGTCAAAATTCTCGTACAAATACACGGCGTCGGGGGTGCGGTACGCTCCCCACACCCCGGCCCAGTCCAGCATCCGAGGGGCCTTGTCCAGCTGGCCGGGCAGGGCGATGCCCACGCCCTCGGGGCCAAGGGTCACATGGTAAGCCGCCTGGGGCGTTTGCAGGCCCATGCGGGCGGCCTCTTTGGTCACCGAGCGGTAAAACCGCCCGATCCACACCGCCGGCAGCCCCACGGCCGCCAGCGCCAGCACCCAGCCCGCCCACAGCAGCGCCGGGCCCCGGCTCATGCTCAAAACAAAGCAGGCCACGGCCGCCGCCAGCAGCAGCGCCCCGGCCAGGGCGGGGCGCACCCAGCGCTTGCGGTGGCGGAAAAACTCAAAATCCGCAAAGGCGCGGAACTGCCCGGCATCCACCCGCACGGGCACGGTCACGGTTCGGGGCATGGGGGACCTCCTTGCTTGGCGGCGGTTCAGGCGCGCAGGATGCCGCTTTGGTCAATGGCGGCGACGGCTTCGCGGATCACGTCCTCGGGCAGGGTCAGGGCAAAGCGGACGTAGCCTTCCCCCGACGGGCCGAAGCTGGACCCCGGTGTGCAGATGACCCCCGCCTTCTCGATGAGTTCCAGGCAGAAATCCATGCTGGAGGTATGCCCCGCCGGCACCGGCGCCCACACGAACATGCTGCCGTGACTGTCGGGCACCGGCCAGCCGATGTCCCGCAGGCCGCCGCACAAAGCGTTGCGCCGGGCCTCGTACACCTTGCACTGGGCCCTGACGCCCTCCAGCGGGCCCAGCAGCGCCGCCACGGCGGCCTTCTGGATGGGGGCGAACATGCCGAAATCGATCTGGGTGCGCAGCTTCTTGCAGGCGGCCACCACGTCGGGCCGGCCCACAAGAAAGCTGATGCGCGCCCCCGTGACGTTGAAGCTCTTGCTCAAGGAGAAAAACTCCACGGCAACCTCCTCGGCGCCCGGCGTGTTGAACACGCTGCCGCCCACGGCGCCGTCAAAAATGATGTCGCTGTACGCGTTGTCATGCACGAGCAGAATGTCGTATGTACGGCAGAATTCCACGATCTCGGCGTACAGCTCCGGCGTGCCGATGCTGCCCACCGGGTTGGCCGGCAAAGACACCAGCATGACCTTGGCCTTGCGGGCCACCTCCTCGGGGATGGCGTGCACGTCGGGCAAAAAGCGGTTTTGTGCCGTCAGGGGGTAAAACCAGGGCACGCCCCCGCCCAGGCGCATGCCCGTCATGAACACCGGATAGCACGGGTCGGGCAAAAGCACCGTGTCCCCGTCGTTGAGCAGCGCCAGGCCCAGATGGCCGATGCCGTCCTGGCTGCCGTTGAAGGTCATGACCTTGTCGGGGGTGATGCCCTCGACCCCGAAGCGACGGCGGTAATACTGACCCACCGCGTCCAGCAGCTCGGGCAGGTCCCGCAGGGTGTACTTCCAGTTTTCGTCCACGGCGGCGGCGTCCAGCAGCGCCTGCTTGATGTGGGGCGCGGGGGCAAAGTCCGGCGTGCCCACCGACAGGTTGTACAGCTTGCGGCCCTGGGCCTCCAGGGCGATCTTTTTATCGTTGAGCGCGGCGAAGATCTCGGGCCCGAACAGGTCCAGCCGCTTGGAAAATTCCATCTGCATGGCAGATGCCCCCTATACAATTTGTTGTGATGTCTGCCCTATTGTAGCACCGAAGCGCCCCGGGCGCAAGGTGGCCCCCCGGCGTTTACGGGACGGGGGCGTTCGTGGTATAATATCTCTGTATGATCGTTTGAAAGGGGGCGGGGCCTATGCTGCGTGTGGTCCTGCTGGGCTGCGGCGGCACCCGGCCGCTGCCGGGGCGGGCCCTGGCCGCGTTGTGGGTGCAAAACGCCGGGCACGGACTGCTCATCGACTGCGGCGAGGGCACCCAGGTTGCCGCCGTGCGCTTCGGGGCCAGCTTGTACAAGCTGGACACCCTGCTTTTGACCCACTACCACGGGGACCACCTCTTCGGCGTGCCGGGGCTTTTGCAAACCATGGGGGCCCTGGGCCGCACCGGGCCCCTCACGGTGGCGGGCCCGCCCGGCCTGGACGGGGTGCTGGACGCCATCCTGACCTTGTGCGGGCCGCTGCCCTTTGCCCTGCGGCGGCATACCTTCGCCGAAGGCCGGGGCACGCTGGCGCTGCCCGGCGGCGGGCAGGTACAGGCCGTGCCCGCCGTGCACCGGGTGCCCTGCTGTTCCTACGTGTACACGCTGCCCCGGGCCGGGCGCTTTGACCCCGACCGGGCCCGGGCTGCCGGCATCCCCCTCCAATACTGGAAGGACCTGCAGCTGGGCCGCGAGGCCGGCGGCTTTGCCCCCGGCGACGTGCTGGGGGCGCCCCGGCGGGGCCTGCGGGTGGTGTACGCCACCGACACCGGCCCGTCGGACGCTTTGCGGGACGCCGCCGCCGGGGCTGACCTGTTGTGCATGGACGCCACCTACGCCGACGACGCCGACGCCCCCAAGGCCCGGCTGTACGGCCACGCCACCTGCGCCGAGGCCGGGGCCCTGGCCGCCGAGGCCGGGGCGCGGCGGCTGTGGCTCGTGCATTACAGCGCCGCCGTCACCGACCCCGCCCCGGGTCTGGCCGCCGCCCGGGCCCGGTTCGCCGGGGCCGAAGCCGGGTCCGACGGCCTGGAACTGACCCTGACCTTTGACCCCGATCCTCTGCAAGGAAAGGACGCCCCATGAAACTGACCCCCGCCGCCCGCAAAAACCTGATCTTCGGTGTGTGCCTGGCCCTGGTCCTGGCCGCGCTGCTTGCCTGGCGCGCCCTGGCCTTGGGCGATAGGGGGGCCGTGGCCCTTGTGCAGTACGGCGACCCCGGGCAGGAGCTGCGCATCCCCCTGGACGAGGACGGCCGCTACGACATCGACACCGGCTTTTACACCATCCACCTGGTGGTGGAGGAGGGGACCATCCGCTTTGCGGACAGCCCCTGCCCCGACCATCTGTGCGAAGGCTTCGGCCGGCTGTCCCGCGCCGGGGACTGGGCCGCCTGCCTGCCTGCCAAAGCCAGCGTGACCATCCTGGAAAACGAAGACTGAATTCTTCATTTTGTATATTGTTTTGAGAAAGGACCCCCTATGAACGCCACCTACAAGCAAGTGACCAAGAACCGGGCCGTGCAGACGGTCAGCGACCTGGCCCGCCAGATCTTTGTGCAGCACTACACCAAACTGACCCCCAGGGTCGCCGCCGCTCTGGCCGAGGCCTGGCAGAACGAGGACCTGACCGACGAGGAGATCCACTGCGGTGCGGTGAACTATTTCCTGGTCTACCTGGGCAGCGAGCCGGTGGGCTACTTTGCCCTGGACCTGCGCCCGGCGGGGGCCTTGTGCATCAGCCGGCTGTTTTTGCTGGAAAAGGCCCGGGGCCGGGGCATCGGCCGCGGCATCGTGGCCTACGCCCAGAAGCTGGCCGAGGGCGACGGCCGCAGCCGCCTGTACCTGAAGGTATGGGCCAAGGACCTGAAGGCCGAGGGCTTCTGCAAGCGGTGCCGCTTCCGCGCCGCCGGCACCGAGGCCGTGGAAGTGCTGCCCGGCGTGACGCTGGACCTGACCACCTGGGAGAAGCTCTGGCGATGAAACTGCTGCATCTGGCCGACCTGCACCTGGGCAAGCGGGTCAACGGCTTCGACATGCTGGAGGACCAGCGCTATCTGCTGGACCGGGTGCTGGACCTGGTGGACGAGCAGGGCGTGGACGCCGTGGCCCTGGCCGGGGATATCTACGACGCGCCCCTGCCCCCGGCCGCCGCCGTGCTGGCGCTGGACGGCTTTCTCAACGCGTTGGCCGGGCGGGGCGTGGCGGTGCTGGCGGTGTCCGGCAACCACGACAGCGCCGACCGGCTGGACTACGCCGCCAACCTGCTGGCCCGGCAGGGGGTGCACATCGCCGGGCGGTTCACGGGCGCGGTGCGCGTGGCCGAACTGACCGACGAGTACGGCAGGGTGGAATGCTGTCTTTTGCCCTTTGTGCGGGCAGCCACCGTGCGCCACTGCCTGCCCGACGCCCCCGTCGCCGACTACGACACCGCCGTGGCCGCGGCCCTGGCCACCCTGCCGCCCCGCCGGGCCGGGGTGCGGCGCATTCTGGTGGCCCACCAGACCGTGCTGGGTCTGGGGGCTCTGCCCACCCCCGCCGGCAGCGAGACCGTGGCCGCCGACCTGGCCGGCGCGGGGCTCAACATCGGCGCCGTGGAGGCCGTGGACGCCGCCCGCTTTGCCCAAAACGGCGGCTTCGAGTATGTGGCCCTGGGCCACATCCACCGCCCCCAGACCGCCGGCGCGCCCCACATCCGCTACGCCGGCGCGCCTTTGTGCTACAGCCTGGACGAGTGCGGCGCCCAAAAAAGCGCCGTGCTGCTGACCCTGGGCCGGGATTCGGCGGACATCCAGTGCCTGCCCCTGACCCCCCGGCGGGCCATGCGCCACCTGACCGGCCCCCTGGCCAGCCTCACCGACCCGGCCCGGGTCACCGACGCCGGGGATTATATCTGGGCCACCCTCACCGACGACACCCCCCAGCCCGACGCCATGGCCGTGCTGCGGGCCGCCTACCCCAACGCCATGCGCCTGGACTACGCCGCCCGGGGCGACGGCCCCGACTGGAGCGACGCCGCCGCGGCCGCCGTGCGCCAAAAAAGCTTTGAGGAACTGTTCGCCGACTTTTTTGCCCGCATGCACGGCCGGGACCTGACCGAGGCTGAGGCCCGGGCCATCGCCGCCATGAAGGAGGACTGCTCACCGTGAAACCCCTGCGCCTGACCCTGTGCGCCTTCGGCCCCTATGCGGGGCGGTGCGAGCTGGACTTTTCGGCCTTCGGGCCCAGCGGCCTGTTCCTGGTCAGCGGCGACACCGGCGCGGGCAAGACCGCCCTGTTCGACGCCATCACCTTCGCCTTGTACGGCGAGGCCACCGGGGCCTACCGCTCCCCCGATATGCTGCGCAGCGACTTTGCCGACCCCCGGGACGAGACCTTTGTACAGCTGGTCTTTTCCCACCGGGGCCGGCGGTACACCGTGACCCGCGCCCCCGAGCAGACCCGCAAAAAGCAGCGGGGGGA
>DBRU01000080.1 GCA_002306375.1 Faecalibacterium sp. UBA1360
CGCCGGCGCCGTAATTCAGCATACGGTTCACCCGGGATACCGTGGCGCTGGACGCGCCGGTCTCCCGCCGGATCTCGCTGTATACCTTGCCCTGCAACAGGCACCCTGCCACGTCGTAGCGCTGCTCCAGCGTGCGCAGTTCGGTCACGGCACACAGGTCGTCAAAAAATCGCAGGCAGTCCTCCAGGTTGTCCAGGCGCAGGATGGCCTCGTACAGGGCCGTGCTGCGCGGGGCGTCGGATGTGCCGCCGTGGTTTGCAACGCGCATAGCGTCTCCTTCTCTCGTTCGTTTGCCGGCGTGGCCGGCGTTGGTAAGCATGCCCAAAAATAGGGGGTCCGCATTTTCCATTGTAGCAATTCCACCATGGCAAGTCAAGGCGTTAAAGCGGTAAATCACCGAGCCGGGCACGGGGGTTCCGCCCCGGCAAACACCCGGATAAGAAGGCCTGCCTCCCCCTTGACTTTTGAAGCCGCCCCCCGCATAATAATACAGAACGTCATAATTTGTACACATTTGTGTACAGCCAACGGATAAGGAGGTACCCTTTCCCATGCAAGCATTGTTCGGCAATGTACTCAATTTGCAGTGGCAGCAGGTGGTCATGTGGATCATCGGCGGGCTGCTGATCTGGCTGGCCATCAAAAAGCAGATGGAGCCCTCGCTGCTTTTGCCCATGGGCTTCGGCGCGATCCTGGTCAACCTGCCCTTGTCGGGCGCCGTGACCCAGGTCATCGACGGCGTCACCGAGCTGGGCCCCATCGACGTGCTGTTTGAAAGCGGCATCGCCAACGAATTGTTCCCCCTGCTTTTGTTCGTGGGCATCGGCGCCATGATCGACTTCACGCCCCTGCTCTCCAACCCCAAGCTGATGATCTTCGGCGCGGCGGCCCAGTTCGGCATCTTCTTCACGCTGTGCGTGGCGGCGCTGCTGGGCTTTGACATCAAGGACGCGGCCTCCATCGCCATCATCGGCGCGGCGGACGGCCCCACCTCGATCTTTGTGGCCAACTTCTTCCAGTCCAACTACCTGGGCGCCATCGTGGTGGTGGCCTACTCGTACATGGCGCTGGTGCCCATCATCCAGCCCACGGTCATCCGGGCCGTGACCACCAGGGCCGAGCGCCGCATCCGCATGGGCTATGCCGACCGCCCGGTCAGCAAGACCACCAAGATCCTGTTCCCCATCATCATCACGGTCATCGCCGGCCTGGTGGCTCCCCGCAGCGTGGCCCTCATCGGCTTTTTGATGTTC
This sequence comes from Faecalibacterium sp. UBA1360, assembly GCA_002306375.1. Taxonomy (GTDB): domain Bacteria; phylum Bacillota; class Clostridia; order Oscillospirales; family Ruminococcaceae; genus Gemmiger. Next base: position 1,254 of record DBRU01000080.1, read on the forward strand.
GGCAACCTGATCCGGGAATGCGGCGTGCTGGAGGGTCTGTCCGAAACGGCCCAGAAGGACCTTGCCAACCTGATCACCCTGTTCCTGGGCCTGACCGTCTCCACCAAAATGCAGGCCGCCAGCTTTTTGACCGTACAGACGCTGATGATCCTGGGTCTGGGCCTTGTGGCCTTCGTGTTCGACACGGTGGGCGGCGTGCTGGTGGCCAAGCTGTACAACCTGTTCGCCAAGACCAAGATCAACCCCATGATCGGCGCGGCGGGCATTTCGGCCTTCCCCATGTCGGCCCGGGTCATCAACAAGATGGGCCTGCAGGAGGACAACCAGAACTTCCTGCTCATGCACGCGGTGGGCGTCAACGTGTCGGGCCAGATCGCCTCGGTCATTGCGGGCGGCATGGTGCTGACCCTGTTCGCCTGATGCCGTCATTATAAAAGGAGGAACCCCCATGCTTTCGTTTGAAACTCTCTTGCAGGTCCTGCCCAAGGCGGGCATGGGCTGGCTGGGCGTGTTCGTGGTCACCGTGGTCATCATTCTGGCGGTGGAGCTGCTGAACTGGTTTTCCGGCCGGCAGGGCTGAAAAATGCCCCGTTCTGCGGCCCAAAACCCGCCCGGCAGGCGCAAAAAGCATTGACAAACGCCGCAACAGTCGCTAAAATGAGAACTATCGTATCCGCGCGGCCCGGAGGTGTCAGATCATGGAACCTGTCAGCCAGGACCTGATCCGCCGCGCCGCCGCGTCGGACGAAGCCGCCCTTGCCGCCCTGATCGCCCGTATGATGCCGGTGATCCGCAAGGGGGCGTGGGCCAGCCAGGCCCCCGGGCATGACTTTGACGACGCCGTGCAGGAAGGCCTCATCGGTCTGTTTGCCGCGGTGCGCAGCTACGACCCTGAGCGCGGGGTGCCCTTTGCGGGGTACGCCGCCAGCTGCATCGCCAATGCCCAGCGCGACGCCTACCGCGCCGCCACCCGCAAAAAATATGCGCCCCTGAACGACAGCGTGCCCTTGCCCGAAGACCAGGCCGCCCCCGGACCGGAGGAACTGGCCATTGCCAGCGAGGCCTTCGCCGACGTGCAGGACCGCATCGATACCCTTTTGTCCCCCTTGGAACGGGCCGCACTGCTTGCCAGCCTGGACGGCATGAGCGCGGCCGACACCGCCCGGGTGCTGGGCCGCACCCCAAAGGCTGTGGAAAACGCCCTGGCCCGCGCGCGCCGCAAGCTGCGGGGTGCGCCTTAACTCCCTGGACTCAGGCGTTTGCCTG
>DBRU01000085.1 GCA_002306375.1 Faecalibacterium sp. UBA1360
TCCGGCAAGCAGCCGTCCGCCAAGAAGCCACCAGCCTGCCAAGGGAACGGACGGGACAAGTCCCGTCCCTACGAACCGGGGCGAACAACCAGTCATCCCCCCATCCTTTGCGCCGCCTTTGCCGCCAAAGGCTTTTTTCCGCGCCGCGGATGTGGTATACTGTGCCCTGCCGGTCCAAGGGCCCGGTCCGCTTTCCCCCTCTTTTTCCGCTGCAACGAAAGGATCTTTGACTATGCAAAACAATCGTCCCGGCCTTTTGCGCCTGGTCCTGCGCTTTGTGCAGGGCATGCTGATCGGCGTGGGGGCCGTCCTGCCCGGCATTTCGGGCGGGGTGCTGTGCGTGGTGTTCGGCATCTACAAGCCCGTGATGGAACTGCTCAGCGACCCGCTGCGCCGCCTGCGCACCCATCTGCCTTTGCTGGCCCCCGTCATCGCCGGGGGCGCCGTGGGGTTTTTGGGCGTGGCCAGGGTGCTGGCCTTTTTCCTGGAGACCTACCCCGACCCGTCGGTGTGCCTGTTCATCGGGCTCATCACCGGCATGCTGCCCTCCCTGTTCCGGGAAGCCGGCGAACAGGGCCGCCCCGCCGGGTCCTGGGTGTCCCTGGCCGCGGCCTTCGCGGTGATTTTGGGCCTGCTGATGGGGCTGGAGCTCTTCTCAATCACCATCGCCCCCAACTTCGGGTGGTACCTGTTCTGCGGGTTCTGCCTGGCCCTGAGCGTCATCGCCCCGGGCATGAGCTTTTCCACTTTGCTGATGCCCCTGGGCCTGTACACCCCCTTCGTGGACGGGCTGGGCAGCCTGCGCTTCTCCATCCTGGTGCCCGCCGGCATCGGGGCCGTGGTCACGGTCATCTGCCTGGCCAAGGGCGTGGACGCCCTGTTCGACCGGTTCTACCCCTACGCCTTCCACGCCATCATCGGTGTGGTGCTGGCCGCCACCCTGATGATCGTGCCCGTGTCCGGCTTTACGGCGTCGGCGGGGGCGGCGGCCGTCAACGGGGCCTGCCTGGCGGCGGGCGTCGCGGCGGCCCTGGCCCTGGACCGCTTCAATTCCCGCATCCCCAAACAGGACTGAACCAACCGACAAAAAGGCAGCCCCCCGGCGGGGGGCTGCCTTTTTTCTTTTTATATATCGCCGGCGGCCTCACGCGGCCTTGCCCTTGGCCAGGGCCCGCTGGCAGGCCTTGACCACTTCCACGACGGGGATGACCAGCACCGACAGGCCCAGGGCCACCAGGTACTCGGGCAGGTCCACGGGGGTGAAGCCGAAGGCGTTGGCCACAAAGGGCACTTCCAGCACGATGGTGGTCAGCGCCAGGCTGCCAAGCATGGCCGCCCACAGCACCTTGTTGTGGCTGTGCAGCGTGAAGATGCTGCCCCGCTGGCTGCGCATGTTGAAGCTGTGGAAGATCTCGCACATGCTCATGGTCAAAAAGGCCATGGTCATGCCGTCCTCCGAGATGCCCTTGGGCATTTCGAAGTAGCCCACCTCCATGCAGTGGCCGATGATATAGGACGCCAGGGTGATGACGGTGACCAGCACGCCCTGGTACACCACGTCCACGCCCAGGCCGCCGGCAAAGATGCCGTCGGTGGATTTGCGGGGCGGGCGGGCCATGATGTCGCTTTCGGCCTTTTCCACGCCCAGGGCCAGGGCCGGGAAGCAGTCGGTGATCAGGTTGATGAACAACAGGTGCACGGGGTTGAGCAGCGTGAAGCCCAGCAGCGTGGCCGTGAACACGCCCAGCACCTCGCTCATGTTGGAGGCCAGCAGGAACTGGATGGCCTTGCGGATGTTGTCGTAGATGCGGCGGCCTTCGCTGACCGCGCCCACGATGGTGGCAAAGTTGTCGTCGGCCAGCACCATGTCGGCCACGTTCTTGGTCACGTCGGTGCCCGTGATGCCCATGCCCACGCCGATGTCCGCCGCCTTGATGGAGGGCGCGTCGTTGACGCCGTCGCCGGTCATGGCCGTGATGGCCCCCCGCTCCTTCCAGGCCTTGACGATGCGCACCTTGTGCTCGGGCTGCACCCGGGCATAGACGCCGTATCTGGTCACGGCCTCGGCCATTTCCTCGTCGGGGATGTCGTCCAGCTCGGAGCCCGTGATGGCCTGGGAGGCGTCCTCGATGATGCCCAGCTCGGTGGCGATGGCCACGGCGGTGTCCTTGTGGTCGCCGGTGATCATGACCGGGCGGATGCCGGCGTTGCGGCATTCCACGATGGCGTCCTTGACTTCGGGGCGCACGGGATCGATCATGCCGGTCAGACCAATGAAGCACAGGTCCTGCTCCAGGTAGGCGGGCTCGTCGCTTTCGGGCTTATGGTCCCAGCGGCGCAGCGCGGCGGCCAGCACCCGCAGGGCCTTGTCGGCCATGGCCTTGTTGGCCTTGAGCGCCTCGGCCCGCTTTTCGTCGGTCATGGGCAGGGCCTTTGCCCCGTCCCAGTAGGTGGTGCAGCGCTTGAGGATCTCGTCGGGCGCGCCCTTGGTGTACTGGACAAAGGCGCTGCCGTCGGCGTGCACCGTGCTCATCATCTTGCGCATGGAGTCAAAGGGCGCTTCGTCCACGCGGGGGCTGGCGGCTTCCAGGTCGGTCTTTTTCAGACCCAGGGACGCCGCGTAGTTGACCAAAGCGGCCTCGGTGGGTTCGCCCTGGGCTCCGCCCTCGGCGTACTGGGCGTCGGAGCACAGGGCCATGGCGGCGGCCAGCACGGCCTCGTCGCCGGTGTGCTCCACCACGGTCATCTTGTTCTGGGTCAGGGTGCCGGTCTTGTCCGAGCAGATGACCTGGGCGCAGCCCAGGGTCTCCACGGCGGTCAGGCGGCGGATGACGGCGTTGCGCTTGCTCATGTTGGTCACGCCGATGGACAGCACCACCGTGACCACCGTGGCCAGGCCTTCGGGGATGGCGGCCACGGCCAGGGACACGGCCACCATGAAGGTGGACAAAATGGCGTCCAGGCTGAACTCGCCGTGGGTGAACAGGTTAAAGGCAAAAATGAACACGCAGATGCCCAAAACCAGCTTGGACAGGGTGCGGCCCAGCTCGTCCAGCTTGCGCTGCAAGGGGGTCTGCTCGTCGGTGACGGCGGCCAGAGCCCCGGCGATCTTGCCCATCTCGGTGTCCATGCCGGTGCCGGTGACGACCATGCGGCCCCGGCCGTACACCACGGTGGAGCCCATATAGGCCATGTTCTTGCGGTCGCCCAGGGGCACGTCCTTGCCGCCTTCGGGGGCGGTCAGGGTATCCACGATCTTGCCCACGGGCACGCTCTCGCCGGTGAGGGCGGCTTCCTCGATCTTCAGGCTGGCGCTTTCCAGGATGCGGCCGTCGGCGGGCACGGCGTCGCCGGCTTCCAGCACCACCACGTCGCCGGGCACCAGGTCCGCCGAGGGCAGCACGGTCACCGCGCCGCCCCGCAGCACCTTGCTGGTGGCGGCGGTCATGGTCTGCAAGGCTTCGATGGCGGCTTCGGCCTTGCTCTCCTGGTAGACGCCCAGCACGGCGTTGAGCAGCACCACCACCAGGATGATGATGACCTCGGCCATGCCCTCGCCTTCCATCAGGCTGGTCACGGCGGACACCGCCGCCGCGCACATCAGGATGATGAGCATGGGGTCCTTGAGCTGCTGGATAAAGCGCTGGAACAGGGTGGCCTTCTCAGCCTCCTTGAGCTTGTTGGGGCCGTGCTCGGCCAGGCGGCGGGCGGCTTCGTCGGCGCCCAGGCCGTCCTGGCCCGTGCCCTGTTCGCGCAGGACTTCCTCGGCGGAAAGTTCGTAGGTCTTCACGTTCAGGTCTCCTTTCGGACTGTGAAAAATACGGGGGAAAATACGGTCTGTATATAAAAAATACCCATCCGCCCGGGCATGGCACGCCCGGACGCATGAGTCTCATTCGCCCGGCCTTCGGCCGGGATGGCGGCACCGGGCAAAAGCCGTGGTGACGATGCCGCCGCGCGCCCCCGGGGCGCGGAATTACTCCCTCAGCAGGTATTTTGGACAGAAAAAGGGGATCTTATCAGGCAAGCAGGCCCTGGGCCAGCAGTTTGCAGCCCAGCAGCATGAGCACAGCGCCGCCGGCGCGCTCGGCCATGGCCTTGTAGCGCGCGCCGAACAGGTTGCCGATGCCCACGCCCAGGGCCGAACACGCAAAGGTCACGACGCCGATGAGCCCCGCCGAGGGCAGGGCCGCCACCTTGAGGGCCGCGAAGCTGACGCCCACGGCCAACGCGTCGATGGAGGTGGCCACGGCCAGGGGCAGCATGGCCTTGGGGGAAAAATCAGGGTCGGGGTCGCCGTCGTCGGGGCCGAAGCTCTCCCGCAGCATGTTGAAGCCGATGAAGCCCAGCAGAAAGAAGGCCACCCAGTGGCCGAAGCTGCCGATGAGGCCGGCAAACCCGGAGCCCAGCACATACCCCAGCAGGGGCATGAGCGCCTGGAAGGCGCCGAACCACGCCCCGCACAAAAGGGCGTGGTGGAGGCGCAGCGTGCGCACCGACAGCCCCTTGCACACAGAAACGGCGAAGGCGTCCATGGACAGGCCCAGCGCCACGGCCAACAGGTCGAACAAACTCATTGCGGGTCCCCTTTCCGGCATTGCGTCAAGCGCAGATACAGCACGCGCATACGCGAAAAAAGCGAGACCTACCCCGCCTTGCGCATGCAAAGCAAACGATAAGTCTCGCTGTTTCATCTAAAGCCAGGGTCGCCCCAGTATGTTGGCCTTATCACGCGGCGGAGGTCTGCCCGGGCCGCGCCAGCTACTCCCTTATGGATTACCAAATAAAGATACCACGCCGCGGAAATGTTAGTCAAGGCTAATCGTCGGTGTACCGTCAGGCGGGCCGGCAAATATTACGAACTGCAAAAGGGGGCCGCGGGTTTTCCACCGCGTATAGGGGTTTTTCACGTTGAAAATGTTGAAAACCCTGTGGAAACCGTGGAAAACCGATTGGTTTTCCACAATCCACAACCTAATTTTGTTTGTTTTCCGCCCCGAAGAGGGGTTTTGCGCCGGGTTTTGCCCCAAAAGGCCGCCGGGCGGGGGAAAGTTTTCAACAATGGGGGTGGGGGATTTTTCGGGTGGTTTCCCGGGGGAAGGGAGGCTTGTCCCGTCCGTTGTTTTGGCGGGCTGGTTGCTTCTTGGCGGACGGCTGCCTGCCATTGTGTCCTTCCTTTTCGTGCCCGAAAAGGAAGCGAAAAGGGCCCGCCGTTCCGATGCGGTGGCGGTTTTTCGGTTCCTTTTTGACGCCAAAAAGGAACAACACTCCGGCAGGCAACCGTTTACCAAGAAGCAAGCAACCATCCGAAAACGCGGACGGGACAAGTCCCGTCCCTACGGACCAGGGCGGACAGACGCCGATACACAAACGGCAAATCGGGCGGGGTTACCAACCCCTCAGTCAGCCTGCCGGCTGACAGCTCCCCTTACACAGGGGAGCCTTGGGGGGCCGCCGCCATATGCCCACCTTATTCCCCCGGCGTGGCGCCCAGCAGCGCCTCGGCCCGGCGGACCTGGTCGGGGGTGGGGGTGGGCACGCCGTCCAGCGTGTAGGGGATGCCCAGCTTGTCCCACTTGAACCGCCCCAGGGTGTGGTAGGGCAATACCTCCACCCGGCGCACGGTCCTGAGGCCCCGGATGAACTCGCCGGTGGCGGCCAGGGCGGCCTCGTCGTCGGTCAGGCCGGGCACCAGCACGTGGCGGATCCACATATCCTTGCCGTGGTCGGACAGCCACCGGGCCATGGCCAGGATGTTGCCGTTTTCGTGGCCGGTCAGGGCCTTGTGGGCGGCGGGGTCCCATTCCTTGATGTCCAGCATGACCAGGTCGGTGTAGCCCATCAGCTCGGTGAATTTGGAAAAAAAGGGCTCGTCGGTGGTGAAGGGCTGGCCGCAGGTGTCGATGGTCGTGTGCACGCCCTTTTCCTTGGCCAGGCGGAACAGCTCGGTCAGAAAGTCGATCTGCAACAGGGGTTCGCCGCCGCTGACGGTCAGCCCGCCGTTGCGCTTCCAGTAATTGTGGTAGCGGTAGGCGTCGGCAAAGGCCCGGGCCGGGGTCTGGGCGTTCTGGTCGCTGAACGCCCAGGTCTCGGGGTTGTGGCAGTAGCGGCAGCGCATGCGGCAGCCCTGCAAAAACAGCACGTAGCGCACGCCGGGGCCGTCCACCAGGCCGAAGGTCTCGACCGAATGGACGTAGCCCAGGGGGGCGGCGTTGGAAACTTGAGACATGGGGGCCTCCTTGTGGGTGATGGTCTTGCCGTCATCATACCATAAAACCGGCGGCGGCAAAAGCGGAAAAAATGTGCACTTGCAAATGTGTGATAATGAAACAAAATTACCGGTGACAAAGGCGGTCGAGCTGTGGTACACTGAATAAAATAGGAAAGGAAGGTGCGGTATCCATGCAAAACAACCCCCATTCCGGCGGCGAAGGGTGCGGCCGGGTCCGGCTGGCCACCCTGGTGTGGGCGGCGTCGCGGCTGGTAAGCGCGGGGGTGACCCTGGCGCTGATGGCCGCGGGACTGCTGTCCGGCACGGCGGTAAGTACGGTGTTGGGCGTTTTGGTGGTGCTGGGCATCGGGTATATGCTGCGCCGGGGCGTGCGGGTCCTGGCCTGGCTGGGTCTGGCCGGGGGCCTGGGGTCGCTGGCTCTGAACCTGATGGGCGCGGGCAGCGTGCTGCTGATGGCCCAGAAGTACCCGGTGCTGGCCGTGTACCTGGCGGCGTGCGTGATCGACGGGCTGGTGCAGACAGGGACCAACGCCCTGGCCCTGGCCGACCCGGCGTACAAGGCCTACGCCGAGCAGGTGCGGCAGGAAAACGAGGAGAAATGATGCGGCGGGGGCATGGCCCCCGCCGCAAAACACCCCCCGCGTCAGCGACGCGGGGGGTGCCTTGGTTTACAGCAACACGGCGGCAGACCGCCGGGGGGCTTACATCTTCTTGTGGCAGGTGCGGGCGATGACGTCCAGCTGCTGCTCCCGGGTCAGGTCGATGAACTTGACCGCGTAGCCCGACACACGGATCGTGAAGTTGGCGTACTCCTCTTTTTCGGGGTGCTCCATGGCGTCCAGCAGCTTTTCGGTGCCGAAGACGTTCACGTTCAGGTGGTGGGCCCCCTGGTCAAAGTAGCCGTCCATGACCTGCACCAGGTTGTCGGTGCGCTCGGCCTGGGTGTGGCCCAAAGCGTCGGGGCTGATGGTCTGGGTGTTGGAGATGCCGTCCAGCGCCCAGTGGTAGGGCAGCTTGGCCACCGAGTTCAAAGACGCCAGCAGGCCGTGGGTCTCGGCGCCGTAGCTGGGGGTCGCGCCCGGGGCGAAGGGGGTGTACTGCCGGCGGCCGTCGGGCGTCGCGCCGGTGGCCTTGCCGTACACCACGTTGGAGGTGATGGTCAAAATCGAGGTGGTCGCCTCGGAATTGCGGTAGGTGTGGCGGCGCTTGATCTTCTCCAAAAAGCTCTTGAGCAGCCACACGGCGATGTCGTCGGCGCGGTCGTCGTCGTTGCCGTACTTGGGGAAGTCGCCCTCCGTCTCATACCCCACGGCCAGGCCGGTCTCGTCCCGGATGACCTTGACCTTGGCGTACTTGATGGCAGAGAGGCTGTCCACCACATGGCTGAAGCCCGCGATGCCGGTGGCGAAGGTGCGGCGCACGTCGGTGTCGATCAGGGCCATCTCGGCGGCTTCGTAGTAGTACTTGTCGTGCATGTACTGGATCAGGTTCAGCACGTTGACGTACAGCCCGGCCAGCCAGTCCATCATGACATCGTACTTTTTCATGACCTCGTCATAGTCCAGGTACTCGCCGGTGACGGGGGCGTAGGCGGGGCCCACCTGCTCGTGGAGCTTTTCGTCCATGCCGCCGTTGATGGCGTACAAAAGACACTTGGCCAGGTTGGCCCGGGCGCCGAAGAACTGCATCTCCTTGCCGGTCTGGGTGGCGGACACGCAGCAGCAGATGGAATAGTCGTCGCCCCACACGGGCTTCATGACGTCGTCGTTCTCATACTGCACCGAGCTGGTCTTGATGGAGATCTCGGCGGCGTACTTCTTGAAGTTTTCGGGCAGAGCGGAGGAGTAGAGCACCGTCAGGTTGGGTTCGGGGGCGGGGCCCATGTTCTCCAGCGTGTGCAGGAAGCGGTAGCAGGTCCTGGTGACCATGGACCGGCCGTCCATGCCGATGCCGCCCACCTCCAGGGTGGCCCACACGGGGTCGCCGGAAAACAGCTGGTTGTAGCTGGGGATGCGGGCGAACTTGACCATGCGGAACTTCATGACCAGATGGTCGATGAGCTCCTGGGCCTCGGTCTCGGTGAGGATGCCCTTGTCCAGGTCGCGCTGGATGTAGATGTCCAGGAAGGTGGAGATGCGCCCCACGCTCATGGCGGCGCCGTTCTGGGTCTTGATGGCGGCCAGGTAGCCGAAGTACAGCCACTGCACGGCCTCCTTGGCGTTTTTAGCGGGGGCGGAGATGTCGTAGCCGTAGATGGCGGCCATCTCCTTCATGCCCTTGAGGGCGTTGATCTGCAGGGCGATCTCTTCCCGCTGACGGATGACCTCGTCCACCATGGTGCCGTCGCCGCAGTTGTCGAAGTCGGCCTTCTTTTCGGCGATCAGGTGATCGATGCCGTACAGAGCCACGCGGCGGTAGTCGCCCACGATGCGGCCGCGGCCGTAGGTGTCGGGCAGGCCGGTGATGATGTGGCTGTGCCGGGCCTTTTTCATCTCGGGGGTATAGGCGTCGAACACGGCCTGGTTGTGGGTGCGGGTGTATTTGGTGAAGATCTCATGCAGCTTTTCGCTGGGCTGGTAGCCGTAGGTGGTGCAGGCCTGCTCGGCCATCTTGATGCCGCCGTAGGGCATGAAGGCGCGCTTCAGCGGTTTGTCGGTCTGCAGTCCCACCACAGTCTCCAGTTCTTTGGTGTCCTCGCCGATATAGGCCGGGCCGTAGGCCGTGAGTCCCGATACCACCTCGGTCTCCATGTCGAGCACTCCACCTTTGCTGCGCTCCTCCTTCTGCAGTTGCTGCAGTCTTGTCCACAGAGCATCGGTGGCTGGGGTAGGTGCTGCCAGGAAGGTCTCGTCGCCCTCATAGCTGGAATA
>DBRU01000027.1:0-1448 GCA_002306375.1 Faecalibacterium sp. UBA1360
TTTTTGGTCGCCTTTGCAAGTGCGGCAGGGGACCACATACGGCAAAAGGCGGAGCGCTTTCGTGCTCCACCTTTTATGGTACCTCAACATTTTGAACTGTTTTTGAACGAAAACAGGTGTATTTTGCCCTTTTGCCCCAAAATCTGCCAAAAGACGGCAAAGGTTTTACCGCCCGGCGGCGGCGCGCAGGGCGGCCACCTCGGCGTCGGTCAGTTCCCGCCAGGCCCCGGGGGTCAGGGCTTCGTCCAGGGCCACGGGGCCGATGGCGGCCCGGTGCAGCTCGTTGACCCCCGCGCCGTACACGCCGAACATCCGTTTGATCTGGTGGTACACGCCCTGGCGCAGCACGACCCGCACGCGGCAGGGGTCCGCCCCGTCGGGCTCGGCCAGGGCGGGGGCCAGGGTCTGGCCGTCGGCCAGGGTGACGCCGGCGGCAAAGCCCCGGATCATGGCGTCGGTCAGGGGGGTGTCCAGCGTGACCAGGTAGGTCTTGGGCAGGTGGCGGGCCGGGCTGACGATGTCGTGGGCGAAGGCCCCGTCGTCGGTGAGCAGCACGAAGCCCGTGCTGGTCTTGTCCAGCCGCCCGGCCGGGAAGAGCTGACGCCGGGGATAGTCCGCCGCCACCAGGTCGGTGACGGTCACGTCCCGTTTGTCCCGGCTGGCGCTGACCACGCCCTTGGGCTTGTGCAGCATCAGGTAGACGTATTTTTGGTAGGCCCCGGCCAGGGGCGCGCCGCCCACCGCCACGGCGGCGGCGTGTTCGTCGATGTGGGCGTCGGGGCGCTTGCACACGGCCCCGTCCACGGTGACCGCGCCGGCGGCGATGCGCTTGCGGCTCTCGCTGCGGGGGATGCCCAGGCGCTCGGCCAGGTATTTGTCCAGACGCATCAGCCTTGCCCCCCTGCCAGCAGGTCGGCGGTCCCGCCGCCGCAGGCCCGCACCAGGTCGGCGGGGGCAGCCTCGATCTGGGCGCCGATGCGCCCGGCCGAGACGAGGATCGTGGGCTGGTCCAGGCAGCTTTGGTCAAACAGGGTGGGGAAGGCCTTTTTCATGCCCAGAGGGCTGCACCCGCCCCGCACGTAGCCGGTGGTTTTGAGCAGGTCGGCCACATGGAGCATGGACACGCTTTTGACCCCGGCGGCCCGGGCGGCCTTTTTCAGGTCCAGTTCGCCGAGAACGGGGATGACGAACACATAAAAATTGCGGTCGGCCCCCTGGGTGACCAGGGTCTTGAACACCCGGGCCGGGTCCTGCCCGGTGAGAACGGCCACGGTGGCCCCGTCCACGGCCTCGCCCTCGTGGTGGGGGTATTCGTGGGCGGCGTAGGGGATCCTGGCGCGCTCCAAGGCGCGCATGGCGTTGGTCTTGGCCTGTTTGGACATGGGGAACTCCTTTGTGTTTGTATATAGGTAGGGCAGGGGCTTGTGGCTGTTGTTGTTTTGGCTGGC
>DBRU01000027.1:1473-3686 GCA_002306375.1 Faecalibacterium sp. UBA1360
TTCGGGCACGAAAAGGAAGGACATAATGGTTGGCAGCTGCTTGCCAAGAAGCCACCTCGGTATCCTTCCTGCGCCAAATTATATCCCCCCGGGCAAAAGATGTAAACCCCCTCTTGACTTTAGCGCATTAAAGTGCTAAACTGTCCTCACATTCAAAAAGACAAAAGAGGGGTTCGACTATGATCGTCATTCTGAAACACAACGCGCCCGAGGCCGCCGTACAGGATTTTTGCCGCGAACTGCGGTCCATGGGCTTTGAGATCAACGACTCGGTGGGCAGCGACACCCACATTCTTGGCCTGATCGGCGACACCAAGGCCCTGAGCGAAAGCTGGGTGCTGGCCAACCCGGTGGTGGACACCTGCCGCCGGGTGTCGGAGCCCTACAAAAAGGCCAACCGCAAATTCCACCCCGACGACACGGTGGTGGATGTGGCCGGGCACAAGATCGGCGGGGGATACTTCGCGGTGATGGCCGGCCCGTGCAGCGTGGAAAGCGCCGACCAGATCACGCTGGTGGCGCAGCGGGTGCAGGCGGCGGGGGCGTCGGTTTTGCGGGGCGGGGCGTTCAAGCCCCGCACCAGCCCGTACAGCTTCCAGGGGCTGCGGGCCGAGGGTCTGGAGCTTCTGCAAAAGGCCCGGGCAGTCACGGGGCAGCCCATCGTCACCGAGCTGATGAACAACGAGCACATCCCCCTGTTTGAGCAGGCGGGGGTGGACATGATCCAGATCGGCGCGCGCAACATGCAGAACTTTGAACTGCTCAAAGCCGTGGGCCGCACCAACATCCCGGTGCTGCTCAAGCGGGGGCTTTCCTCCACGCTGGAAGAGCTGGTCATGAGCGCCGAGTACATCATGGCCGAAGGCAACCCCAACGTGGTGCTGTGCGAGCGGGGCATCCGCACGTTCGAGACGAGCATGCGCAACACGCTGGACATTTCGGCGGTGCCCATGCTGAAAAAGATGACCCATCTGCCGGTGGTCATCGACCCCAGCCACGCGGCGGGCATCGCCTTCATGGTGCCGTCGCTGGCGGCGGCGGCCGTGGCCGTGGGGGCGGACGGCCTGATGATCGAGGTGCACAACGACCCCGCCCGGGCCAAGAGCGACGGCGCCCAGAGCCTGACCCCCGACGCCTTCGACGCCCTGATGGCCACCCTGCGCCCCGAACTGGAATTCTTCGGCAAGAAGCTGAACTGACAACGAGCCCCGAGGGCCCGCCTGCGGCGGGCCCTCGGTTTTTGCGCGTCAGGACAAAGAAAAAAGCGTCCGCCTCTTGCGAAGCAGACGCTTTTGGTGACCCGTACGAAAACGGAATCTCCCGCGCACTAAAAAAGGCCCCGCAGGGGCCTTTTTTGCCCGCCGGACGCAGAACGGCGGGCCGTGCTGTTCGATTCCCGCCCGGGTCACCAGACGGATTCTCCTTAGAACAGCTGAACTACAAAAAAGCACCTGCCCTCTTAAGAAGGCAGGTGTTTGGTGACCCGTACGGGAATCGAACCCATGTTACAGCCGTGAAAGGGCCGTGTCTTAACCGCTTGACCAACGGGCCATATAACGCAGGATTTCGCTAAAACAGCAAGCAACTTACCGATCACGACTGCAACCGGCCCCCAAGTATTTTAGCGAAACCCTGCATTGTGGTAGCGGTAACTGGATTTGAACCGGTGACACTTCGGGTATGAACCGAATGCTCTAGCCAACTGAGCTATACCGCCACATTTGCCCCAGAACCAGGGGTGCTTGATTATTATACGAAAGACAGCGTCATTTGTCAATACCCCGCGCGAAAAAATTGTGCCGGGGCGAACAAACGCCGCCACACAAACAGAAAATCAGGCCGGGCTTACAACCCCTCAGGCGCCTGTCGGCGCCAGCTCCCCTTGCACAGGGGAGCCTTGGGTGGCTGCCACCTTGCATGCCTCCCCTGTGNNCGGCGGAGGGGTTGTCAACTTTGCCATGTTGCCCGTTACCGAGCCGTATGCCCTTTTGCCCCGCATTGTAGGGACGGGACTTGTCCCGTCCGGGAATGCTCCTGGCGGCCCAGGGCCCCGCGGACGGGATGAATCCCGTCCCTACGAACCAGGGCAAACAAACGCCGCCACACAAACAGAAAATCAGGCCAGGCTCACAACCCCTCAGTCGCCTGTCGGCGCCAGCTCCCCTTACACAGGGGCGCCTTTGGACGCTGCCGCCTTGCATGCCTCCCCTGTG
>DBRU01000027.1:3729-4240 GCA_002306375.1 Faecalibacterium sp. UBA1360
CGGGGCAAACAAACGCCGACACACAAACAGGAAATCCGGCCAGGCTCACAACCCCTCAGTCGCCTGTCGGCGCCAGCTCCCCTTGCACAGGGGAGCCTTTGGGCGCCGCCACCTTGCATGCCTCCCCCCTGCCCCGCAACACAAAAGAGCCGCCCTGCAGCAGGGCGGCTCTTATCTTCAAACAACCAGCATTTACCAAAAAACAGGCTCACTTTTTGGGCGTCAGCACGGCCTTGCCGCCCATGTAGGGGCGCAGCACCTCGGGGATGGTCACGCTGCCGTCGGCCTGGTAGTGGTTCTCCAAAAAGGCGATCAGCATGCGGGGCGGGGCCACGCAGGTGTTGTTCAGCGTGTGGGCCAGCTGGGTCTTGCCGTTTTCGTCCTTGTAGCGGATGCGCAGGCGGCGGGCCTGGGCGTCGCCCAGGTTGGAGCAGCTGCACACCTCAAAGAACTTCTGCTGCCGGGGGCTCCAGGCCTCGATGTCGCAGCTCTTGACCTTCAGGTCGGCCAG
>DBRU01000027.1:4377-5096 GCA_002306375.1 Faecalibacterium sp. UBA1360
GGCAGCTTTTCGCCGTCCAGCACCTGGTCGATGAAGCGGCCGATCATGCTGTGCTCGCTGGTGCCGATCAGGTACAGGTCCTCGCCCTCGATCTTGTACATCATGGCGTCCATCTCGGGGAAGGACATGACCCCCTGCACCACGTTGCCATGGATCATGAAGGGCGGGATCACGTAGGTAAAGCCCTTGTCGATCATAAAGTCCCGGGCGTAGGCCAGCACGGCCTCGTGCAGGCGGGCGATGTCGCCCAGCAGGTAATAGAACCCGTTGCCGGACACCCGGCCCGCAGCGTCCAGGTCGATGCCCTCAAAGCTCTCCATGATGTCCACATGGTAGGGGATCGGATACTCGGGCACCGTGCACTCGCCGAAGCGCTGCACTTCCACGTTGTGGCTGTCGTCGGGGCCCACGGGCACGCTGGGGTCCACCATCTGGGGGATGGCGTACATGATGTCCCGGATCTTGACCTGGAGTTCCGCCTCCTTGGCTTCCAGTTCCTTCAGGCGGTCGGCCTGGGCCGTGACCTGGGCCTTGACGGCCTCGGCCTCGGCGGCCTTGGACGGGTCCTTCTTGGCCTGGCCCATGAGCATGCCCACCTGTCTGGACAGCTTGTTGCGGTTGGCCCGCAGGCTGTCGGCCTCGCTGATGGCGGCGCGGTACTCGGCGTCCAGGGCGATGACCTCGTCCACCAGGGACAGCTTGTGGTCCTGGAACTTCTT
>DBRU01000049.1 GCA_002306375.1 Faecalibacterium sp. UBA1360
TCGCCCTCGGCGATCTCGCCGTCACCCAACAGGGTGTACACGCGCACATTGTCCTTGTTCATGAACTTGGCGGCTTTGGCCATGCCGGCGGCGCAGGAAACGCCCTGGCCCAGGCTGCCGGTGGACATATCCACACCGGGCACCGTGTTCATGTTGGGATGGCCCTGCAAGTAGCTGTCGATGTGACGCAGGGTGGGCAGGTCCTCCACCGGGAAGAAGCCACGGTTGGCCAGGGCGCTGTACAGGCCCGGCGCGGTGTGGCCCTTGGACAGGACAAAGCGGTCGCGGTCCTCCCATTTGGGATTGGCGGAGTCAACGCGCATCTCTTTGTTGTACAGGTAGGTAAAAAGGTCGGCGGCGGACAGGCTGCCGCCCGGATGGCCGGCCTTGGCGCCATGGGTGGACTCGATGACGCCCATACGCACTTTGCACGCTGCGATCTGCAGCGCCAGATTCTCTTGCTTCGTCATATCATTCACCAAACACCTTGATGTAGTCGGCCTTGAACTTCTCGATGCCGGAATCGGTCAGCGGGTGATGCAGCATCTGCTCGATGACCTTGTAGGGCACGGTGGCGATGTCCGCGCCGGCCAGGGCACAGTCCGTCACATGGATGGGGTTGCGCACGCTGGCCGCGATGATCTCGGTGGTGATCTCGGGATAGTTCAGGAAGATATCCCGGATGCTCTCGATCAGCTGGATGCCCGGCTGGGAGATGTCGTCCAGCCGGCCCAGGAACGGGCTCACGTAGGTAGCGCCGGCGCGGGCCGCCAGCAGCGCCTGGTTGGCGCTGAAGATCAGCGTGCAGTTGGTGGGGATGCCCTTGGCAGACAGCGCCTTGATGGCCTTCAGGCCTTCGGCGGTCATGGGGATCTTCACCACCATGTGCTTGGGATCCAGGGCGTAGATGGCCTCGCCTTCCTTCACCATGGTCTCGGCGTCGGTGGTGGTGGCCTTCACCTCGCCAGAGATCGGCCCGTCCACGATGGTGGCGATCTCCGCCAGGGTCTCGGCATAGTCGCGCCCTTCCTTGGCGATCAGGCTGGGGTTGGTGGTCACGCCCGCGATCACGCCCATGTCGTTGGCTTTGCGGATCTCGTCCACATTGGCGGTATCAATGAAGAATTTCATAATTCCAGGACCTTCCTTTCAACTCAACTTGTCCGTTTCGGTGGCTCAGGCGAAGGGGTTCTCGGTGGGATAGGGCAGGCTCTTGGGCTGGTTGTACCCGATGTCCTTCACGCCCAGGAACTTGAACACTTCGAACAGCGCCTTGCCGCAATGGGCGAAGGCCACCGCGCCGTGGTGCGGGTACCGCTTGCCCACCAGGACATGGCGGTAGAACCGGCCCATCTCCTTGATGGCGAACACGCCGATGCCGCCGAAGGAACGGGTCGCCACGGGCAGCACTTCGCCTTCCGCCACATAGGCACGCAGCACGCCCTCGCTGTCGCACTGCAAACGGTAGAAGGTGATATCCGACGCCGCGATGTCCCCTTCCAGCGTGCCGCGGGTGAAATCGGGCTCGCTGCCCGCCGGCTCCAGCAGACGGTGCTGGATCAGCTGGTACTTCACCGCGCGGTTGGCGCACATCTTGCACGAAGGCGTGTTGCCGCAATGGAAGCCCATGAAGGTGTCCGTCAGCGTGTAATCGAACTTGCCCGCGATCTCTTCGTCGTAGATGTAGTTGGGCACGCTGTTGTTGATGTCCAGCAGGGTCACCGTGTCGCCGGACACGCACATGCCGATGTACTCGCTCAGCGCGCCGTAGATGTCCACCTCGCAGGAAACAGGGATGCCGCGGCTCGCCAGGCGGGAGTTCACATAGCACGGCTCAAACCCGAACTGGCTCGGGAACGCCGGCCAGCACTTGTCCGCGAAGGCCACGTACTTCTTGCTGCCCTTGTGCGCTTCCGCCCAGTCCAGCAGCGTCAGCTCGAACTGCGCCATACGCTCGCTCAGGTCGGGGTAGTAGCACCCTTCGCCCATCTCCGCCGCCATGTCCGCGCACACTTCCGGGATACGGGGATCCCCCGCATGCTCCTTGTAGGACACCAACAGGTCCAGCTCGCTGTTCTCTTCCACTTCCACGCCCAGCTCATACAGGCCCTTGATCGGCGCGTTGCAGGCAAAGAAGTCCTGGGGACGGGGGCCAAAGGTGATGATCTTCAGGTTGCTCACGCCGATCAGCGCGCAGGCGATGGGCACGAACTCGATCATCTTGTCCGCCAGTTCCTCCGCCGTGCCGATGGGGTACTCGGGGATGTAGGCGTTCAGGTGACGCATGCCCAGGTTGTAAGAGCAGTTCAGCATGCCGCAATACGCGTCGCCACGGCCGTTGATCATGTCGCCGTCGCCTTCCGCCGCCGCCACGTACATGCACGGCCCGTCAAAATACTTGGCGATCAGCGTCTCCGGGGTCTCCGGCCCGAAGTTGCCCAAAAACACCGTCAGGGCGTTGCAGCCGGCGGCCTTCACTTCCTCCACGGCCTTGGCCATGTCGGCGTCGTTCTCCACCGTCACGCTGCATTCGTAGGGCTCAAATCCCTTCGCCTTGCACGCCGCCACGATGTTCTGGCGGCGCTGGGTGGACAGCGCGATGGGGAAGCAGTCGCGGCTCACCGCGATGATGCCCAGGCGTACTTCCGGGATGTTGGTGGATTTCATAAGCATTTCCTCCGTTTCGTGTGTGGTTTTGCGGGTCACAGGTCGTTGGCGATATCGATATTTTCCCCGGTCAGGGCGGCCATGGCCCCCTGCCCGGCTTCGACGGATTCGGGATGGGCCAGCAGCCATTTGTTGCAGGCCCACAGATAGGCGTCATCGCCGCCCCGCACAGCCAGCGCGGGTTTGTCGGTGTTGGTGCCTTTGGGCAGCGCCACCATGACCTTAAAGCCCTTGGCGGGGTCGGTGTGGCAGGGCGCGTAGTGCAGGGTGGTGGCATACACTTCCACCAGGGTGCCGGCCGGGGCCTTGAAGGCCTTGACCTTGGCGGTGTCCAGCTTACCGTCCACGATGTCATCCTCCCGGGCCAGCAACAGGATAAAGTCCTCGGTGCCCAGGTTGAACTCGCTGTCCCGGTGGTATTCCAGGCAGTTGAGCTTGGTGTTGTGGCCGTTGCACCAACCGAACTGGACCGGCATGCCGCCGTACAGCGACACGCCCAGCACGGCGGCTTCGGGCAGGGATTGCAGGGCCGGGTCCTCGGGCACATAGCCGGTGCCCTCAGGCAGCGGGGTGGAGGAGGTCAGCGCGGCGGTAATGGCGGCACATTCGGCCTCATAGCCGGTGATGACGCGGCCATAGGGGGCAAATTCCGGCGCGGTAACAGGATAAATCGTCATGGCTCGTTTCCTCCCTTGGGCTCAGTGGGCCAGCTGCTTGAACAGCGGCTTGCAGGTGGGGTAGATCTGCTTGAACTTCTGGTAACGCTCCTCATAGCGGGCGGTGAGTTCGGCATCGGGCTCAATGGTGCGGCTCACATGGACCAGGGCGTCGGTGGCTTCCCGCACGGTGGCGTACTTGCCGCAGCAGACCATGGCCAGCAGCGCGCCGCCGTAGCCGGGGCCCTGCTCGGTGACCAGGATATCCAGGGGGATGCCCAGCACGTTGGCCATGATGGTACACCACAGCGGGCTCTTGGCGCCGCCGCCGCAGATGTTGGAGCGGGGGATCTCCACGCCCAGGGAGCGGGCCACCTCGTAGCAGTCACGGATGGCGAAGGACACGCCTTCCATAACGGCCTGGGTGATGTCGGCACGGGTGGTATCCATGCTCAGGCCGATCAGGGTGCCACGGGCGTCGGTGTCGTTGATGGGGCTGCGCTCGCCCATCAGGTAAGGCAGGAAGAACACGTTGTTGCGGCCCAGCTTATCGTTGGTGATGGGGGCCTGCTCGGCGGGATAGTCCTTGTCGGTGACCTTGAGGATGTCGTCCATCCACCACTTGTTGCAGGACGCGGCGGAGAGCATACAGCCCATCAGATGCCAGCCGCCATCGGCGTGGGCGAAGGCGTGCAGGCCGTTGGTGTCGTCCACACCGAACTTTTCGCTGGAGATGAAGATGGTGCCGGAGGTGCCCAGGCTGATGTTGCAGCTGCCCGCACCCACGGTGCCGGTGCCCACGGCGGCGGCGGCGTTGTCGCCCGCGCCCGCGCAGACCTTGACGTTTTCGGCCAGGCCCAGGGCGGCGGCCACGTCGGGCTTCAGGGTGCCCACTTCCTGCCAGCTTTCGTACAGGTTGGCCAGCCATTCCGTCTTGACGCCGCAGATGTCGCACATTTCCTTGCTCCAGCACTTGTGTTCCACGTCCAGCAGCAACATGCCGGAAGCGTCGGAATAGTCGGTGGCATGCACACCGGTCATGCGGTAGACCAGGTAATCCTTGGGCAGCATGATCTTGGCGATCTGGGCATACAGTTCAGGCTCGTTCTCCTTCATCCAAAGGAGCTTCGGGGCCGTGAAGCCGGCGAACGCGATGTTGCCGGTGTATTTGCTCAAAGTGGCGCGACCGATCTCATTATTCAGATAATCGGTCTCCTTGGCGGTGCGGCCGTCGTTCCACAAAATGGCCGGGCGCAGCACATTGTCGGCGGCGTCCAACGCCACCAGGCCGTGCATCTGCCCGCCCATGCCGATGCCCTGCACCTGCGCGGGGTCAAAGCCCTGGAGCAGCGCGGGGATGCCGTCGATGCAGGCTTGCCACCAGCCTGCGGGGTCCTGCTCGCTCCAGCCCGTGTGAGGCATGCTGAGCGGGTACTCGCGGGTGACCTGGTTGCAGACCTTGCCGGTCTCATCCACCAGCAGGAACTTGCAAGCCGAGGTACCAAGATCAACGCCGATATACAACATGAGGATACCGCCTTTCTTAAATGTCTTTTGTAAAGGACATTTGTATAAGTTCTTTTTCGTATCATACCGCAGTTGGCAATTCCTGTCAACCATCAAAATCGACAAAACAATCGCCCGCTTATAGTCTATTATCGACAAAAACTTCGCTGTCTGTTGACTTTTCACCGCCGCTCGGGTACAATAACGAAAAACACTTTTATAAAACACTTTCGTAAAGAAGCAAGGTGATTTTTGTGGAAAAGCTGCACCAAACCGCTACGGAACGCCGGCGCATCACCCGGAACCACATTTACCGGTACCTGTACGCCGCGCCGGGCAGCCGTTCCAAACAGGAGATCGCGGACGACCTGGCCCTGAGCCTGCCCACCGTACACCAAAACCTGAGCGAACTGCTGCGCGCCGAGCTTGTGCGCCCGGACGGCATGAGCGAGTCCACCGGCGGGCGGCGCGCCATGCGCCTGACCGTGGCCGAAAACGCCCGCTTCGCTTTGGGGGTATCGGTATCGGGGGACCACTTCCGCATCCTGGCGGCCAACCTTCGCCTGGAAGAGATCGCCTACCGCAAGGCCAGCCACCCCCGCACGGTGAGCCTGGGGGAACTGGGCCGGCTGCTGGCCACGGAACTGGAGCGGTTCTTGCGGGATTTTGGGCTGAACCGGGACAAGCTGCTGGGGGTGGGAATCGCTTTGCCGGCCATCCTGAACGCCGAGCGCACCCGCATCCTGGCGGCCCCCACGCTGCATCTGCACGATGTGGACTTACAGCCTTTGTCCGACGCCATCCCCTACCCCATCACGGTAAGCAACGACGCCACCAGCGGCGGCTACGCCGAATGGTTCGCCCAAAACGAACAGGACAGCATGGCTTACCTTTCTTTGGAAGGGGGCGTGGGCGGCGCGGTGCTGATGAACGGCGCGCCTTATACCGGCCTCAACGGCCGCAGCGGCGAGTTCGGGCACATCTGCGTACAGCCCGGCGGGCTGCCTTGCCAGTGCGGCCAGCACGGCTGCCTGGAAGCCTATTGCTCCTCGGCCCGGATCTCCACGGACCTGGGCATCACGGTGGAGCAGTTTTTCGACGGCCTGGCTTCGGGCAACCTTGCCTACCGGACCCTGTGGGCGGATTATTTGCAGCACCTGGCGGTGGCGTTGGTGACCATCCGCATGGCACTGGACTGCAACATCGTGCTGGGGGGCTACTTGGCCCAATACCTGGCGCCTTACCTGCCCGAGTTGCGCCGCCTGACCGCCCAGCGGGACCCTTTCAACCAGGACGCCGCTTATGTAAGGCTGTGCCACTACCCCAAGCACGCGGTGCCTCTGGGTGTGGCGCTGCACTTCATCAGCCGGTTCCTGGACCAGCTGTAAGGGCCGGCCCCGCCGGCCGTGACGGCACCGCGCACTTTTTGCGTAGACGAAAGCCATCCAAACAGGCTATCATCGAAATGGCATACCTGAAAGACCGCGGGAACGGCCACCGCTTTTCCCGCATTTCTCCGGGAGGGAAACGTTATGATCGAGAAACTCAACGGAACCACTGAAACCGTCGATTTTATGTTGGCCACCACCGTGCGGATGTACCGCAACGTCACGGCGGAGGACTTCCCCCTGCATTGGCATATCCCGGGGGAGATCATCTGCCCGATCGAGAACACCTATGACGTGGTCATTGCCGGCCAGGCCCTGACCCTGATGCCACGGGACGTGCTGATCATCGGTTCCAGCGAACTGCACAGCATCAAGGCGCCCGCCCAAGGGCAGCGCTACATCCTGAATTTCAGTACCGCCTTTTTTGAGCAGTTCCAGGAGCTTTCCCACTTTTTTGCCACGCTGCATCCCTTCAAGCTATTGCGGTATGAGGATGCGCCTGATTTCAACAACCAGCTCTTCACCCTTTTGATCAGGATGGAGAATGAGTATTTCGGCCAGGCCATGTACCGTGACTGCGAGATCGCGTCCCAGATGCTGCACTTTTTTACGATGATCGGGCGGCATTTCCACCAGCAGGAACAACAGCAGACCCTTTCCTGCCCCAAACAGCAGGAACACCAGGAACGTTTTACCGAGCTGTGCAACTATATCAGCACCCATTGCACGGAAAACCTGTCCCTGGAGGAACTGGCCAACGAAGCCGGGTTCAGCAAATACCATTTTGCCCGCCTGTTCAAAGAGATGACCGGCACCACCTGCCACAATTTCCTGCTGGGGCGCCGCATCCTGTATGCCAAGTCCCTGCTGGTGGACTTTTCGCTGCCCATCACCGAGGTGGCCATGCGGTCGGGGTTCAATTCCCTGGCCACCTTCAACCGCATCTTCAAATCCCAGATCGGATGCACCCCGAGCGAGTTCCGCAAGCTCGGCTCGGGGCACACCCTGGCTCAGTGATAGATCTTCCGGCCGTGGGCGTCCTCCACGCCGGTCTTGCGGTAGAAGTAGGTGTTGATCACGTCACGCCATTCGCACGCATGCTCTTTCTGATGGGCAAAGCGTGCTTCCATCCGGGCAAAGGTCTCCTCGTCCAGATACGGCTTGAGCCCCATAAACTCATCATAGAACCGTGCTGCCTCCTCGGCGCCTTCAAAATGGGTGTCGTAGATGTGTTGCAGCACGGTTTTTCCGCTTTTCAGGCGGTAATCATAGGGCAAGTGGTGGAAGAAGAGGATCAGTTCCTCGGGGCAGGTATCGGTGCTGGCATACATCTCGGCCAGTTCGGGGGCGTACTGATGGCAATAATCGCTGCCGGACGGGGTACGGTCGATGCCGATACCGTCAAAGGAGGCACGGTGGTAGCAGCCCCAGCGGCTGTACTCGTAGCCGTCCACGTTGGGGCCGTAGTGGTAGTTGGGGTTGACCATCCAGCCCACGCCCAGGGGGGCGGTGTACTTCTCGTAGGCAGGCCAGGACCGCATAAGGATGCTGTGCAGGGTCTGTTCCACCGGCGGGTTATCGCCGTAGGTCAGGCGCAGCCATTCGTCCGCGATGGCACCGGGGTCCAGGGTGGTGTCATAGCACAGGCGGCCGAAACCGTACAGGTTGGCGGCGGCCAGGTCGTGGCCGGTCCAGTTGTCGTCGTTGCCAGTGTTGGTCACGGCGGCCATGCCATTGCCCGCGCCGCGGATCAGCGCCGCCACGGTGCCGTTGTCCGGCCGGGTACGCAGGTCGGTGTCCAGGATCTGGCGGAACCAGGGCATCAGGTAGCACACATGGCGCTGCTGGCCGGTATATTCCTGGGCGATCTGGAACTCCACCATGATGTGGGTATGCTGGAGCCCGCCGATCAGCGGCGACACCGGCTCACGCACCTGGAAATCCATAGGGCCGTTCTTGATCTGCAACGTCACGTTGTCCCGGAACTGGCCGTCCAGGGGCATAAAGGCATTGTAGCCCGCGCAGGCCCGGTCGATCTTGGTGTCGCGCCAGTCCTGCTGGCAATTGTACACAAAGCACCGCCAGATGATATGGCCACCGTAGGGGGCCACCGCGTCCGCCAGCATGTTGGCGCCGTCGGCCTGGGTGCGGTTGTAGGTGAAGGGCCCGGGGCGGCCTTCGGAATCGGCCTTGACCAGGAACCCGCCCAGGTCGGGCAAGTTGGCCCAGACATCGGCGGCTTTTTCCTTCCACCAGGCGGCCACGGCCGGGTCGCAGGGGTCGCAGGTATCCAGCCCGCCCAGGTCCATGGTGGCGGCAAAATTGATGCACAGGTAGATCTTGACGCCATAAGCGCCGAAGATCTCCAGATAACGGCGCAGCGGGGCGTAGTAGCGGTCGGTGATGAGCCAGGTGGCGGCATGCTTCACGTTGACGTTGTTGATGGCGATGGCGTTGATGCCCACCGACGCCAGCATACGGGCGTAATCGGCCAGGCGGGCTTCGTCCACCAGGACCACGTCATCCTTAAAGAAGAAGGATTCGCCGGAATAACCGCGCTCGATGCTGCCGTCCAGGTTGTCCCAGTGGTTGAGCATGCGCATGCGGTTGGCGGGGGCCTTTTCTTCCTGGACGGTAAGATCCTTCCAGGCGCAGCCGGCCATCTGGGCCGCCCGCAGCAACGCGAACACGCCATACAGCACGCCCGTGTCGCTGCCGCCCTCAATGGTGCAGCGGCCGTTTTCGGCATGGATGCGGTAGCCTTCGGGATCCAGGGCGGTATCCACGCCCAGGCGGATGTCCCCGTCGGCGACATCGGTAAGGGCCGCGCCGTACAGCCCGGCCAGGCCGCGGGCCAGTTCGGCCCGGGCGGAGTCGAGGATGGGGCCGGCGCCCTCTACGCTGACGGTCAGGTCGGCACAAGCCGCGCCGGCGATCGCCGGGTAAGCGAGCCAGCATTTTGTGTAAGCCATGATGGTTTCCTCCGTATCGATAGGATGTTGTTCAGACCGAAGTTTGAAGAATCTGCAACAGCCGGCGGGCGGCCTCGGCCCCGTCGCCGGGGCGGTTGGCGCTGCCGAAGCTGAAGCGCAGGGTACAAAGGGCGTCCTGGGCCGCCGTGCCCCCCAGCGCCAGCAGCACATGGGAAGGCGCCGGGGTCCCGGTGTTGTCGCAGGCGGCCCCGGGCGAAACACAGACCCCCGCCACGTCCAGGCGGTACGTCAGGTTTTGCCCTTCGTGGCCGGGCAAGCCCACGCTGACCAGGCCGGGCAGGCCGTCCGCCGTGCTGTGGAAACGGGCGTCCGGCCAACCGGCGCGCAAGGTCCGGCAAAATTCCGAAGCCAGCGCCCGCTTGGCATCCGCGCGTTCCCGCCGCCGTTCACAGGCGATCTCCAGCGCACGGGCCAGGCCCACGATCTGGGCCACCGGCTCGGTGCCGGGGCGCAGGCCCTGCTGCTGGTGCCCGCCAAAGACCAGCGGGCGCAGCGTTTCGGGGTGGCGGGCATACAGGATGCCAATGCCCTTGGGCCCGCCGAATTTGTGGGCGGACGCACTGAGCAGGTCGATGCCGTCCAACGTCAGGTCCAGGTGCCCCACCGCCTGCACGGCGTCCACATGGAAAGGCACCCCCTGGGCACGGCACAAGGCCGCCAGGGCCGGGATGTCCTGGATGACCCCCACCTCGTTGTTGGCGTACTGGACGCTGACCAGGCGGGGGCGGCGGGACACGGCCTGTTCCAGGGCGGCGGCGTCCACCCGGCCCCGTTCATCCACGGGCAAGGTGCGCACCGCCACCCCCAGGCCACCCAGGGAGCCGCACACACCGCTGACCGAATGGTGTTCAATGGGGGTGGTGACCACTTCCCGGCTGCCGGGCGTCTGACGGGACGCACCGCTCAGCAGGGCCCAGGTATTGCTTTCGCTGCCGCCCGAGGTAAAAAAGATCCCCAGGGGGCTGCATCCCAGGCACCGGGCCACGCTCTGGCGGGCCTGCTCCACGGCACGGCGGGCTTGGAGGCCGCTGCGGTAGAGCGCCGCCGGGTTGGCGTAGAAGGTGGTCAGCCAGGGTTTCATGGCTTCCCACACTTCGGGTTCCAGGGGGGTGGTGGCGGCGTGGTCGGCGTAGATCGTTTCGTTCATCGAACTGCCTCAAACAAACACAAAACTGTCAAAATCAAATTGGGTGCCGGGCAAGAACAGGAAGGTGAGCCTGCGCCGCCCAGTCACCGGCGCGAAGGAGAAGGACTGCTCCCCCCAATCAGGCTGGGGGCCAAATTCCACCACCCGGCGTTCCGGAACACCGTCGCCGGGGGTCTCCGGTTCAAAGAGAAGGTGTACTGTGTTGGCGGGCAGGTCGCTGCGCCCCCGCAGGGTCAGCCCCGTACAGCCCGCCGTGCCAAAGTCCATGCGCTCGAACACCAGCGACACGTTGTTGCCGATGCCCAGCACCCGCGCGCCCTGCCGGTCAAAGCTGTCGCCGTTGATGCCGTCGCAGTACCCGGCGTACAGCCGGTCCCAGGCACGGGAACGGCGGCGGAAACAGAAGCCCTTGATGTGGACCTTGACGCCCAGCTCCACCGCGAAGCAGCCGATGCCGCAAAGGCGTTTGTCCAGGCGGAAGGTCTCGGGCTGGTAAACGTTCCATTTTTTGGGTTTGTGGTAAATGCGTTCCCCGATCATGGTGCTGCCGGGGGCGTCGGGTTCCCCGTCCCAGAAGCGGATGGGGGTGGGCTCGCCGTCCAGGCTGAAAATGGGCAGTTCCACCTCGTCGGCGCCGTCGGGGCCGAAATCAATGTCCCGGAACAGGATCCAGCTGCGCCCGGTACGGGAGGTGGAGACGCCCCGTTCGTTGCCATTGCCGATATCACCGAACGAAGCGTCGTACCGGCCGGCGTACACGAACTCATACGGGTCTTTGTGCAGCTGGCCCAGGCCCTGTACGTCCAGTTCCAGGCGGGAAATCAGCTGCGGGGCGCCACGGCCGTTGCTGACCATGGCCCGTACCCGCACGGGGCCGTCGCCCAGGGCCTCCACCGTCAGGCTGTCCCCGTCGGGGTGCATGCGGGCGTTGGCCACCGGGTTGCCCCGGTCGTCGGTGAGCTTCCATTGGATGGGCTCCGCATCGGCCCGGGCCGGAAGGCGGTGGGCCCGCACCAGGGCGGTGGGGTGCCCGGCATCCAGCCGGGTGCGGTCGGTTTCCAGCACCAGTTTGCGCACCGGGACCCGTACCGGGTCGGCGGGCGCGGGCATGGGGGGCAGGCGCCGGCGGGGCTCGCCCGAAAACGGAGTGGCCCGCAACACCAGCGTGGCCGCGCGCAGCCCAGGCGCGCTGGCCTCCACCGTCATCTCCCCGGTGCGGCCGCAGCCGGCCACAACGGCGAGCAGCTTGCCTGAGAACAGGCGGCGGCTGTCGGTCTGGTATTCCTCAGGGTCGGCGCTGTCGCCGTTGTCCAGCCCCACCAGCACCCCCGCCCCGTTGACCCGAACGGTCACGCGGTCGTTGGCGTTTTCCACCGGGTTGCCGGCGGCATCCACCGTGGTGATGCTGATAAAGGCCAGCTGCCGCCCGTCACCCGAGATCTCGGTGCGGTCGGCCCGCAGGCGGATCATAACGCTGTCCCCGAAAGAGCGGCGCTCATCCTCGGCCACCGGTTCGCCGGCGGCGTCATAGGCCACGGCCCGTACCGCCCCGGGGGCGTAGGCCACCTGCCAGGCGGCGGTACGCCCCTTATCGGGATCGATGGCTTTGCGGCCCAGGCTCTGGCCGTTCACAAACAATTCCACGCTGTGGGCGTTTGTGCAGGCACACAGGTCGATGGCTTGCCCGGGGTTGAAGTCCCAGTAAGGGAACAGGTGGACCATGGGATGGGTGGCCGGGTCCAGCCAGGCGGCCTGGCAGACATAAAAAGCGTCTTTGGCAAACCCCGCCGTATCGATCATGCCGAAATAGCTGTTGCGGGTGTGGTAGGGGGTGGGTTCGCCAATGTAGTCGAACCCCGTCCACAGGTACTGGCCCAGGGTATAGGGGTACGCCCTCTCGGTGGCCAGGCAGATGTCCAGGCTCTCGGCGCCCCAGCTGGTACGGCTGTTGCCCAGGCTGGAACATTGCAGGTCATCGTCCGACAAAAGGGATTGGGAAAGGGGGAAATGATACACGCCCCGGCTTTGGACCACCGAAGCGGTCTCGCTGCCATAGAGGACCCACCCAGGATGGGCGGCATGGTGTTCGGCGTACATGCGTTCGCCGTAATTGTAGCCCACCACCCGGATGATGTCGGCGCAAGCCTGGGTGTTGGGCCAGGGCATGTAATTGGACCCAAAGGTAGGGATGCCGTTGCGGGCGGGGTCATGCTCCGCCACTTCGGCCAACAGCATCCGCAAAGTGCCGGCCCCTTCGGGGCCCGCGTGGGTATCATAGATCTCGTTGCCGACGCTCCAGAACAAAAGGCTGGGATGGTTGCGGTCCCGACGGATCCAGGAGGCCACGTCCCGGGCCTGCCATTCGTCAAAGAAGCGGGCATAGTCGTAGGGGTTCTTGGCGCTGCGCCAGCAGTCGAGGGCATCCGAATTGATCAGGAAGCCCATCTCGTCCGCCAGGTCCATCAGTTCAGGGGCGGGGACGGTGTGGCCGGTGCGGATGGAATTGGCCCCCATCTCACGCAAAAGGCGCAGCTGCCGGGCGGCGGCATCCCGTTCAAAAGCGGAGCCCAGACATCCCAGGTCATGGTGCATGCACACGCCCCGCAGGTAGATATGCCGGTGGTTGAGGCACAACCCGCCGTCAGGGGAAAGTTCCACGGTACGGCACCCGAACCGGGTATACAACCGGTCCTCCCCTTCCCCGTGCAGGATGGCCTCGACGCCATACAAGTTGGGGGCATCCAGGTCCCACAACGCGGGGGCCCGCAGCAAAAATTCAGTTTGGACATGGCTGACTGCCGTTTCGGCGCCGGTACGCCAGGCTTCGCAGGGCTGCCAGGTCCCTGGTTCCAGGGTGCGGCAGTCCAATGTTCCCCCGTCCGGCCCCAGCAGGCGCAGTTCCAATGTGCCAACGGCCGTTTCCGCACCGCAGCGGCCGATCTCGGCCGAGACGCGTACCCGCCAATCCCCGTTCTCCCCTTCCCGGGCGGCCACATACAGGCCGTCGGGCATCAGGTGGACGGCGGGCATACGCCAAAGTTCCACGCCCCGGAACAGCCCCGCGCCGGAATACCAGCGGGAGTTGGGGTGCCGCAGTTCACAGCGGACCAGGACCTCGTTCTGCCCATTGCGCAGGTGGCCGGTGATGTCCATCCAAAAAGAGGTATAGCCGTTTTTCCACTGCCCGGCCTGGGCGCCGTTGACGTACACCGTGGTGTCCATGTACGCGCCGCCGAACCACAGCGCCACGCGCTGGCCGGCCTGGGGCGGGCAGGAAAAATATTTGCGGTAGTACAAGGCGCCGTCCCGGTACAGATCGCCGGCATGGCGGATCTGGGCGTCATGGGGCAGGTCCACGGGTTCAAACGCCGAAGCGGGCGGCGGGGCCGTGCTGCCGGCGTCCGCGGCGGCAAACAGCCAGTCCAGGCTGAAGTCTTCACGCTGCATGGTGTGCCTTTCTGCTTAAAAATACCCGGAAGGCAAGCGGAGGCAGACCCCCGCCGTGGCGGTGGTCTGCCTCCGGTAAGCCATCTCGATCAGCTTTGCCGGAGGCGGAGCCTACCGGTGCTGGATTGATACTGCTGTTGGGAATCAGGCGCTCTTGCTGGCCTGATAGGTGTCGTTGTACATGTCGATGATGTTCTGCAGGTTCTGGGCCTGGACTTCAGCGACGTAGGTATCCCAGTCGGCTTCCACATCAGCCTGGTTCATAGCGAACTTATTGGTCCAGGTGTTGATGGTGTCGGTGAGCGGGGTGCCCCACAGGTTGAGCATTTCCAGCTGGTCCTCGTCAAAGGCGACGGTGGGATCCAGCGGGCGCAGCTCGCGGTACTCGGCCATGCGGTTGTAGAAGTCCTGCAGGTCGGCGGGGAAGTTGGAGGTCAGCAGTTCCAGAGAGCCGCCGTACATGAAGTTGCCGCAGGCGTAGCCCAGCTCTTCACGCATGTCGATCTGGTCATCGGAAGTCTTGGCGATGGACAGGCCGGCGCAGTAGTATTCGGGGGTCAGGCTGTAAACGCCGTCGGTGACGGTGTAGGTCTCGCCCTCGATGCCCCACTTGGTCAGGGTCAGGCCTTCTTCAGAGTACCACAGCCAGTCAACAAAGCGCATCATCTTGATGAACTCTTCTTCGCCCAGGGTCTCCAGAGCGTTGGAGGAGATGCAGACGCCACATTCCAGACGCTGGTTCTCAGACTGATAGTTGTTGTTGCCAACGGGAACGATGGCACGATACAGTTCGAAGTTGCCTTCGCCCAGCTGAGCGGTGATCTTCTCTTCCTGGGTGGTGTACTGGGCACGGTTGGTGGACATGAGGGCGGTCTCGCCACGGTAGAACTTGTTCAGAGCGGTGTCGTCGTCCTGGGTCCAGGTCTCGGGGTCAAGGATCTTGCTGCGGACCAGATCCTGGATGACCTTGTAAGCGGTCTTGAATTCTTCGCTGATGGAGCCGGAGACGAACTGGTCGTTGTCCCAGTCAAACACGAGGCCGTAGTTGGTGGTGATGGCCCAGCCGGTGTTGATGCCGTAGGAGGTGCCCAGCAGTTTCAGCAGGTTGCCGCCCTGGCCGTAGCCGGAGGTCTGGCCGCACCACATGTCGGACCAAATGTAGTCGTTCTCAGTGCACATGCCCTGCTCGACCATGTAGGCCTTGACGCCCTTGAGGACTTCGGCGAACTCTTCCCAGGTCCAATCCTTTTCCAGCTCGGTCACATCGTAACCGGCGGCGTCAAAGATGTCCTTGCGCACCAGGAAGGTGTAGTCCTGCAGGCAGGTCTCCTTCATGCCGGGCAGACGATAGTACTTGCCGTCGGACTGGGTGATGGTCTCCAGTTCAGGCTGCATGCTGTAATCTTCCACGAACTGGGAGAAGTTGGGCATGTACTGCACGTAGTCGGAGACAGGCACGATGCCGCCGCCGGAAACGTAAGCGGTCTCGGTGTAGATCTTGGGGATGATGTAGGGCGCCTCGCCGGAGGAAACGGCCAGGGAGACCTTGTCGGTGTAGTTGGAGTTGTCAACGATGGTCAGCTCCAGATGGACGTTGGTGGCTTCCTCGATGGCCTTGAAGATGCCCTCGGTCTGCCAGGCTTCGGTCATGGGGTAGGCGGGGTTGTCGTTGAAGAACATGGTGTAGGTGACCGGCTCTTCAGAGTAGAAGTGTTCGCCGTACTCGTAGTCCAGATCCTCGTCGGACACCGCGGCCTCGGCCGTGGCACCGCTGTCGGTGCTGGTCGCGGCAGAGCTGCTTCCGCTCTGGCCGCAGGCCGCCATCGACAGTACCATGCCGGTGGCAAGCAGCAGGGATGTCAGTTTTTTCATGTTGTAAACCTCCATTTCTTTGGGTTGCCCGGCGTGCCCTCGCGCGCCGGTATGCGGACTCTTTCAACCGCCAAAGGCGGCATTCAGACAAGTAGTGTGCAGATTACCCCTTGACGCCGCCCAGCATCATGCCCTGGACGAAATATTTCTGGATGAAGGGGTAAATGCAGATGATGGGCGCGGCGGTCAGCACCATGGCGCAGGACTTGATGTTGGAAGCGATCTGCATGGCTTCGCCGGCATCCGCGTTGGTGCCGCTGGCGCTGCTGATAAGCTGGCGCAGGTAGTACGCAACGGGCCACTTGGTGGTGGTGTCCAGATACAGGAACGCGTCAAACCAGTTGTTCCAGTACTGCACGATGTAGAACAGGGCCATGGTGGCCAGGATGGGCTTGGACAGGGGGATGGCCACCCGCCAGAAAGCGCCCCACTTGCTCAGGCCGTCGATCTCGCCCGCTTCCTCCAGTTCACGGGGGACCGTGGCAAAGAAGGAGCGCATGAGGATGACGTAGTAGGTGGAGATCATGCCGGGCAGGATGAAGGCCGCCACGGTATCACGCAGGCCCAGGCTGGTCATGAGGATGTAGTTGGGGATCATGCCGCCGCCAAAGTACATGGTGAAGATGATGAACTTGTTGATGGCGCCGCCGCCCCAGACCTCGGGCTTGGACAGGGGGTAAGCCAGCAGCGAGGAGAAGAACAACGCGCTGACGGTACCCAGGATGGAGTAGATGATGGTGTTGCCGTAGTAGGGGATGAATTTGCCGTCGGTGATGACGTACTTGTAGGTATCCACATTGAATTCCACCGGGATCAGGCTGACCTTGCCCGCGACGATGGCGTCGGTGGAGGAGAAGGACTGAGCGACCAGGTAAACGAAGGGATACAGCATCGCCACGCAGATGATGACCATCAGGATGGTGTTGCAGATCTTAAAGACCTGGTAGCTCTTGGATTCACGGATTTTCATAGGCTGGTCGGCCACTGCTGTTTTTGCCATTGTCCATTACCTCCTTTTCTTACCACAGCGCGCTGCCGGTCAAAGAGCGGGACGCACGGTTGGCCACGGTCAGAAGAACCAGGTTGATGATGCCCTGGAACAGGCCGACGGCGGTGGCGTAGCTGTAGTTACCGGACTGAAGACCCATGCGGTACACGTACGTGGCGATGATGTCGGCGGTCTCGTAGGTGGTGGGGTTGTAGAGCAGGAAGACCTTTTCGAAGGCGGCGGAACCGCACAGGCTACCGACGTTGAGTACCAGAAGGGTGGACACAGTGGGCAGGATCGCCGGGATGGTCACGTGCAGGCACTGCTGGAACTTGCTGGCGCCGTCCAAAGCGGCGGCCTCGTACAGTTCCGGGTTGATGCCGGACATAGCGGCCAGGTACAGGATGGTGCCCCAGCCGATGCCCTGCCAAACGCCACTGGTGACGAAGATGGTGGTGAACCATTCAGGCAGGGAGATGAAGGTGATGGCCTCGCCGCCCATGGACTTGATGAAGTTGTTGATGGGGCCGCTGGTGGACAAAACTTCGCGCACCATGCCGGCCACGATGACCATGGAGATGAAGTGGGGCAGATAGGAGATGGTCTGCACGATCTTCTTGAAGGCCACGTTCTTCACTTCGTTGAGGAGCAGGGCGAAGATCAGGGTCAGCGGGAAGCTGATGAGCAGGTACTTGAAGTTCAGCAAAAGGGTGTTGCGGAACGCACGCCAGAAGTTCTGGTCCATGACGAACTGGTTGAAGTACTTCAGCCCGCTCCACTCGTCGCCAAAGATGCTGCTGCCGGCGTGGTAGCGGCGGAAGGCGATGATGTTGCCCGCCATGGGCACATACCGGAAGATGATGTAGTACACCACCGGGATGAGCATCATGGCATAGAACTGCCAGTATTTCTGGATGTGCTTAGAGACGTTCTGCTTGGGGGGTTGGGCCGCCGCGGCGGCCGCGTTTGCTTTTTTAGACATGGCTCTCTCCTTCCTGTTGTGGTATCTCAAGGCCGGCCGGCTGCCGTGGGAACGGCTTTTCGCCCTCGCCACCCCACGGCGTCACCGGCAGCCTGACATACAACTCTGACGGATTCGCATCCGACGGATGGACAATCCGGCGGAAAACGCGGTCAGTCGTCGATCACCACCTTTTCGGTCTGGTGCAGCGCAAGGCGAAGCGGCGCCTGACCGGTCAGCTGGATGCTGCGGGAATCGGGCTGGCTGCCACCCACCCAAAGGGTGTAGTCGCCCGGAAGGACTTGGGAAACGCCCTCTTCATCGCAAAGGGCCAGCGCGCACAGCGGCAGGTGCAGCGTCACACGCTTTTCCTCGCCGGGGGCCAGATCCACCTTGCCCAGGGCCTTGAGCTGGGCGTTGGGGGTACCGGGGCGCTCGGCCTTGACGTAGACCTGCACGGTCTCGCGGCCGGCGCGGTCACCGTCATTGACGACGCTCACGCTCACGTCCACGCCGTCAGCCCCGGCCTGCTGGGCGCTGACCTGGGCATCCTTGAAGGTGAAGTGGGTATAGGACAGGCCATAACCGAAGGGGTACAGGGCTTCGGTCTCCATGTAACGGTAAGTACGGCCCTTCATCGCATAATCGGTAAATTCAGGCAGGTCGTCGTCCGAACGATAGAAGGTGACGGGCAGCTTGCCCTGGGGGTTCACCTCGCCGAACAGGGCGCGGGCCACGGCACGGCCGCCCTGTGCGCCGGGATACCAGGCCTGCATAACGGCGGCGGCGCCTTCATCCGCGGTGCCCAGCGCCAGCGCGCTGCCGCTGAGAACGACCACCACAACGGGCTTGCCGCTTTCGATGCAGGCTTTGAGTACGGACTCCTGGTGGCCGGGCAGTTTGAGGGTGGGCTTGTCACCGCTGGCAAACTGGTTGCCCTGGTCGCCTTCCTCGCCTTCCAGGCCGGCGTCCAGGCCCAGGCAGCAGATGACCACGTCGCTTTCGGCGCAAACGCCACGCACTTCGCTGAGCAGCTCATTGGAGACGGCCAGGCCGTGGATGTTGTCGGCATACAGATGGCAACCCGCGGAATAACGGACCTGCACATCGTCGCCCAGGTATTCCTGGATGCCGTCCAGCACGGTGAAGTAGCGGGAGGCGGTGCCCTCGTAGTTGCCCACCAGCGCCTTGCGGTTGTCGGCGTTGGGGCCAACCACGGCAACACGGCGCAGCTTGCTCTTGTCCAGGGGCAGGGTGTTGTTTTCGTTCTTCAGCAGGACCAGGATCTTTTCGGCCACTTCCCGGTTCAGTTCCCGCATCTCACGGCTGTCCACCACGTCGTAGCCGATCTTGTTGTAGGGGACCTTGTCCTCGGGATCGAACATGCCCAGGCGCATACGGGTGGTGAACAGGCGGACCAGGCTTTCGTCCAGGGTCTCTTCCTTCACCTTGCCCTCGGCCACGGCCTGTTCCAGATAGGCGTACAGGTTGCCGCAGTTCAGGTCGCAGCCATTGTTGACGGCCAGCGCCACCGAGTCCACGGGGCCCTCGGTGACCATGTGGCCTTCATGGAAGTCCTTGATGGCCCAGCAGTCGGAGGTGACGTGGCCCTGGAAGTTCCACTTGCCCCGCAGGATATCCACCAGCAGGGTCTTGCTGCCGCAGCAGGGCTCGCCGTTGGTGCGGTTGTAGGCGCCCATGACCGCCTCGACGCCGGCTTCCTTGACCAGCGCGCGGAAAGCGGGCAGGTACGTCTCCCACAGGTCCTGCTTGGAGACCACCGCGTTGAAGAAGTGGCGCTGATCCTCGGGGCCGGAATGTACCGCGAAGTGCTTGGCGCAAGCGGCGGCGCGCAGGTAATCCGGGTCGTCGCCCTGCATGCCTTCCACAAAGCGCACGCCCAGACGGGAAGTCAGGTAGGGGTCCTCGCCGTACGTCTCGTGGCCGCGGCCCCAGCGGGGATCGCGGAAAATGTTGATGTTGGGGGCCCAGATGGTCAGGCCTTTGAAAATATCACGGTCCTCGTAGCTGCGGCACATGTTGTACTTGCCGCGGGCTTCCACGCCGACCGCTTCGCCCACCTTGCCCAGCAGCTCCTCGTCAAAGGACGCCGCCATGCCGATGGCCTGCGGGAACACCGTCGCGGTACCCGCGCGGCCCACACCGTGGATGCCTTCGTTCCACCAGTTGTAGGCGGGGATGCCCAGGCGCGGGATGGCGGGCGCCCAGCTCAGCATCTGGCCGACCTTTTCCTTCAGCGTCATCTGGGCAACCAGTTCACGGGCCCGCTGCCGGTACTGCTCGATCTTGTTGTTGTTCGTCTGCATAAGCCGTTCCTCCTTCATTTAGGGCGCGCCTTTCCGCGCTCAGCGCACGACCCCGAAGCCCAGGATGGTAAAGGTTTTGTCCTTTTCGTTCGGGTCCATGCGGATCTCCACGCGGTGCAAAGCCGCCGATTGGTCCTTGAAAAGAATGGTCGCGTGGCAGTGGGTCCAACCAGCCTGCCTGGGATCGTAGCGCCCCACCGTCCGCCCGTCCACCGTGACTTCGGCGGCGCCGAACTCCGGCAGGCCCGAATCCTTGAACAGCAGCTGCAAGGCGCTGCAAGTCAGTTCCATCACAAAAGGCTCGTCGCCCGCCGCCTTTTTCCAGTTGTACGGGAACTGGGGGGTGTTGCGCTCTTCGTCGTCCAGCGGCACCGATTGCAGGTCGTCGTCGGTGGCGCTGAAGCTGCCGGGATCCACCCGCACGTCGGCGGGCAGGTTGCTGCGGTCAAATTCACGCAGGGGCGCAAAATCAAAACCGTAATAGGCGGGCGCCGGTTTGGTGGGTTCCATGGGCTGCTGTTCATCCAGCCGCTCCAGCAGATACATCAGGCAGTCCCGCATGATGCGGTGGCCGTTGTTGGAGGGATGGAACACATCGTAGAAATACTGCCGGCGGGTGATCACCGAGCGCTCCCCCACCCCGCTGCGGAACTGGGGGCTGACGGCTTCCAGCAGATCCACCATGGGCAGTTCGTGGCGCCAACCGATGGGCGCCAGCCGCTCTTTCAGGTTCCAGTCATTGGCAAAGACCGAAAACAGCAGGATCACGGCGGGCTCGCCGGGCTCGTTCCAGATGCGGTGGACCAGGCTTTCGTAGCAAAGGCCGTTGGTCTCGTCGGCCAGGTCGTTCACCGCGAACTCCACCACCACCAGGTCGGGGCGCACCGTGCCGTCCCGGGTGATGTCCCGGTCATAGCGGTGCAGCGCCAGCTGGGAGGGCGTGCCCCCCACGCCCGCCTTGATGTAGCGGACCTTTTGGGGGTCGGCGGCGTATTTGTCACGGATGGCCTCAAAGGTGCGGCGGGCGTAGCACTGCTGCTGCCCGGGCACCGCGCCGGCGCCCTGGGTGATGGAACCGCCCAGGAAGGCCAGGGTCACCGGTTTGCCCGCCCGCAGGTCGGCCAGGACCCGCTTGACACGGGCGTTGTTGCCGGTACTCAGGCAGGACCGGGCGATCATGGCCCGGTATTCCGGCGTATCGAAGGCGACGGGGGGGTCGGGGTCCACCTCAGGGACCTCGTAGCCGTCGTTGAGGTAAAGTTTCACCGTCACCGTGGCGATATCGGTGGGTTTGACCAGTTCAAACAGGAACTCCCCGGGGATGGTGTCGGTATCGGCCCATTCCAGCGCCGATACATCCAGCATGTTCTCCACGCCGTTGGTCACAATGTCCAGGCCGTGGCGGCTGCCGGCGCTGCCCCGCTCCCCTAAGAACCCCAGGGAGAACCGGACCACTTTGTCCGGCAGGTCGCCGGTGATGCTCACGCCGATGCTGTGTACCAGCCGGCGGAACCCTTTGGCGCTGCGCAGCATGTCCAGGATAGACTCGTCGTCGATGCCGCCCACCATTTTGGCGAAGGTGACAAGGCGGTCATCGTTGAGGAAGATCGGGTGGCGGCCCACGCCGTCGTTGTTGGGGACACCGCCCACCGGCTTGTCCAGCAAAACATAAAATCCGGCCCGCTTTTCCTGCGGGTCCCGCGGTGCGATCCGTTCGTCCACCGCCGTCACACCCTTTCGTGCCCGGTCATTTTTGGCGGGGCGTTTTGTTGTATTTTCATCATAGTTCGTTTTTTGATTCATCGCTCCTCATTTCTTGCTATTTGTGTTCTCGAATTTTGCTGTTTTCTTTCCGCGTGTGGGAATCTTTTTGGTTATTTTCAACAAAGCAATTTCTTTTCATCTTCTCTTGCGTCCAAATCCTCCAATTTTGCAAATCCCGCTTTGGCATAATTTGTTTCCAATTTTGCACTATTGTTTCTGAATCATTTCGTTTTTGCTCTTGTTTGCCGATATTCACACATTTTTCAGGCGCAAAATGTTGCGTAATTGTTAACCCGCCTTCCTGTTCATAAAAATGCAAAAACGCACTAATTCGTTACGGAAATTTATCATTTATTGCTATTTTCTGCCCCGCAACCTCCTCGCCAGGCGGCAAAACGGCGGCAAAACGCCTGTTTTCGGGGACGGACGCGCTTGTTTTTGTCAAAAAAAACTGTTATAGTGTGTCGCGACATGACGAAGGAGTGCTTTACCGGCATCTCAAATATTTTGATGGCGGCGCGGGGCACTCCACTGAAAAGGGAGGCTGCAACCATGCAGAGTGCTGTTCGTACCGGCGTATACCCCGACCGTTTCGGGGCGCTGGGATATACCCGGCAAGAGGTGGACCACAAATTGGAAGATGCCTTTGCCCAGATGTTCTACGGGCCGGAGGATGTGCGCATCTACCACCCCGTTGACCCCGACATGGGCCGCATCGAGGACACCGGCAACCACGACGTGCGCACCGAGGGCATGTCCTACGGGATGATGTTCTGCGTACAATTGGGCCGCAAAGAGGAATTCGACCGGCTGTGGCGGTGGACTGTGGCCAACATGTATATGGCAGAAGGGGAAAACGCCGGGTACTTTGCCTGGTCCTGCCAACCGGACGGCGCCAAGAACGCCTACGGCCCCGCCCCCGACGGGGAAGAATTTTTTGCCATGGCGCTGTTTTTTGCCGCCCACCGCTGGGGTTGCGGCGAAGGCGTTCTGGACTATGCCGGTTGGGCGCGGCGCATCCTGCATGCCTGCGTACACAAAGGCGAAGCGCCCGGCAGCGGGCAACCCATGTGGGACCCGGACAACCACCTGATCAAATTCGTGCCCAACTGTGATTTTACCGACCCGTCTTACCACCTGCCCCATTTTTATGACCTGTTCGCCCTCTGGGCAGACGAGGCCGACCGCC
Organism: Faecalibacterium sp. UBA1360; assembly: GCA_002306375.1. Classification (GTDB taxonomy): domain Bacteria; phylum Bacillota; class Clostridia; order Oscillospirales; family Ruminococcaceae; genus Gemmiger. The sequence goes on from DBRU01000049.1 coordinate 22,906, forward strand.
CCTTCTGGCGCGAAGCCGCCGCCGCCAGCCGGGCCTACCTGCGGGCCGCCTGCCACCCGGTCACCGGCCTTTGCGCCGAGTATGCCGAATACGACGGCCGCCCCCATCGGGGCAACCATCCCGATCGCCATGACTGGTTTTACAGCGACGCCTACCGCACCCTGGCCAACCTGGCCCTGGATGCCTGCTGGTTCGGGGACGAGGACGGCTGGGCCCGGGACACCGCCGGGCGTATCCAGCGCTTTTTTGAGAAGGAAGAAGGCGGCCACACCAACGGGATCTACCTGATCGACGGCACCCGGGTGGAGGGCAGCGCCTTGCACCCTGTGGGGCTGCTGGCCACCCTGGCCCAGGGGTCCCTGGCCGCCGACGACGCCCTGTCCGACGAATGGGTGCGCCGCTTCTGGGCCACGCCCCTGCGCACCGGGCCGCGGCGTTACTATGACAACTGCCTGTACCTGTTCGCCCTGCTGGCTTTGAGCGGGCGGTACCGCGTCTGGGCGCCTGGCGGGGAGGCATGACCATGACACAACTGCGTATGCGCGCCCGGGGTATTGGTTCCGATGCCTACTTGCCCCTGGCCGACGCCGGGTTGCGGGCGGACATCGTGCCCCTGGGCGGCGCCGGCACCCTGGAGGACCCGGCCCTGTACCGGGTGGACCTGGAGAACCCGGCCGGCGCCCCCTGGCGCGGGGTGGTCCTGCTGGAACTGGCCTTCCCCAAACAGGCGCCCCGCTTCTTTTTGCCCGGGTTCCTGTATGGGCGCAACCGGGGCGAGGCCCCCTTGCGGGTGGACAACCAGTTCCCCCGCCTGCGCCCCGGCCCCGCCCAACGCCCGGCCTCGCCGTGGTGGATGGTGCGGGGCGACCGCCTGACCCATCCGGCGGCCTTTGCCCTGGACGGCGGGCGGCTGTACGGGCTGAGCGCCGGGCCCCACCTGGTGGAACAGGAAGGCCGCAAACAGATGTGGGCCCCCGGCGTGGCCGGGCGGCTGTGCCAGTTCGCAGGGTTCGCCTGCTCCCTGGAAGAGGGCACCCTGGGCCACACCCTGGGCTATGAGAACGCCCCCTGGCTGTTCGTGCAATCCCACCAGGTACTGGATCGCGCCCCCCTGGGGGACAACTGCCTTGCCCTGGCCCCGGGGGAACGATTTTCCTACCCGGTGGCGGTATATGACTTGCCCGCCACGGATCCCCGGGTGATCTACCAGGCCGTGGAGGCGGCCTATGCCCGCTGGCACGTGCCGCCCCGGGACGGCGCGCCGGCCCGCCGGGCGGTGGCGGATATCGCCGGGGCGGTGGCCAAAGACGACTGGCTGCCCGGGGAAAGCAGTTATTGCGGCATCGTGCGGGAAAACCCGGACGGCACGCTGGACCATAACCGGATCTTTTCCATCAGCTGGACCAATGGGCTGTCGGTGGCGGTGCCCATGCTGATGGCGGCCCACCGCCTGGGGGACCCGGCCATGCGGGCCCAGGCGCTGGAAGCCATCGAACACATCGCCCGCCACGCCCGCAACCCCCGCACCGGCTTGTTGTATGAGAGCTGGGGCCCCGAAGGCTGGACCAACCAGGGCTGGTGGTTTGACGGCATGCACACCGGCGGGCACACGGGGTACCTGAACGGGCAAAGCCTGTATTACCTGCTGAAAGCCGCCGACTATGAACAACGCTTTGCCGGCACGGGCCACCCGGACTGGACAGCCCTGGCCGGGTCCGTGCTGGAGCGTCTGGACGCCGCCAAAAACACCGACGGCGAATACCCCTTTATCTTGTCCGAGGAGACCGGCGCGGGCCTGGAGTACGACGCCCTGGGCAGCGCCTGGTGCCTGGCCGCCGCGGCGCTGTACGCCCTGCAAACCGACGACCGGTCCGGCCTGGCGGGCATGGCACGCAGCGAGGCCCATTATTATAAGGCTTTCGTGGCCCGGGCCGAGTGCTATGGCGGCCCGCTGGACACCGACAAGGCCATCGACGACGAGGGTATCCTGGCTTACATCCGGGCGGCGCGGCTCCTTCACGAGCTTACCGGGGAGGACATTTACCTGGACCACCTGCGGGATGCCTTGGGGTACGAGTTCTCCTTCAAATTCTGCTACAACACCCCCATCCAGACCCCGCCCCTGGGCCGCCTGGGCTGGTCCTGCTGCGGGGGCAGCGTGACCTCGGTGGCCAACCCCCACATCCATCCCATGTCCAGCACCATCCTGGATGAAATGCTCTACCTGCTGGACCACCGCCCCGACCCCTACCTGGCCGCCCGCGTAAAGGACACCTTTGACTGGAGCCGCCAGAACCACAACACCTTTGACCGGGAATTCGATTACGGCCGCAAGGGCTGGATGTCCGAGCGTTTCTGCCACAGCCAGGGGCTCCTGGTCCAGCGCTACGGCGACGGAAGCCCGGCCAGCACCTGGTTCGCCCTGATGCCCTGGGCCTGCGCCAGCATCCTGGAAGGCCTGGCCGGGGATTGCTGGGACCGGTTTGACCCCACCCATTGATCTGCACACGCCCGGCCGTCCCGGGCAGGAGGTTTTGTATGACGACTGCGCACAACCCGATCCTGAGCGGATTTTACCCCGACCCGTCCATCTGCGCAGTGGGGCGGGACTTTTACCTGGTCACTTCCACCTTTGCCTACTTCCCCGGGCTGCCTGTGTTCCACAGCACCGACCTGGTCCACTGGGAACAGATCGGCAACGCCCTGGACCGTCCGGGACAGCTCTGCCTGGACGGGTGCCGCCACTCCCAGGGGATCTTCGCCCCCACCATCCGTTACCATGAAGGCACGTTCTACCTGGTGACCACCTATGCTTCCGGCGCGGGCAGCTTTGTCCTCACCGCCAGCGACCCCGCCGGGCCCTGGTCCGACCCCTTCTGGCTGGGGGAGGATGCCCCCGGCATTGACCCCAGCCTGTTTTTTGACGATGACGGGCGGTGCTACTATGTGGGGACCCGTCCCAATCCCGCCGGGGTCCGCTACAATGGCGACTGGGAGATCTGGGCCCAGGAACTGGACCTGGCGTCCATGCGCCTGACCGGTGAGAGCCATCGCCTGTGGAAAGGGGCCATGAACGGGGTGATCTGGCCCGAAGGCCCCCACCTGTATAAACGGGAGGGCCGCTATTACCTGATGAACGCCGAGGGCGGCACCGGCCCCAACCACTGTGTCAGCATCGCCCGGGCCGATGCGGTGTTCGGGCCCTACACCGGCAACCCGGACAACCCCATCCTGACCCACCGGCACCTGGGGCGGGACTACCCCGTGACCTGCGCCGGCCACGGCGACCTGGTACAGGCCGAGGACGGCAGCTGGTACATGGTGCTGCTGGCCTGCCGCCCCTGCCAGGGCCACACCACCCTGGGCCGGGAGACCTTTTTGGCCAAGGTCCGCTGGGAAAACGGCTGGCCGGTGGTGAACCCGGGTGTGGGCCGCCTGGAAGAAAGCCTGGAACTCCCCTTCCCCGCCGGGGAAGCCCCCCTGGCCCCGCCGGTGTATACCTTCCCCGGGCCCGGCCTGCCCATGGAGTTCCTGACCTTGCGCGCCCCTGCCGCGGGCACCTTTGTCCCCCACGCCGACACCGGCCGCCTGACCGTGCGCCTGCTGCCCGCCACCCTCAAGGAGCTGGCCGCCCCCGCCTACCTGGCCCTGCGCCAGCGCCACCATCGATTCCAGGCCGCCCTGTCCCTGGCCTTTGTGCCCGGCACGGATCACGACTGTGCCGGCCTGGCCCTGGTGCAGGACAACGCAAACCACCTGCGCCTGGAAAAATGCCTTGAAGGCGGCCAGCCCCTGCTGCGCCTGACCGCCTGCGAACATGGCGTGGACCGTGTCCTGGCCCGTGTGCCCGCCCCCGGGCCCCGCACCGAACTGCGCCTGGTGGTGCGGGACCTGCGCGCCCGGTTCTGCCACCAGACCCCGGAGGGCTGGCAGCCGGTGGGCGATGATGTGGATGTGGGATTTTTGAGTACCGAGTCCGCCGGCGGGTTTACCGGCTGCACCGTGGGGCTGTACGCCTCCTCCAACGGCATGCCGTCGGACCAGACGGCCGACTTCGATTGGTTTGCCTACCAGGGCCTGGCCTGAGCGCCGTACTTTCGCGCCGCCCCTTGCGCGGCGGCCCGGGCTTCGCTATAATAGTTAAAAAAAGACTTTGCAAAACTTTTTTACGATGAGGGGCCGCCCATGACGACAAAGAGCAGCAACAACCGGGACGTGAAAAAAAACAACCGCATCGACACATTGCGGGCCATTCTGTCTTGCGGGCGCATCTCCCAGCCATCCCTGGCCGCCCGGCTGGGGCACAGCGGGCCCACCGTCTTGCAGAACGTGCGGGAACTCATCGCCCTGGGCCTTGTGACCGAGGCCGGTGTGTTCGACTCCACCGGCGGGCGCAAGGCCAAGGCATTCGCGCCAGTGTATGACGCCCGGCTGGCCGTGGGGGTGGAGATCACCCGCACCCACCTGGGCATCGTCCTTATCGACTTGGCCGGCCGCCTGGTGCGCCACGAACGCCGCAAGCTGCCCTTTGCCATGACGTCCGACTACCTGCGGGCCCTGGGCGACGAGGTGGACACCCTTTTGCGGCAGGAAGGCATCCCCCCGCAAAAGATACTGGGGGTAGGCATCTCCCTGCCCGGCATCCTGGACAGTGAAGGCGCCGTGCTGACTTCCTCCCACGTGCTGCGGATCTATAACGTGGCCACCGAAAATTTCAGCCGCCATATCCCCTACCCCTGCTATTTCATCAACGACGCCAACGCGGCCGGGCTGGCCGAGGTGTACGACCACAACAGCCGGGAAAGCCTTGTCTACCTTTCGCTGAGCAACAGCGTGGGCGGGGCGATCCTCATTGACGGGCAGTTGTATACCGGCAACCACCAACGGGCGGGGGAATTCGGCCACCACACCCTGTTCCCTGACGGCCGGCGCTGTTACTGCGGCAAGCAGGGCTGCCTGGACGCCTACTGCAACGCCGGTGTGCTGTCCGACCTGACCGGGGGCAGCCTGGCGCAGTTCTTTGACGGGGTACGATCCGGCCAGCCCCAGTGCGTCAATGCCTGGGGCGAATACCTGGGCTACCTGGCCGTGGCGGTAAACAACCTGCACATGTCCTTTGACTGCACCGTGGTGGCCGGCGGTTATGTGGGCAGTTACCTGGAAGAATTCGGCGGCCATTTCCGCGAAATGCTGGCCGCCCGCAACCCCTTTGAGCCGGACGCATCCTATTTCAAGTTCTGCCGCCACAAGGTGGGCGCTTCGGCCATCGGCGCCGCCCTGTTGCCGGTGGAGGATTTCCTGGCCCGGTTCTGACCCCCATGGCCCCCTGGCACAAGGGCGCTCCCGGCCTCTTTTTTTGCATTTGCACAAAAGCCGGCCCCTGGTTTTATGCGTTCATCCAAAGTTCCGGGCAAACCGGACAATTTTCGTTTTCCCCATTGACTTTTGCGCCCCGCGGTGGTTTAATACAGACACATTATTAAACACTTTAATAAACAACAAAACCGGAGGTAACACAAATGGATGGTATGATGAAAGTTGCGATCATGACCGACATCGGCAAGATGGATTATGTGGAACGCCCCATCCCCACCCCGAAGGATGACGAAGTCCTGGTCAAGCTGGAATACGTGGGCATTTGCGGCAGCGATATGCACTACTACGAGACCGGCGCCATCGGCGACTTTATCGTCAAGCCCCCGTTTGTTCTGGGCCACGAGCCCGGCGGCGTGGTCGTGGAAGTGGGCAAGAACGTCAAGCACCTGGCTGTGGGCGACCGTGTGGCGCTGGAGCCTGGCAAAACCTGCGGCCACTGCGAATTCTGCCGCAAGGGCCAGTACAACCTGTGCCCCGACGTGGTGTTCTTCGCCACCCCGCCGGTGGACGGTGTGTTCCAGGAATATGTGGCCCATGAAGCCGGCCTGTGCTTCAAGCTGCCGGACAACGTCTCCACCCTGGAAGGCGCCCTGATTGAGCCTTTGGCCGTTGGTTTCCACGCGGCCAACCAGGGCGGCGCTCACATCGGCCAGACCGCCGTGGTCATGGGCGCCGGCTGCATCGGCCTGGTGTCCATGATGGCCCTGAAGGCCGAGGGCGTGTCCCGCGTGTTCGTGGTGGACATCATGCAAAAGCGCCTGGACAAGGCTATGGAACTGGGCGCCGACGGCGTCATCAACAGCAAGGACGAGGACGCCGTGCAGAAGATCATGGCCCTGACCGAGGGCGCCGGCTGCGACCTGGTCATTGAGACCGCCGGCACCGAGATCACCACCCGCCAGGCCATCGCCATGGCCAAGAAGGGCGCCACCATCGTGCTGGTGGGCTACTCCAAGACCGGCGAGATGACCCTGCCTGTCAGCGCCGCCCTGGACAAGGAACTGACCTTCAAGACCATTTTCCGGTATCGCCACATTTACCCCATGGCCATCGACGCCGTGGCTTCCGGCAAGGTCAACCTCAAGGGCATCGTGACCAACATCTTCCCCTTCAGCGACATGCAGACCGCCATGGACCGCTCCATCGCGGACAAGAGCAACATCGTCAAGGCTGTGGTCAAGATCACCGAGGACTGAGCCTGCCCCCACACGTCTTTCGTGTTTCCCTCCTAGTTAGTGCAAGAAAGCCGCGCGCCAAAAAGGCGCGCGGCTTTCTTTTTGGGCCCGGCTCAGCCGGAGGATGTGGTCCCAACGCTTTTTTCCGTGTCCAGCACCGCCAGGGATGTCCCCGCCCCCATGATCAGCAGCGCCCCCAGGAACAGCGGGCCGGGGGCCTGGCGGAAGATCAGCAACGACAGCCCCGCCCCGATGAACGGCGACAGGGCGTAATAGGTACTGGTCCGGGCCGCGCCCAGGTAACGCTGGGCGTAGATGTAAAAGAAGATGCTCAACCCATAGGCCACAAACCCCAGCAACAGGGCGCACACCGTGTACCATGCCCCGGCGGGGCGTTCCCCCCGCGCCAGGGCGATGGCCAGGGACCCGGCCCCGGAACCGAACCCCTTGATGACCACGATCTCCAGCGGGTCTTTGGCGGAGAGCATACGGGTACAGTTGTTTTCCAGCCCCCAGCACACACAGGCCAACAGTACGAACAGGGACCCGGCCGAAAAGGAAAAACTTGTCTCATCCTCAATGGAAAGCACCGCGCTGGCAAGGGTCACCAGGGCGATGGCCCCCCAAAGCCGGGGTGAAATGCGTTCTTTGAACACCAGCAGCGCGATGAGGGAAGTGGCCACGATCTCAAAGTTATTGAGCAGGGATGCGTTGGCCGCCGTGGTCATGGTCAGCCCCACCATCAGAAAGATCGGGGCCGCGATGTCCAGCACCACCATACCCAGGGTGTAGGGCAGGTCCCGGCGGGTCAGGGGCTGTTCCGACGCCCCGGTATGAAGCCCCCGCTGGACCAGGCGCACCAGGGCCAGGCCCGCGCCCGCCCCCAGGTAGAGCAGCGCCGCCATCATGGTGGGCGGCACGTCCTCCAACAGCAGCTTGGACAGCGGAGAATTCAGCGCGTACAGGCCCGCGGCCAGGACGGCCCAAAACACGGCAGCCTTGTTTGTGGTCATATCCATCCCCCCTGTATGGCGGCCCGCACCCCGGGCCACCCTTACTATATCCCTTCCCGCCGGAAAAAGCAACCAGACCTGTTTTGTCCCGTCCGGCCGGCCCCGCCGTGCGTTTCCTTTATATATAAAGGAGGCAAAGCCCGGGACCCGGCCCTTGGGCGGACATGGGAAACGCGCCCCGCCTTTTCAGGCGGGGCGCGTTTCCGGTATACCGTCAGAGGTTCCCCTGGGGCGCCGGGGATCGGACGTCCCCCGTTTCACACGGGGGACGGGGCGAAACCCTTTCCCTGGCGCAGGAAGAAGAGCAGGAAGGTTACTCCTTCACGCCGCCGATGGTCAGGCCTGTCACGAAGTACCGTTGCAGGAACGGGTACAGGCAGATGATCGGCAGGATGGTCACGATGGTGGCCGCCGCCCGGACCGTTTCGGGGGTGACGGCGCCCGCGGCCGAAGCCGCGTTCTTCATCGCGTCGGCGCTGGCGCCCTGGGAAGTGACCGAGGACAGCAGCTTCATCAACTCGTATTGCAGCGTGGTGTATTCGTCGCTCATGCGGTTGTAGAGCATGGCGTCAAACCAGGAGTTCCACTGCCCCACCGCCGAGAACAACGCCACCGTGGCGTACACCGGCAGGCACAGCGGGGAAATGATCTTGACAAAGACGGTCATATATCCCGCGCCATCCAGCTGGGCAGATTCTTCCAAGCTGTCGGGGATGCCTTCCATGTAGGTACGCATCACCAGCATGTTGAAAGCGCTGACCATACCGGGGATGATGTAGACCCAGAAGCTGTTGGTCAGCCCGAGGTTTTTGTAGAGCAGGAAAACAGGGATCATACCGCCGTTGACGTACATGGTGATGACCCAGAACAGCGAGAGCTGGCGGCGGAACAAAAAGCGCTTGCGGCTGACGATGAAGGCCAGCAGGGCGTTGGCCGCCAGAGAGGTCAGGGTACCCAGCACGGTACGGGCCACCGAGATGTAGGCGCCGGTGATCAGGTTGTCCTTCTGGAGAACGGTGATGTAGTTTTTCAGCGTCCATTTGCGGGGGATCAGGTAAATGCCGCCGCGCAAAGCGTCGGTACCGTCGTTGAAGGAGATCGCCAGGGTGTTGAGTACCGGGTAAAGGGTCAGCACCACAAAAAGGACCATGAACAGGGTGTTGAACACGATAAACAGGGTGTTGGGCAGCGATGCCCGGTAATGCATGGGTTTTACCTTGGGTTCCTTGGTTTTGGTCATTTTTCCCGGCCTCCTTTCAGAACAGACTTTCTTCGCCGGTACGTTTGGCGAATTGGTTGGCCAGCAGGATCAGTACGATACTGACAACGCTCTTGAAGATACCGGCCGCGGTACCCATGGCGTAGTCGCCCTGGCTGATGCCCCATTTCAACACATAGATGTCAATGGTCTGGGACACGCTTTGGACAAGGCCGTTGCCCAACAAGTACTGGACTTCGAAGCCGGCGTTGAGGACGTTGCCCACGTTCATCAGAAGCAGGATCATGATGGTGGGGCGGATACCGGGCAGGGTGATGTGCCAGATCTTGTCCCAGCGCCCGGCGCCGTCGATGGCGGCCGCCTCATACAGCGAGGGATCGATGGAGGTGATCGCCGCCATATAGATGATGGCGTTCCAGCCGGTTTCCTTCCAGACATTGGCAAACGCCACGATGCCCCAGAAGTACTCGGGGTAGGCGAAGAAGTTGAGTTCGGTTTCCAGGATCCCGGTCTTGACCAGCAGTTCGTTGACGATGCCGGTGGTGGACAGGGCGTCGTGCAGGATACCGGTAACGATGATCCAGGACAGGAAGTGCGGCAGGTAAGAGATGGTCTGGATGGACTTTTTCCACCAGATCGTGCGCACTTCGTTGAGCAGGATGGCGAACACGATGGCCATGATAAAGGTGGTCACCAGATTCAGGACACCCATGGCCAGGGTGTTGCGCAGGACCTTGATAAATGTATCGTCCGAGAAGAGCTGCTGGAATTTCTGAAGGCCCACGAATTCAGAACCGAACAAGCCCAGCACGGGTTTGTAGTTCTGGAACGCCATCACCCAGCCGCCCAGGGGCAGGTAGCAAAACACAAAGCCGTAGATAACAAAGACAGCGGCCCAGAACAGCAGGACCTTCTGCCGCCCGGCTTCCTTCCAGAAATTCCGCCGGATGACCGTCTTATCGGCTTTTTTGACGTTTGCAGCCATACGTACCTCCCTTTCTTAAAATTTCCTGAGAAGCGGGCAGTCGCATCCATCATCCGACTGCCCGCTCTTTGTCCGCAGCCGGGATCGGGACGTATCCCGGCACTCTATGTTTCTATCGGCCGTCCCTGCCGAAAAATGGAGGTTGTCTTACTGAGCCAGGGCCAGGCGGCGGTCCAGTTCTTCCTGCATCTCGCTGAGGAAGTCTTCCGGCTTGCACCCGGAGTAAGCGACCATGTACTCGTCCCAGGCACTGTCAAAGTCCTCGGCCATGACGACGCGGGGCAGCCATTCGTGCTTGAGTTCGCCCATCTTGGTCCAGGCCATGCCGCCGGGGGTGGCGGTGGTCATGTTGTTGCTGTAAGAATACATCGGGTACCAGATACCGGGGATCTCGTTGTTGCCCAGCATATCCACGTAGTTGGAGCAGCCGTAGGCTTCCAGGCAGGTGGCGACGTTCTCAGGCAGGCTGTCCAGGAATTCCTGGGGCTGTTCTTCCGGCTTCATGGCATTGATGCCGTCCATGCTCATGCCGGTGTAGTTGGGGAAGTAGGAGTAGGTGCAAAGGTGGGACGCCTTGTAGGCGGTATCGGCCACCTGGGCGCGCATTTCGTCGGTGCGGTAGAACAGGCCGTTCTCGTCCACTTCGTAGTCAACGCCTTCCACGCCCCAGTTGCGCAGGTTCAGGACTTCCTGATCCAGCAGGGCGTTGAGGAAGGACAAAGCGCCTTCCACGTCCTTGCAGCTGGTGGTGATGGCAAGGCCGCTGGCCTCGTTCACGTTGTCGCCGCTGAGGGCCTTGGTATGCCACTGGTTCTGGATATCCTCAGAGATGGTGATGGGCAGCGGCACGTAGTTGCAGCCCTGCTCTTCCAGGCCCTGCATCTTCAGGGAGTCGTTGACGGAGTAGGCGAAGTTCCACCACTGGTCGATCATGCCCAGCACGCGGCCGGTGGACAGCTTGGCGATGTACTCGTCATAGGTCTGGGTGAAGGATTCGGGATCCACGATGCCCTTCTTGAACTCTTCGTTCAGCTTGCCGAAGTAAGCCTTGGCGGTGGGGGTGGTGTTGTAGTCCACGATGGTGGTGCCGTCCTTAACGATGACGGAACCGTCGTTGGGGTAGCCGTCCAGGAACTGGGGCGCGTTCTCCAGGCAGAAGTAACGCCAGTCCTCGCACAGGATGGTGTAGGGGATGTTCTCGGTGCCGTCCTCCATGGTGGGGTTGGCGGCCACATAGCTCTCGATCAGGTCAAAGTACTGGTCCATGGTGCGGATCTCGGGGTAACCGGCCCATTCCAGCACGCGGGTCTGGATCCAGAACGCTTCGTCATTGTGGGTGGTGGTCATATCCTGCCCATAGACGGAGCTGAACTGGTTGATCCAGTAGATGTGGCCGTCTTCCTGGCGCAGTTTTTCCCACTGGGTCTCGGTCAGGTAGTTCTTGATGTTGGGATAGTCGTCAAAGTACTCGTCCAAGGGGATCAACGCACCGGCGTCATACAGCTGCTGGGTACCGTCGCTGCCGTCGATGAAGTCGGGATATTCGCCGCCGGCGATCATGGTGCCCACCGCCTCGGCGGCGGTCTGGCCGGTCAGCCAGGTCTCCTTGACCTTGGCGCCGGTCTTTTCAGCGATCAGCTGCTGGATCTCGTTGTCGTCGTTGATCTCGGCGCCCGGCACGGCAAAGAACGCGGTAAATTCCTTGATCTCCCCGCTGTCGCCCGTGGATGTCCCGGTGCCGTCCGCAGCCTGGGACTGCCCGGCGGTGTCCCCGCCGCAGCCGGCCAGAAGGGTGGCCGCCATTACGCCCGCCAGCAAAGCGGCCGCAATCCTCTTGTTTTTCATCTGTTGCATCCTCCTTCGTAATCTGCCGCCCCGGCTTGTGGTTTCTGCACAGAAACTTTCAAACCAGGGCGTTCTTTTTGGCAATTTTATTGTACCTCCTTTTCCATTGCATTTCACTGGAAAAAGAATAGAAAAAGACCGGAAAAATTACGGCTTTTTTCCAAGGCGTAATTTTTCCGGTCCTGGATGGAAACAGGTCCGCTTTTGGCCGTTTCAGGGTTTGGGTTCCCGGTTTTGCCGGCGGAATCGGGACGGCGTACAGCCCCGGGCGGCAATAAACCGGTTGATGAAGTAATCCGCGTCCCGGTAGCCCACCTGCTCGGCGATCTCCACCACTTTTTTGTCGGTGTGGAGCAACAGCTCGGCCGCCTGCTCCATCCGGTATTCGTTGAGATAATCCTTGAAAGAGACGCCGTACTGTTTGCGGAAAAGCTGGCCCAGGTAGGCGCCATTGATATAATACTTGCGGCTGAGTTCCTTGAGGGTAAGGTTCTGGGCATAGTTTTCCCGCACTTCCCGTTCGATGCTGGCCAGCACCCCGCGGGCGCTTCGGTCACGCAATTGGGCCAGATAGCTGGCGTATTCGTTGGCGAACTCCACCAGGTGGGCCTTGCCCCCTTGCAAGGCGCTGCCGGAAAAGACGTTGGCGCTGATGAAGTGCAGGATCTCCTCCTGGTTGACCTGCTCATCCTCCCGCACCGCCAGGTACACCAGCTGGAAAAGCAGGTAGTTGATATTGACTTCGATGAGGCGGGTGTCCGTCCCGTCCCGTTGCAGCATTTGGAAAAGGGCGTCCGCCCCCGCCTGTATGCCGGCTTCGTCCCTGCGTTCCACCGCCAGCACCAGCGCGTCCAGGGTCTCTTTCCACAGCAGGCCGCTGTCCCGGGCCATCTCGTCCCGCAGTTCCGCGGCCGACCCTTCCAGGCGGAAATTCTCAAAAGAGCGGGCGGCCGCCACCGTGCGGACCGAGTCCCCCAGCTCTTCCAGGGAGTTTACACGGTCGCCGATGAACATCAGCACATGCACGCCGATGCGCTCCCCCACCCAGCTGCGCAGCTGGTCCAGGTATTCCTGTTCCCCGCAGCCCCGTTCCCGGGCCAGCCGGTCGCAGTAGATCACGCCCACGTCATAGTTGTTTTTCTGGCGGGAGACTTCAAAAATGCAGTGGTACCGGTTCTCGCCCAAGAAGTCAAGGCAAGCCTCATAGAGTTTTTCCATGCAGCGGCATTTTTCTTCCTCGCTCATGCTGTGGACGGCCTCGTCCCGGCCGTCGATCTCCAGCATGAGATAGCGGATGCCCTCCGACAGGCGCAGCCGTTCGGAAAGGTACTGGCGGTTCTGGGCGGTCTGCTTGCCGAAAATGAAGGAGAGCAGCCGCCGGGCAAAAAACGCCTTTTCCCGCCGGTCCTCCTCCGCGCGTTTTTCCTCCGCCTCCCGGTACAGGTTGCGCACCCGGTCCAGCAGCGACAGCAGCTCCTTGCGGGAGACCGGCTTGAGGATGTAGTCCAGGCAGGCGTTGCAGATCGCCTTGCGGGCGTATTCAAAATCATTGTAGCCGCTCATGATGGCAAAGTAAGGGCGGTCGCCCTCGCCGTATTCGCCCCGCAGCGCTTCCACCAGTTCCAGCCCGGTCATCACCGGCATGCGGATATCCGCCAGCACCAGGTGGACCTGTTCCCGACGCAGATATTCCAATGCTTCCTGCCCGTTGGAAGCGGTCTTGACGATCTCGAACCCCTGTTCCCTCCAATCGATCAACAGGGAAAGCCCCCGCAGGATAAAGGGTTCGTCATCCACGAGCATTACTTTAAGCATCGGTTTCCTCCTTTTCACAACAAGCGGCCGGGATCCGCACGGTCACCACCGTCCCCGCGTTCTCCTCGCTTTCCAACACAAAGCGGACCTGCCCCGCCGTGGACATCTTGAGCCGAATACAGGCGTTCAGGATGCCCACCCGCCCTTTTTTGCGCAGCTGGCCGATCTCGGCGCCGTTCATCCGCTGCTGCATGTCCCGGGCCTGTTCGGGCGGCATGCCGATGCCCGTATCCTCCACTTCCAGGCAAAGGTCCTCGCCCTGGCGGTAGACCCGCACAAAGATCCAGCCGGGGCTGGTCTTTTTCTCGATGCCATGGACACAGGCATTCTCCACAAAAGTCACAAGGCTCAGGCGGGGGATGCAAAGCGCCCGGCAGTCCTCCTCCGCCTCGATCTCATAGGACAGGCGTTCCCCGAATCGGTATTTTTGCAGTTCAAGATAGGCTTCCACAAACCGCAATTCTTCCCGCACCGGCACCGAGTCCCGGCTCCATTCCACATTCTGGCGCTGCATCACGGCAAGCTGTTCCACCATATCGGCGGTCTCGGTCTCCCCTTTCAGGATGCTGTGCATGCGGATGCTTTCCAGCGCGTTGAAGAGGAAGTGGGGGTTGATCTGGCTGTGGAGCGCCAGCAGTTCCGCGGTCTGGCGGGCGATGTCCGTCTCTTGCTGGCGCAAGCGGTCCTTATAGACAGTCTGGATCAGTTCGTTCATGCGCTCGGCCATGTGGTTGTAGCTGCGCATCAGGGCGCCGATCTCATCCCGGCCCGCCCACGCCCCGATGGGTTCCAGCTGTTCGGCGTTCTGGCTGCGGAAGGAATCGCTGAGCAGCCGCAGGCGCCGGGTAAAGGACCGGTTGAGCAACCGCATGAATACCATGGGCAGCAGGATGTTCACCGCTACCAGGAACAGGATGATGGCCACATACCGCCACAACACCCCCAGCACCGCCACCGGGGCGGGCATGACATAGATCTCCCAGACGCCGCCGCTGACCTGGACCTGCCGGCGAAGCCCGGCGTCCCAGCGGATATCCTCGGTTATGGTCTGGAAAGGGCTGTAAAGGCCGCCCCGGCCGTCGTTGGACAGCAGGATCTTGTCCCCGCTGCAAATGTACACGGTGTTGGCATAGCGGGCGTTGCTGAGCGCCCGACTCAGGCCGGAATAATCGATGTCCAGCTTGATGATGTTCTCGCCGGCGCAGTTGTCCATGCGGTGGATGATGGATACGGTCTTGTAGGCGCGGTACCCCGCCCGGACCTGCCCGTAATAGGCATACACCAGGGCCTGGCGGTCCCTTTCGCAAAAGACGCGGTACCATTCCTCCTCCTGGGCCGTTTCAAGGCGGCAGAAATACCCGCCGTTGATAAAGTCCGGGTTGTCGGCATAGATCACGCACTGGAAATCGCCGGTGCCCATGACCACCTCGTAAAGGGAGTCTTCCAGAAGCTGGCGGTAGCCGTTGTAATAATCCAGCGCGGTGGGGTAATTGCCCTCCACAAAGGCTTTGATGTACCGGTTCTGGCTGATCGCCCGGATCAGATCCACCGCCTCGTCCAGGGTGGTCTCCAGGTCGTAGGCCACCGCTTCGGCTGTATTTTCCATGGTCTGCATGCGGGTGCGCTCCTCGGCCCGGATCAGGACGCTGAGGACCATGCTGTCGGTAAGGACCAGCGGGCACAGCACGCACAGCACAAACATCCCGTACAGCTTGTGCCGCAGGCTGATGTTGTCCAGCCAGTCGTCAAGCCATTCCACCACCGTGCTGGCCAGCTGGTGCAGTTTTTCCTGCATTGCCTTCCACATAGAGCATCCTCCGCTCCCTTCCCAACGCCGGGCTTGCCGTTTACCGGCCGTTCACCCGGGAATAGTCATATCCCCTGTCGCACTGCCCCTTTACCGGGAGAAGTTCAAAATAGACCACCCCGTTGGGCTGCGCCACAATGCTGACCTTGGCTTCGCCGCCGTCCACCGCCACGCCCTGGCTCCCGGCCAGGGGCGCTGCGGCCCGCCGCAGCAGATCCCGCTGCGCCCGGCTCAGGCTGGCCGGCTCGCCCAGGTCGTGCCACATCTTGAGGGGGTTACAGGTGGTTTCGTCCACCGTTTCGGTCAGCAGGCAGGCCCGCGCCCCTTCCATGGGGAGCAGGAACTCCAGTTCCAGGACCTGCCCGTTGCCGTCGTGGGTGCGGTTCCACGCCACGCCCCGGTATCCGCCGCCGGGACGCCGCACCACCACCGCCTCGGGCCCGCGGTGGACGCACTGCCCTTGCAGCCGCTTGAAAAACGCAAAGGCCCAGAAGGTGGGCTTGGGGATACAGCCGTTGGCCACCAGGCCGAACCCGCCGTGGAACGGCGTAAAGGGGACCCCCGCCTCTTCAAACACATCCCCGAAGGTCCAGTAGGAATAAGATTCGTTCCAATCCCCCAACCGGGAAAGCTGGTAAGCGATGCAGGCCGCGTTGCGGTTGGTGTCGTGCAGCGGGCTGTTGGGGCAGTAGGAGGTATTGAATTCGGTGACGTGGATGGGCAGGCCCCGGAATTCCGCAAAACTGTCCACGATCTCACGGCTGGCGCGAAGGCCTTCAAAGCCTTCCTCGGGATCCTGGAGCGTGGTATAGGTATAGTGGCCCACCTCTTGGGGCGGCTCGATCCCATAGTGGTGCCGGGTGATGTGGTCGGGGCGCAGCCCTTCCTTCCGGCAGAACTCCAAGAAGCAGCGCATCCAGCGCCGGTCATCCACCCCGCAGATGGCCGGTCCGCCCACCTGGAACCGCCCGTCCACCGCCTTGACCGCCGCAAAGGTCCGGGCAAACAGGGTGAAGTATTCTTCCATGTCGGCGCCTTCCCAGAAAGAATCCAGGTTGGGCTCGTTCCAGACTTCCACCGGCCAGGTGACCACCTCGTCGGCGCCGTAGCGGTCCATCAGGTGGGTGAGTACCGCCTGCACCAGCGCGCACCACTCCCCGTAGTCCCGGGGCGGCGTCACGTTGCCTTTCCAGTAAAAGACGGTCTGTTCCCCGCTGGCCAGCTTTTTGGGCATAAAGCCCAGTTCCAGGAAGGGGCGCAGCCCCAGGCCAAGGTAACTGTCCATCACCCGGTCCAGGTAGGTGAAATTGTATTCCGCCCGGCGGCGGCCGTTTTTATCGGTATATTCCTGGTAAATGGCCATATCGTCGCAAAGCAGGCCATGCATTTTCAAGGGTAAGAATGGCAAGATACCTCCGGCTATCCAACCACGCGAGGAAGGCCCGGTATAATCACGCTCTTGCGGAAATCCAAGCCGGACGAAAGAGGACTCATTGGATGTGGTATATCTTCCCACAGTTAAAGGTTCTCGGACGAAGTAGCACGGCATTGCATTATGGAATCGCTGGTATTGACGAAGCCAAAGCATATATGGCAGAACCATATTTGCGTGAGAACCTTATCAACATTACCAAAGCTCTGCTCGCACTTGATGAAAATAATCCGAGCTTGGTAATAGGATACCCCGACGATCTGAAGCTCCGTTCATGTATGACACTTTTTGAAATTGCCGCATCGGATGTGCCGGAGTTTGGGATGGTGTTGGATAAGTTCTATGGAGGTATGCGAGACAAAATGACTGTCGATTTCTTAACTGCCGGGAGGGAATAACACCATGGTTGAAACCTTAGATGCTTATAAACAACGAACTGTTTTTATGTGGGATAGTTTGCCGCAAAGCGGATGCTTTTTTACAAATGATAATCTTAGAAACAAAGTAACTGATGACGGAAAATTTAAACCTTTTTATGGTGATACTGTTATTTTTTCACTTGATAAAGATGCTATCACATGGTTGAGCCAAATTCAGAATGAAACATATCGACTATGCGGAAACATTCTTTCGGACAAACTTAATCCCGCCACTTTCCACATCACATTGCACGATTTGAAAAGCAACCCCTATTCGATGCCCAACGATGTAAAGGGCAACAAGCATCGTGCGGTTGAACTCATCGAATATATCAAGAAAAATTATCGGAATGGAATAAACCTAAACAGTCGGTGTGTTTTTAGCATGGTAGGCACAAGTATTGTAATGGGCTTTGACCCGGCAACGCAAGAAGATTGTAATATTCTAATGAATTTATACGAGGAATTTCAGAGTATTGTACCACTCTCCTACCCCCTTACGCTTCACACGACTATTGCGTATTACAAACCTGGAAATTATGATGAAAATACACTATGGACGCTTAGAAATGCATTTGATGCTGTTAGAAAAGAACCACGAAAATTTCGACTTGACTTAAATAAACTGAATTATGCTACTTTTAGTAGCATGGACAGTTATTCGCTTATATTATGAATACGAAAAAAATTGTTTGTTTGCCAATGTAACATTTGCCGCAGTCCTATGGCGGAATTTATTCTCAAGAATATGATGTCCCAATGTAATAATGTGGAAATTGCATCGGTAGGGATGTCGGGCGAAAAAGAGGGGGAGGAGATGACGGTTGAAGCCCCAAAATGCCTTTCTGCTCACAACATTCTGTTTGAGAATAGGCAGGCTGTCGTCTTTTGCGTTGAAGATTATTTGAAGTATGATTTGATTGTATGTATGGATGAGTGGAATAAAATTAATCTTAAAATCCGATGCATGGATGACCCCTTGCATAAAATATTCAAACTCTTGGAGTTTTCAAGGACAACCAAAGGAATGTCAGACGATGATGCAATGCTTTATGATGTCTCCGATTGGGACACAGTCCGTGCAAGCACTTTCCTTATTTCATAAGCTAATTCTCATCGCCACTCGAACGGGTGGCGATTTTTTATGCCATTTTTCAATGGACAGGCAATGCTTAGCAGATTTACACATATTCTTTTCTATATCATAAAGGAGGATGATACCATGCCGAAAAACGCCCCTGTTGTACGTTGTGTTTTTGAGTCAGCCGAGAAAGCACTGCCGGAGCTTCTGGAAGAGTCCTTTCGGCTATATCTTCACCGCATCCTTGCCGGATATGGAAAAGCTACGATACAATAATGTCGATGAATGGCCGCTTATCTCAGGAGGTATGGTATGTACTTAGAGATAAGCAACCCCATGGACTACCATGTGGCTTTATACATCAGACTATCAAAGGAGGATGAAAACGAAGGACCATCCCAGAGTGTCCAGAACCAGGAGTCTTTGCTACGGGAGTTTGTTCAGCAGCACCGCCTATCCGTCTTTGACACCTATGTAGACGACGGATGGAGCGGGACCAGTTTTGACCGCCCCAGTTTCCAGCGGATGATTGGCGACATTGAAACCAAAAAGGTCAATATGGTAATAACGAAGGACCTTTCCCGTTTGGGCCGTGATTATATCATGACTGGTCACTATATGGAGCGGTACTTCCCGGAACACCGGGTGCGGTACATTTCCCTTCTGGATGGCATTGACACCGGCGTGGACTCCACAGCCAACGACATCACCCCATTCCGTGCCATCATGAACGACATGTACGCGAAGGACATCTCCAAGAAGATCAAGAGCGTCAAGCGGGATAAGCAACGGAAGGGGCAGTTCATCGGCGGCAAGCCAATGTATGGGTACAAGATGCACCCCACCGAGAAAAACAAGATCGTCATTGACGAGGAAGTAGCTCCGGTAGTACGGCGGATCTTTGCACTGGCTCTTTCGGGTATGAGCTGCCGCAAGATTGCGACTACGCTCAATGAAGAAGGCGTGCCCACACCAGCCACCTACTGCGGTTGGAAGGTTGGAACTCCCGGCCCTTACACCGGCTTATGGAGCAGTGAGCGGATTTCCGAAATGCTGAGAAACGAGACCTACATCGGCAATATGGTGCAGGGACGCATGGTGAAGATCAGCTACAAATCTAAGAAGTGTCTGAGGCAATCGCCGGAAAACTGGGTGGTAGTAGAAGGAACGCATGAGCCGATCATTGACCCGGAGACTTTTCAGAAGGTACAGATGCTGGTAAACAGCCGCAAGCATACCCGAAACCGGACTTACGACTTCTTGCTAAAAGGACTGATTTTCTGTCACGAATGCGGCTATCCCATGGCAGTGCTCAACCGCAAGAATGCCGCCGGAGATGATCGTCTGTTCTTTGTCTGCCGGACTTACCAGCGATTCACCAAGGCAGGTGTCTGTACCTGTCATTCCATCAAGGAAGAAACTGTGAATGAAGCCGTACTCACCAAGGTGCGGGAGGTCTGCCAGGCCTATCTGAATCCTGACCGGCTGCGCCCGATTGCAGAAGAAGCGGTGGAGAACGCCAGCAAGGTGGCCAGCTGTGAAGCGGAGATGCAAGCGCTGCAATCTAAAATCACAGCTTTCACCACCAATCTGGATCAGATGTACATGGACCGGCTGAATGGGCTGCTCTCTGAAGAGGACTTTCAGCGCATCTATCAGAAGGTCAAGATGGACCGCACGGTTCTGGAAGACCGGTTGAAGAGCCTTCAGGAACAGGCAAAGCAGCCGGTGAACACCGAGGAAAAAGCCAAGGCACTGGTGAAACAGTTTCTGGACTCAGCACTCACCAGTCGGGAACTGCTGGTCAGCCTCATCGAACGGGTAGAGCTGA
Source organism: Faecalibacterium sp. UBA1360 (assembly GCA_002306375.1). Lineage (GTDB taxonomy): Bacteria > Bacillota > Clostridia > Oscillospirales > Ruminococcaceae > Gemmiger. The sequence continues at coordinate 42,904 of DBRU01000049.1, forward strand.
CCGAGGAAAAAGAGATCATCATCAAATTCCGCTTCCACGAGCTGGAGGCGATTTCTTAGAGGGAATCGTTTACAATAGGCGTGTCGCTACGTATCCCGCCTGGAAAAGCGGGCTTTGGAAGAACTGGCCCGCCGCTGGCACGAACAAGGCGGGCATTGACCCCGGCGCACGGCCCCGGGGATCGGGCCGGCGCCCCGGATTGTCCGCAATAGAAATACACTTGACCTTTTGGCGTGGGCGTGGTATGCTTATGTTCGGCGTCGCCTTTGCGGGGCGCGCCGGACGTGACAAGTCTATGAGGAATGAGGAAAGTATCATGGGACAATTTACCGAGCTGGTATCCAAGGCCAGCGGCTTTTTGTGGGACTACATCCTGTTGTTCCTGCTGGTGGGCACAGGGCTGTTTTTCACCCTGCGGCTGGGGTTCATCCAGATCCGCCGCTTCGGTGAGGGCATGCGCCGCCTGTTCGGCGGGTTTTCCCTGCACGGCGACGCCGCCGGCAAGGACGGCATGAGTTCCTTCCAGGCGCTGTCCACGGCCGTGGCGGCCCAGGTGGGCACCGGCAACATCACGGGCTGCGCCACCGCCCTGGTCAGCGGCGGCCCCGGCGCACTGTTCTGGGTGTGGGTGTCGGCCTTCTTCGGCATGGCCACCATCTACGCCGAGGCCGTGCTGGCCCAGACCTACAAGACCACCGTGGACGGTCATGTGACCGGCGGCCCCGTGTACTACATCCGCGCGGCCTTCAAGGGCAGATTCGGCAAATTCCTGGCCGGGTTCTTCTCGGTGGCCATCGTGCTGGCCCTGGGCTTTATGGGCAACATGGTGCAGTCCAACTCCATCAGCGACGCCTTCCACAACGCTTTCGGCGTCAACCAGCTGGTGGTGGGCGTGGTGGTGGCCGCCATCGCAGCCTTCATCTTCCTGGGCGGGGTACAGCGCATTGCCGCCGTCACCGAAAAGCTCGTGCCTATCATGGCCATCTTTTACATTCTGGGCTGTCTGGTCATTCTGATCATGAACATCACGGCCTTGCCCGGCGCCTTCAAGCAGATCTTTGTGCTGGCCTTCGATCCCCAGGCCATGGCCGGCGGCGTGGCCGGCGTGACCGTGCAGCAGGCCATGCGCTACGGCGTGGCCCGGGGGCTGTTCTCCAACGAAGCGGGCCTGGGCTCCACCCCCCACGCCCACGCCATGGCCAAGGTGGACCGCCCCCAGGACCAGGGCGCGGTGGCCATCGTCAGCGTGTTCATCGATACCTTTGTCATTTTGACGTTGACGGGTCTCGTGCTCATCACCTCGGGCCTTGTGCCCACCGGCCTGGTGGGCACCGCCCTGACTCAGGCCGCCTTTGCCCAGGCGTTCGGGCCTTTCGGGCAGGTGTTCATTGCGGTGTGCATGCTGTTCTTCGCCTTCTCCACGATCCTGGGCTGGTATTTCTTCGGCCAGGTTAACTTCAAGGCTCTGTTCGGCAGCAAGGCCGTGCCCGTGTACAGCATCATCGTGGTGGCCTTCGTGCTGGTGGGTTCGGCGCTGAAGGTGGACCTGGTGTGGGTGCTGGCCGACTTCTTCAACGGCATCATGGCCATCCCCAACCTGATCGCCCTGCTGGCCTTGTCCGGCGTGGTGGCAGGCATCGCCAAAAAGCACAACTGATTTTGACGCAGCGACACAAAGCGGCGGTCCCTCTTTCGGGGGACCGCCGCTTTGCTGCATCCAGCGCAAACAGGGTATACTGAAAAGGACTTGCCAACCAAAAGGAGGAAGCGACCATGTGCACAAGTCTTTCCCTGACCGGCCCGGCGTTGTTCGGGCGCAACCTGGACCTGGAGCGTTCGTTCGGGCAGCAGGTGGTCATCACCCCCCGGCAGATGCCCCTCGCCTTTCATCTTCGGCCCTCTTTGCCCCGCCACCACGCCATGATCGGCATGGCGGCCGTGGCCGGGGGCGTGCCCCTGTATGCCGAGGCCTGCAACGAGACGGGGCTGTATATGGCGGGGCTGAATTTTCCGTCCAACGCCTGTTACCTGCCCGAGGCCCAGGCCCGCCCGGGCGACGTGGCCCCCTATGAGCTGATCCCCCTGGTGCTGGGCTGTTGCACCGACCTGGACCAGGCCCGCCGCCTGCTGCATACACTGCGTCTGGCGGCCATCCCCTTCGGGCCCGGGTATCCGCTGGCCCCGCTGCACTGGCATATAGCCGACGCCGCCGGCGCCCTGACCGTGGAGCCCATGGCAGACGGCCTGCATCTATACGACAACCCGGTGGGCGTGCTGACCAACAACCCGCCCTTTGACCACCAGATGATGAACCTGAGCAATTACCGGGGCCTGTCCCCCGCTTTGCCCGAAAACCGATTTGCCCCCGGTCTGGACCTGCCGGTATACGGCTGCGGGCTGGGGGCCGTAGGCCTGCCCGGGGATGCGTCCCCCATGTCCCGGTTCGTGCGGGCGGTGTTCCACAAAAGCCACGGGGTGTTCGCCCAAACGCGGGACGAGCAGGTGGTGCAGTTTTTCCGCCTGCTGGACACCGTGGCCATGCCTCGGGGCAGCGTGGCCGCCCCGGGCGGCGGATATGAGGAAACGCTGTACAGCTGCTGCATCGACCCGGACGAGGGGGTGTACTATTACAGGACCTGCCAAAGCGGGGCCATCCGCGCCGTGGCCATGAACGAGGTGGACCGGGACGGGAGCGAAGCGAAAGTATTTCCCTTGCAGCAGGACGCGGGGTTTGTGTGGCAGAACCCCCGGCGTGCTCTGTGAGTGAAAAGAGCGCAAAAAAGGCCCCTTCCGGGCAAAACCGGAAGGGGCCTTTTTGCTCAATGGGAGGGAGGCGATTACAGCTCCGCGAAGTACTTGATGGTGCGGACCATCTGGCTGGTGTAGCTGTTCTCGTTGTCGTACCAGGACACGACCTGGACCTGATAGGTGTCGTCGTCGATCTTGGTGACCATGGTCTGGGTGGCGTCGAACAGGCTGCCGTAGCGCATGCCGATGACGTCGGAAGAGACGATCTGCTCTTCGGTGTAGCCGAAGCTGGCGGAAGCAGCAGCCTTCATGGCGGCGTTGATGGCGTCCTTGGTGACGTCAGTGCCCTTGACAACGGCGACCAGGATGGTGGTGGAGCCGGTGGGAACGGGAACACGCTGGGCAGAGCCGATCAGCTTGCCGTTCAGCTCGGGGATGACCAGGCCGATGGCCTTGGCAGCGCCGGTGGAGTTGGGCACGATGTTCTGGGCGCCGGCACGAGCGCGGCGCAGGTCACCCTTGCGCTGCGGGCCGTCCAGGATCATCTGGTCGCCGGTGTAGGCGTGCACGGTGGTCATGATGCCGGACACGATGGGGAAGGTCTTGTTCAGGGTGTCGGCCATGGGAGCCAGGCAGTTGGTGGTGCAGGAAGCAGCAGAGATGACCTGATCCTCAGCGGTCAGGGTCTTCTCGTTGACGGAGAACACGATGGTCTTCAGGTCGTTGCCAGCGGGAGCGGAGATGACGACCTTCTTGGCGCCGGCGGCGATGTGGGCCATGCTCTTCTCCTTGGAGGTGTAGAAGCCGGTGCACTCCAGCACGACGTCGATGCCCAGTTCACCCCAGGGGCAATCCTTGGCGTCCTTGATGGCATAGATCTTGATCTCCTTGCCGTCA
>DBRU01000016.1:0-3275 GCA_002306375.1 Faecalibacterium sp. UBA1360
CGGCGGATACCCCCGCCCCGGACGGCACCCCCGCCCCGGAGCAAGCCTCCGCCCTGGCGGATACCCCCGCCCCGGAGCAAGAATCCGCCCCGGCAAAGGCGTCCCTTCGCCGCTTGCCTGCCTGGATGCGGGTCATACTGGGCGTTTTGTGCGCGGTTCTTTTGGTGCTGGCGCTGGCCGTGGGCTACATCAACGGCAAGCTGGACCTGATCCACTATAACGACGGCAGTGTGGACAGCATCGGTACCATCGACGCCGACGAGGACCAGGACCTGGACGGCACCGGCCTTGCCCACAATGACGGCGAGATGGTCATGCCCGAGGGCAGCCCCTTTGAGGATGACGACGTGCTCAACGTGCTGCTCATCAGCACCGACGAGCGCACCGAGGCCGTCAACGACGCCGCCGCCTTCACCCACCTCAACGAACTGGACGGCACCCGCGCCACCACCGAGTACAGCGCCGACGCCCGGGCCGACAGCCTGATCCTGGCCTCCCTGAACATCAAGGAGGACACGATCAAGCTGATCTCCATCGAGCGCGCCACCGGCGTGCCCATCCTGCTGGATGAATACGAGGACCAGTACGACTGGATCACCCATACCTTCCGCTACGGCGGGGCCCGCCTGACCATGGACACGGTGGAAGAATGTTTCAACGTGAACGTGGACCACTATGTGCGCTTCAACTTCAATTCCTTTGTGCAGATCGTGGACGCGGTGGGGGGCATCGACCTGGAACTCACCGAGCTGGAGGCCGCCGCCCTCAACTGGGAAGTGCCCTCCAACTCCATGCTGATCATCGGCAAGGTGCACGCCGGGCTCAACCACCTGGACGGCTATACGGCGCTGCAATATGCCCGCCTGCGCTCCATCGACAATGACTGGAAGCGCATCGAGCGCCAGCGCACCGTGATCCAGGCTGTGCTGGACCAGATCCAGCACGCCTCGGTGACCGAACTGGACGAACTGCTCAACACCGTGTTGCCCCTGGTGCAGACCAACTTCACCAAGGTGGAGATCGCCGCCTTGCTGGTACAGCTGCCCGGCTTTTTGGGGGTGCAGGCCGACCAGATGTCGATCCCGGTGGACGGCACCTACGGCGTGCGCACGGGTATGGACGATCGTACCATGTATGACCCGGACTGGCAGGTCAACAGCGATATTTTGCAGGACTTTTTGTACGAAGGCCTTTCGGCCGAAGAAGCCATCGCCGCCCATGTGACCGAGTCGACGGCCACCGGCGAGACCGCCGAGTCCTCGCCGGCGCTGGACCTGTCCTCCATGCAGGCCTATCTGACCGCCAACAGCGGCCCGGTGGACCCGGAACAGGGCATTACGGGTGAGGATTTCGGCAACGGCAACTACCGGGTGTTTTTGGCCGGCGCGCCGGCAGACACCGACGCCTACTGGTGGATGAAACAGGCGCTGGTCCGATACCTGCATGAAAGCCAGGGCGTCAACGTGCTGATGGAGGACTGCGGCCCCGCCGCCGCCCTGGCCCTGCAACAGTATATCGAAACGGCTCCCGACGCCTGCTTTGCATCCCAGGAGGAATTCGAATATTGGTCCTGGCTTTCCGGCTATAACGAAGAACAGCTGGACAGCGGCAAATTTACCATAGTGGGTCTGGGCGTGGACGATGACGCCGACCTGGCGCTCACCGGCATTGCCACCCTTCTTGAAGAAGAAGTGGACGAGGACGAATTGTCCGGCTCCGCGGCCCGCGTTTTGCTGATCGCTTTACAGGACGGCAGCGCCCAGCGTACCCACTCGTCCTACCGCATCCTGCATCGACTGCGGCTTCTGGCCGAAGGCGACGCTACGGACCGCCAGGACCTGGAGCTCATGTTCGGGCAGAACACCGACCTGGCGCTGGAACTGGTGCAGGGCGCGCTGAACGCATCTTCGGACACGAGCACCCCGGCCGAGCGGTTCCAGACGATCTGGCAGCAATATGACGATCAGAACTTCTTCGGGATGTTCGACCCCGAACAGGCGCTGCTGGCTCCGGCCGATCTGGACGGCGACGGACAAATGCCCCAGACCACCCTGGCCATGGCCATCGATAGCGGGTCCACGCCCGCGGCGGGCAAGGTCTGCTCGATTTTGGGCGTGTACCTGGACACGGCAGAAAACGGCCAGCAGCCCGCGACTGAAGCGGTAGACGCCCAAAGTTTGTATGAAGCCCTGACCGAAGCCGAGGAACTGGCGGCGGAACTGGAAGGGGAGACGGACGAGGACAGCCGCCTTGCCCCCACGCCGACGCCGGACCCCGAGGACGGATCGGAGCCGGGGACTGCCTACTTCCTGGCCCTGGACGGCACAAACAGCCCCTATGCGTCCGAAAACGGCATTTTGACCGACGAGGTCCAGAGCGAAGCGCGCCCGGCGGCGGAGTATTTCCAAAAGCTCATGCTGGTGCCCTTCGCGCAAGGATGCGCCCCGATGGAAACTGACGGATAAACGAGAAATTTGTGGGGGCGACAGGCTTTTTTGCCCCGCAAAGGTTGACAAAGGGGCCAAAGCGTGCTATAAATACTTCAAACCAGTGAAGCGAAAGTAAAACTGCAAGCGCACCCACAGAGAGCCCCCGATGCTGGGAACGGGGCGGAGAGCGGCGCAGACAAATGGTTCGCTGAGGGCACGGGGAAAGGGCATGGCCCGAGTATCCGCTGACGGCAGCCCCCGTTACCGGGCAGGGGAGTGATGGCTCCCCCGCAGAGCGGCCGCGTCAAGGCGCGGCAAGCAAGGTGGCACCACAGGAAACTTCCTGCCCTTGCACAGACGCAAGTTCTGTGCGGGGGCAGTTTTTTTGTACCCCGGCGCAGACCCGACGATCATCCGATAGGGGGCTATACCATGAAACACATCCGTCTGGCAGAGCGATGGCGGCACTGATCCCGTCCGAACCGCCACCCGATCACAGTTTGCTGACAAAGAAAGGATGCTAACCATGAAAAAGACCATCGCCATGCTGACCGCCGCCGCCCTGGGCCTGTCCCTGGCCGCCTGCTCCGCGCCCTCCTCCACTTCGTCCTCCACCTCCGCCGATACGACCGACACGGCCGGTACCGACGCCGCCGCGGGCTACCGCATTGCCATCGTGCAGCAGCTGGATCACGCCAGCCTGGACGAGATCCGCACCGCCATCGAAGCCGAGCTGGACGCCAAGGCCGCCGAGCTGGGCATCACCATCGAGTACAAGGACTTCAACGGCCAGAACGACGCCACCACCCTCAACCAGATCGGCACCCAGGTCATCTCCGACGGCTA
>DBRU01000016.1:3303-3557 GCA_002306375.1 Faecalibacterium sp. UBA1360
GCCATCTCCGATCCCGAGACCGCCGACCTGACCGGCATCGACTACGTTACCGGCACCTCCGACGCGCTGAACACCGCTTTCATCCTGGATATGATGTTTGCCGCCGACCCTGACATCCAGACCGTGGGCCTGCTGTACTCCAACTCCGAGACCAACTCCGAAACGCCCATTGAGGAAGCCAAGGCCTACCTGGACGAGAAGGGCATCGCCTACGTGGAAGCCACCGGCAACACCAACGACGAAGTGCTCAGCGC
>DBRU01000016.1:3628-17152 GCA_002306375.1 Faecalibacterium sp. UBA1360
CTGGCCACCTGCGGCGTCAACTACACCGACCTGGGCACCAAGACCGCCGATATGGCCCTGGATGTGCTGCAGACCGGCACCGTGCCCGAGTATCATGTGATGGAAGGCGGCATCATCACCGTCAACACCGAGACTGCGGCCGCCCTGGGCATCGATCCCGCTGTGTACGCCGATCTGGGCGGCACCCTCAAGGAAGTCGTCACCGCCGCCGAGTAAGCCAAAACGTTCATCCGGCAGGCAGCGCCGCGGGCAAGCACGGCGCTGCTTTTGCCTTTGTCAAACCCATTTTTCCCCGAAAGGAAGGTCCCGCCCGCCATGTTTTCGATCGCCATCATCCAAAGCGCGCTGGAACTGGGCTGCATTTATTCCCTTGTGGCCATGGCGCTGTTCCTCAGCTTCCGCGTGCTCAACATCGCCGACATGACCACCGACGGCGCGTTCACCCTGGGCTGTGCGGTGTCCGCCACCGCGGCCGTGGCCGGCCACCCCTTTTTGGGCTTTGTGCTGGCCATTGTGGCCGGGTCCTGCGCGGGCTTTGTCACCGCTTTGCTCCAGACCCGCTTCGGCGTGCCCTCCATTCTGGCCGGCATTGTCACCAATACGGGTCTGTACACCGTCAACCTGGCCATCATGGGCTTTTCTTCCAACGTGCCCATGCTCAAGACCACCACGGTGTTCACCCTGGCCCAGGACCTGATGGGGGACGCCGCGCCCTATAAGCTCATCATCGCCGCCCTCATCGCCCTGGCGGTGTGCGTGCTGCTGGTGCTGTTCCTGGGCACCCGGCTGGGCCTTTCCATCCGGGCCACCGGCGACAACCCCGACATGGTCCGGGCCAGTTCCATCAACACGGCCTTCACGGTCACGGTGGGCCTTTGCATCGCCAACAGCATGACCGCCTTGTCCGGCGCGGTGCTGGCCCAGTACCAGCGCTCGGCCGACATCAACCTGGGTACCGGCATGGTGGTCATCGGCCTGGCGTCCCTGATCATCGGTGAGACCATCTTTGCCCGGGGCGGGCTGTGGACCAAGGCGGCCGCCGCCGTGGGGGGCAGCGTGATCTACCGCTTCATCATTGCTTTGGCCTTGCGGGTCAACGTCCCCTCCGAGTGCATGAAGCTGCTGTCCGCCGTCATCGTGGGCCTGGCCATCGCCGCGCCCGCCATCCGCAAAAACATGGCCTTTGCCCGGCGCCGCCGCGCGGCCGATCAGCAGGGAGGTGGCAACCGTGCTTGACCTGAACCACATCGGCAAGACCTTCAACCCCGGTACCGTCAACGAGAAAAAGGCCCTGACCGACGTCAGCCTGCACCTGGACGCCGGGGACTTTGCCACCATCGTGGGCTCCAACGGGGCAGGCAAATCCACCCTGTTCAACGCCATCGCCGGCTCCTTCGTGCCCGATACCGGCACGATCCTGCTGGACGGGCAGGACATCACCTTTTTGCCCGACTACCGCCGCTCCAAGACCATCGGCCGCATGTTCCAGGACCCGCTGCGGGGCACGGCCCCCCACATGACCATCGAGGAAAACCTGGCCCTGGCCTTTCTGCGCGCTTCCGGCAAGACCTCGCCCTTCTCCCGCATCACGAAGGCTGACCGGGAACTTTTTGCCGACCGTCTGGCCCAGTTGGGCCTGGGCCTTGAGGACCGCATGAAGCAGCCCGTTGGCCTTTTGTCGGGCGGCCAGCGCCAGGCGCTGACGCTGCTCATGGCCACGCTGGTCACCCCCAAGCTGCTGCTGCTGGACGAGCACACCGCCGCTTTGGACCCCGCCACCGCCGACAAGGTGCTGGAACTGACCAAGAGCATCGTGGCCGAGCACAGGATCACCTGCCTGATGATCACCCACAACATGCGCGACGCCCTGACCCTGGGCAACCGCACGCTGATGATGGACGGCGGGTCCATCGTGCTGGACATCGCGGGCCCCGAGCGGGCCGGCCTGACCGTGGACGATCTTCTGACCCGGTTTGCCCAGAACGCCGGTCACGCCTTGTCCGACGACCGGGTGCTGCTCAGCCGCGCCGAATAAGCCGAATAAAAGTGCACAGCAAAAAAGCAGGCCCCCCGCGGGGGGGCCTGCTTTTTGTTGTTATCGGCAAAGGGCAGGGGACCGTCCTTACTTGACGATCAAATCACTTGACCATCAGGTCGGCGGCCTTGTACAGGTCGCCGCAGCTCATGCACACGACCAGGTCGCCCTTTTTGGCGTTCTCCCGCACCCAGGCGGCGGCGCTTTCCAGTCCGTCGGTGACGATGCTGCCGGGGATCTTGGCGGCCAGGTCCTGGGTGCGCACGCTGCCGTCGTCCACCTCGCGGCTGCCCATGATGGGCAAAAGCACGCAGACGTCGGCGGTGCTGAGCACCTCGGCAAAGTCCTTCATCAGCGCCTTGGTGCGGCTGAAGGTGAAAGGCTGGTGCACGGCGATGATGCGGTCATACCCCATCTTCTTGGCGGTGGCCAGGGTGGCGGCCAGCTCGGCGGGGTGATGAGCGTAGTCGTCCACGACCACGGCGCCGGCGGGGGTCTCGCCCTTGATCTCGAACCGGCGGCCGGTGCCCGTGAAGGCTTCGGCGGCGCGCTCGGCGTCGGCGGGGGAAAGCCCCAGCGGCCGCACGCAGCAGCACATGGCCAGGGCGTTGTAGATGTTGTGCCGTCCCGGTACGCCCAGGCGCAGGTGGGCGAAGTGGTCGCCCAGCTCCAGCACGTCGAATTCATAGAACCCGGGGCGGTATTCCTGGATGTTCACGGCCTGGAACCGGGCTTCCTCCTCAATACCGAAGGAGAGCACTGGCCGGTCGATGGAATTCATCACATCCAGGGTGTTGCGGTCGTCCATGTTGAACACCACGGTGCGGGACAACAGCGCGAACTTCTGGAACGCCAGCTTCAGCCGGCCCATGGTGCCGTAGTATTCCAGGTGATCGTTGTCAATGTTCAAGATCACGCCCACGTACGGCGTCAGGTGCAGGAAGGTCTCGCTGTATTCGCAGGCCTCGATGACGGCGCTCTGGCCGGCCCCCGACTTGCCGTACCCGTCGATCAGGGGCAGCTTGCCGCCGATGACCGCCGCCGGGTCCCGCCCGGCCAGTTCCAGCATGGTGGTGATCATGCCGGTGGTGGTGGTCTTGCCGTGGGTGCCCGACACGCCGATGGTCTGGGGATACAGGCGGCTCACATAGCCCAGCAGCACGCTGCGCTCCACCGCCGGGATACCGTGGGCGCGGGCGGCGGCCAGTTCGGGGTTGTCGTCATGGATGGCCGCGCTGTACACCACCAGGTCTGCGCCCTGGATGTTGGCTGCGTTGTGGCTCAAGCTCACCCGCATGCCCATGGCGCGCTCGGCCTCGGTGATCTTGGTGTCCTCTACATCGGAGCCGGACAAACTCATGCCCCGGGCATGCAAGATCTGGATCAGGGGGAACATACCCGATCCGCCGCAGCCGATCAGGTGGATATGCTTGACATTGGCCAGCAGTTTGGGGTCGTAGGTGCTGAAAAACGGCATAAACGCTCACCTCAAAAAATGCCCGCCCGCGCCGTGCGCGGCAGGTTGATTCTATTTTTGCGTATGATATAATGATTATAGTATTTTTTGGCCGCAAAGGAAACTGTTTTTTTGAAAATTTGGTAAATATGGCGGAAAACTTTTTCCCAAAACCGGCAGTTTGGCGTCGGCGGGTCCCGCCGCGCCTGCAAAGGAGCGCGTCTGCATGAAACGAACCAGCCTGATCTACAGCTTCAACCCCCAGGCCCTGCGTGCGGCCGGGCGCGCCGAAGCGCCGGTGGACATCACCCTGAAGGAACTGGCCCGCCTGGGCGTGCCCGCCCGCAAAGCCCGGCGCACCTTGCAGGAGCTGCGCACCCTGGTCGCCGCCGACCCGGCTTTGGGGGAACGCAAGACCCTTTTGGCGCTGGCCGTGCAGATCGCCGACCGGCTGCCCTGACCCTGTATTTTATGGTATGCCCGGCGCACGGGGGTTGTTGCCCTGTGCGCCGGTTTGTGCTATAATGGGCCTGCTACGTCCGACTCAAGAGGGGCGGGCACAAAGTCGCTTTGCGTGGCAGCCAGCCACGCGGGAGGGAGAGTATTGTGAAAAACAGTGAAAAGACCCTGGACATGATCGTCAATCTTTGCAAAAGCCGCGGGTACATCTACCCCGGCAGCGAGATCTACGGCGGTCTGGCCAACAGCTGGGACTACGGCCCCCTGGGCGTGGAGTTCAAGAACAACGTCAAAAAGGCATGGCTGAAAAAGTTCGTGCAGGAAAGCCCCTATAACGTGGGTCTGGACGCCGCCATCCTCATGAACCCCCAGACCTGGGTCACCACCGGGCACGTGGCCAGCTTTTCGGACCCGCTGCTGGACTGCCGCGCCTGCAAGAGCCGCCATCGGGCCGACAAGCTCATCGCCGACTGCGAGCAGGGCCACAACGTGGACGTGGACGCCATGACCTTTGACGAGATGGACGCCTTCATCGCTTCCCACGACGAAGTGGTCTGCCCCGTGTGCGGCAAGCATGACTTTACCCCCATCCGCAAGTTCAACCTGATGTTCAAGACCGCCATCGGCGTGACCGAGGACTCCAGCAGCACCTGCTACCTGCGTCCCGAGACCGCCCAGGGCATCTTTGTCAACTTCGCCAACATCCAGCGAACCACCCGCCGCAAGCTGCCCTTCGGCGTGTGCCAGGTGGGCAAGGCCTTCCGCAACGAGATCACCCCCGGCAACTTCACCTTCCGCACCCGCGAGTTCGAGCAGATGGAGTGCGAGTTCTTCTGCAAGCCCGGCACCGACCTGGAATGGTTCGCCTACTGGAAGGACTACTGCCGCAACTGGCTGCTGAGCCTGGGCATCAAGGAAGAAAACCTGCGCCTGCGCGACCATGAGGCCGCCGAGTTGGCCTTCTATTCCCGCGCCACCACCGACATCGAATACGCCTTCCCCTTCACCGACTGGGGCGAGCTGTGGGGCATTGCCGACCGCACCGACTACGACCTGGGCCGCCATCAGGAGGCCTCGGGCAAGAGCCTGGAGTACTTCGACGCCGAGACCAACGAGCACTACATCCCCTACGTCATCGAGCCGTCCCTGGGCTGCGACCGCGTGGCGCTGGCCTTCCTGTGCGAGGCCTACGACGAAGAGCATCTGACCGATTCCAAGGGCAAGGAGGACGTGCGCACCGTGCTGCGCCTGCATCCCTTCCTGGCGCCCTTCAAGTGCGCGGTGCTGCCTTTGTCCAAAAAGCTGTCCGACAAGGCCATGGAGATCCGTAACGAACTGGCCAAGGACTTTATGGTGGACTTCGACGACGCCGGGTCCATCGGCAAGCGCTACCGCCGCCAGGACGAGATCGGCACCCCGCTGTGCGTGACCGTGGACTTTGACACCGTGGGCGACGACACCAAGCCCGGCGATGCCTGCGTCACCGTGCGCGACCGCGACACCATGGAGCAGGTCCGCCTGCCCATCGCCGAACTGCGGGATTACATCGCCAAGAAAGTGGCCTTCTGATCCCGCCGGTATCCAAACAAAAATCGACCCCCGGCCCCGCCAAAACGGCAGGGCCGGGGGTTTGTTTTATGCAGAGTTTTTAATGATAGACCTGGCGGGAATAGGTGCCCCGGCAGCCCATCACCAGGATGATGCACACCGCCACCAGGTAGATCAGCCACAGCGGCAGCAGCGAACCGCCGGCCAGGGACAAAACGAAGGTTTTCAGGATGTCCGGCACGGGCAGCACCAGCACCACAAAAGCCACGCCCATGATGATGCGGTATGCCAGGATTCGCCCCGGCGTCTTGGCATAGACGATGCGGGCCGCCACGCTCAGCACCAGCAGCGCGCCGGCGTACATCAGCGTCATCATGCCGAACAGCTGGGCGGCCATGCTGACCATGCTGCCAAGCCCTGCGCCCAGCATGCCGGTGATCATGGCGTAGCCTTCCACATCGCCGACCTCGCCCTGGGGCGCATCGGGCCAAAGGCTCTGGGCCGCGCTGAGCATGGCGTCGCCCTGGGTGATGAGCACGACGCCCAAAATGGCCCCCAGCACCGCCGGGATCACGAACAAGAGCAGGTTTCGGTTTGCGGTTTTCATGAGGGAACCACTCCTTTTTCTTTCAGTATAGCGCAAAGCCCGGGCATATACAAGGATTTTCGACATCCGCGTGCCGCGCGGCCGGGTATTTGGCATGTATGTCTTTTCTTTTTTGTGGGCATCGTGTATACTGACACTATGCGTATACAACCCCGCGCCCCAAAAGCGCGCTGACAAAGGAGACAGCCATGGACCAGACCTATCTGCAACTGTATGCCGACTTTATCGTCAAAGTGGGCGTCAATGTGCGCCCGCGCCAGAACTTTATCATCCGCTGCCCGGTGACCATGCCGGAGTTTGCCCATGCCTGCGCCAAGGCCGGCTACGAGGCCGGCGCCAAGGAGGTCGTCGTCCGCTGGGAGGACGAACGCCTGGCCCGTATCCAGATGGAGCAGGGGAAGGAAGAGGACCTGTGCGCCCTCAAGCCCTACCAGCTGCGCAGCTACCTCGACTACGCCGAGGACCCGGACGGCTGCTGCACGCTGGCCATCCATGCCTCCGACCCCGAGGCCTTCGCGGGGCTGGATTCCGGCAAGCTCAACCGGGTCAACCTGGCCCGCCGCACCTTCCTCAAGCCCTGGCAGGAATACACGATGAACGACCGCATCCAGTGGTGCGTGGTGGCCGTGCCCGCCCCGGGCTGGGCGGCCAAGGTGTTCCCCGGCATGCCGGTGGACCAGGCCATGGAAAAGCTGTGGCAGCTGATCTTTGAAGTGTGCCGCGTCACCACTGGCGACCCCGTGGCCGCCTGGAAAGAGCACGTGGCCAGGACCAAGGCCCGCCGCGATCAGCTCAACGCCTGGGATCTGGACCGCGTGCGCCTGCAAAGCGCCAACGGCACCGATCTGACCATCGGCCTGGCCGAGGACTGCACCTGGGAGGGCGCCTCCAGCCTGGCCGAAAACGGGGCCGAGTTCATCGCCAACGTCCCCACCGAGGAAGTGTTCTGCGCGCCCCACCGCGACCGGGTCGACGGCATCGTTTACGGCACCAAGCCCTACGCCTACAACGGCCAGCTCATCGAAGGCTGGCACGTCACCTTCAAGGACGGCAAGGTCGTCGAGCACGGGGCCGAGAAAAACACCGACCTGCTGCAAAAGCTGCTGACCACCGACGAAAACGCCGACCGCATCGGCGAGATCGCTTTCGTGCCGGCCTCCAGCCCCATCAACCGCAGCGGCGTGCTCTTCTTCAACACCCTGTTTGACGAAAACGCCGCCTGCCACATCGCCTTCGGCGCCGGGTATCCCACCAACATCAAGGGCGGCGCCAAGCTGACCCGCGCCCAGCTGATGGAAAAGGGCCTCAACGATTCCGCCATCCACGAGGACGTGATGATCGGCGCGCCCGACACCCGCATCACCGGCGTGCGCAAAAACGGCGAGGAAGTCGTCATCTTTGAAAACGGCGAGTGGGCTTTCTAAGCCGCAACGCCTGCAAACTCCCGGCGGGGCGCGGAACCAACACCGCGCCCCGCCTTTGTCTTGCCCGGGGGGCCGGGTTCTGGTATAATCATTTCAAACTTGCGTACAGTTTTGCGAAAGGGGGATGCGGATGGGCTTTTCTTCGGTACAGTTTCTGTTCGTGTTCCTGCCGGCGGCCCTGGCGCTGTATCACCTGACGCCTGTGCGCGGGCGCAACGCCGTGCTGGGGGCGCTCAGCCTGGTGTTCTGCGCCTGGGCCGGGGTGCGCTATGCGCTGCTGCTGGCGGCGTTTTCGCTGGCGCACTGGGGGTTCGGGCTGCTGCTGGCCCGCAGCCCCCGCCGCGCCTGGCTGGGGGCCATGGTCGCCGCCGACCTGGCGCTGCTGGCGGGCTTCAAATACGCCGACTTCGCAGCGCTGAACTTCAATGCCCTTTTGAACAGCAGCCGGCTGCCCGTGCTGGGCATCGCGCTGCCGCTGGGCATCAGCTTTTACACCTTTCAGGGCATCAGCTACTGCATCGACGTGGCCCGTGGGACGATCAGGGCCGAGAGAAACCCGCTGCGCCTGTATCTGTACCTGGCCTTTTTCGGCCACCTGAGCTCGGGCCCCATCGTCCGCTACGGGGATCAGGCCGCGGCGCTGGACCCGGCGGCCGATGCGCGGCGGGTGGACATGGACCGCTTTGGCAGCGCCGTGCGGCGGTTCATTCTGGGCCTTTCCAAAAAGACGCTGCTGGCCGACCAGCTGGCCCTGGTCTTTGCCCGGGTCAGCGCGGCGGACGCGGCGCTGCTGCCCGCCCCGGCGCTGTGGCTGGGGTACGCGGCCTATGTCTTGCAGCTGTACTATGACTTTTCGGGGTACAGCGACATGGCCATCGCGCTGGGCGAAATGTTCGGCTTGCCCCTGCCCGAAAACTTCGACCTGCCCTATCTGTCCCGCTCCATCGGCGAATTCTGGCGGCGCTGGCACATCACGCTGGGGTCCTGGTTCCGGGATTATCTCTACATCCCCCTGGGCGGCAGCCGCCGGGGTCTTGGGCGCACCTGCCTGAACCTGCTCATCGTCTTTGCCTGTACCGGCATCTGGCACGGCGCGGCCTGGCAGTATGTGGCCTTCGGGCTGTGGCACGGTGCGCTGATCTGCGCCGAGCGCCTGGGCCTTGGCAAGGCGCTGGACCGCGCGCCCCGCTTTGTCGCCCATCTGTACACGATGGCAGGGGTCTTTGTGGGCTTTACCTTCTTCGGCGCGCCGGGGCTTTCCCAGGCTTTGGGGGCGCTGCGGGGCATGCTGACCTGGCAGGCCGGCGCGCCCGGCATGACGCTGGCCGCCTTTGCCGACCCCAAGAGCCTGCTTTTGCTGGCGGCCGGGGTGCTGCTGTGCGGGCCCGCCCAGGCGCTGTGCCCCCGCTTCAAGGCCTGGGCGCGCAGCGGCAAGGTGGGGTACGCCACGGCGGCGGTGCTGCTGGTGCTGCTGTTTGCCTGCATCATGCGCTCCACCGCCGGCAACTACACCGCCTTCATCTACGCTCAGTTCTGATGTCAAAAACAGGGGAGGGAAGTCACCCATGGCCAAAAAGCTGCTTGCCGTCGTGTTCTGTGTGGTGCTGGGGGCTAGCTTTCTCGTGTTCAACATTTTCAGCCGTCAGCTCTCGGGCGACAACCACGAAAACCGCCTGCTGACCACCCTGCCCCAGGTGTTTGCGGGGCCGGTGTCCGGGCTGTTCTCCCGGCTGGACAGCTTCCTCACCGACAACTCGCCCTTCCGCTACCAGCTCACGGCCCTGGACGCCTCGCTGGACTACCGCCTGTTCGGCGCCACCCAGTCCGACCAGGTGCTGGCGGGCAAGGACGGCTGGCTCTTTTATAAGGACGGCCCCGACGCCGCCCGGCCCTTGGCTAACTACCAGGGCCTGCCCGAGACCTTTGACGACGAGGCCACGCTGGCCGCGACCGCCGCGTCGCTGCAAGCCCTGGCCGATACCCTGGCCGAACAGGGCTGCACCCTGGTGCTGGACCTGGCGCCCTCCAAGGACCGGGTCTACCGGGAATATGTGCCCGACGCCTATCCCATCGTCAACGAACAGAACCGCACCGATCGGTTTGCCGCCTATATGACCGCCCACACCTCGGTGGCCGTCAACTGGCCTTACGCGGCCCTGCGCGCCGAGGCCCTGTCCCGCATGCAGGCGGGGCAGGCGGCGCTCTATTTCAAGACCGACACCCACTGGAACCACGCCGGGGCCTTGTTCGGCCTGGACGGGGCGCTGGCGGCGGCGAGGCTGCCCGCGGCGGATTTTGCCGACTATGATATTGCCGAGATCGGCGTGCAGACCGGGGACCTGGCCAATGTGGCGGCCCTGTACACCATCCTGCCCGACGAGCAGGACCTGGCCGCCGTCAACTACGCCGACCTGTACGGGTCGGACGAGCGCACCGTGGGCGTGGTGGGGGACAGTTTCAGCGGGTATTACGGGTACTATCTGCAACAGCGGTTCGCGGGCAGCTGGTACCAGGCCCCCGAGACCCTGACCCCCGAACTGGCCGCCGCGCCCGGGTGCGATGTGCTGATCCTGTCGGTCACCGAGCGCAACCTTGACCTGCTTTTGGGGCTTCTGGCGGCGTTTTGAGCGCCCGAAACCCCATATTTTGGGCGCAAAAGAGGGCAAAATACCCCAAAACACTTGCATTTTGCGTATTGGTGTGCTATATTTCTATTGTTCGATGATGTTTTGTTTGGAAAGTGGGCCGCACGGTCCGCTTTCTTTTTGTGATAGGGGGATATAAATGGCAAGACCCAAGAACGTCCAGCCCGGCGGCGCGGCCGCCGCGGTGGAAGCGCTGGTGCGCCCCGTGGTGGAAGGCATGGGCCTGCGCCTGTGGGATGTCCGCTTTGAAAAAGAAGGCCCGGACTGGTTCCTGCGGGTGCTCATCGATCGGGACGAACCGCTGGACACCGACACCTGCGAGGCGGTCTCCCGCGCCATCGACCCCCTTCTGGACGAGGCGGACCCCATTGAACAGAGCTATTACCTGGAGGTGGGCAGCCCCGGCCTGGGCCGCCGCCTGACCCGCCCCGAGCACTTCGAGGCCCTGGCCGGGCAGAAATGCGCGGCGCGCCTGATCCGCCCCGACGAACAGGGCCGCCGCGAACTGGAAGGCGAGCTCATCGGCCTTTGCGACGGCGTCGTGACCCTGCGCACCGCCGAAGGCAACGCCGCATTCCCGCTGAAAAGCGCGGGCTTTGTCAAACTGTGCGACGACGAAGACCTGTTTGACTGATATACGACCACCACCGCCGAACTCGGCTGACATATACATTACATTGGGAGGAAACCGGAACCATGGCTACTGCATCCAACAACGAATTCTTTGAAGCACTCGCCGCCCTGGAAAAGGAGCGCGGCCTGCCCGCCGACTATCTGATCGACAAGATCAAGGCGGCCATCGTCATCGCGGTCAAAAAGGACTACGAGGTCGAGGACGAAAACGTGGTCGTGGACATCGACCCCGCGCTGGGAACCTTCCGCGCCAGCCTGATGCAGGATATCGTGGAAGAGGTGGAAAACCCCCACACCCAGATCAGCCTGGAGGACGCCCAGCGCGTGCGCAAATCCTACAAGATCGGCCAGCGCTTCGTGACGCCCCTCAAGACCAAGGAGTTCGGCCGCATCGCCGCCCAGACCGCCAAGCACGTGATCCGTCAGGGCCTGCGGGAAGGCGAGCGCAGCCTGCAATGCAGCGAGATGCAGTCCCGCGCGCATGAGATCATCGCCGCCACCGTGGTGTCGGTGGATCATGAGCGGGGCAACATCGTGGTGGACCTGGGCAAGGGCGGCAGCGCCGTTTTGCCCCGCAACGAGCAGGTCCCCGGCGAGACCTTCACCGAGAACCAGGTCGTGCAGGTCTATGTGGTGGATGTCATCGCCACCGAGCGCGGTCCCCGCGTGACCATCAGCCGCACCCATCCGGGCCTTGTCAAGCGCATGTTCGAGCTGGAAGTGCCCGAGATCTACGACGGCACCGTGGAGGTCAAGGCCATCGCCCGCGAGGCCGGCGCCCGCACCAAGATGGCCGTGTACAGCAAGGACCCCAACGTGGACCCGGTGGGCGCCTGCATCGGCTCCCACGGTTCCCGTGTGGAAAAGATCGTCAGCGAGCTCAACGGCGAAAAGATCGACATCATCCGCTGGAGCGAGGATATCTCCGCCTTCATCTCGGCGGCTCTGTCCCCGGCCAAGGTGGTCAAGGTGGAACTGCTGCCCGGCGAGAACAAGAGCTGCCGCGTCACCGTGCCCGACCACCAGCTCAGCCTGGCCATCGGCAACAAGGGCCAGAATGTGCGCCTGTGCGCCCACCTGACCGGCTATAATATCGACATCCGGCCGGAATCCGGCTATTACGGCGAGGACGAGTAAAAATACCCCTTCGCCCATCCTGTTCCGAAAAGAGGTTACACCTTGCAGCAGCAACGTCAAAAGAAAGTCCCGGTGCGCCGGTGTGTGGGCTGTAACGCCCAGCGCCCCAAGCGCGAACTGGTTCGCATCGTGCGCAGCCCCGAAGGGGAGGTCGGCGTGGATCTGACCGGCAAGAAGTCCGGCCGCGGCGCGTATCTGTGCCCGTCGGCGGCCTGCCTGGCCAAGGCCCGCAAGGCCAGGCGGCTGGAACACGCCTTTGGCGTGGAAGTGCCCGCGTCGGTCTACGACCGCCTGACGGAGGAGATCGCCTGCGCCGAACAAATGGCAAAGGAGGCGTCCGACCGTGCCACATGATACCGCCGGTCTGCTGGGGGCGCTGGGTCTTTGCCGCAAGGCGGGCAAACTGCTGCACGGGTACGACCGTGTCGAGGAAGCCGTTTTGCGCGGCAAGGTCAGCCTGGTGCTGCTGGCTGCCGACGCCAGCCCCCGCACCATTCAACATATCCGCGATGCCTGCGACGGACTTGCCCGCTGCGAGGTCATGCCCCTGACCGGCGCCGAGCTGGCCATGCTGACGCCCCGCCCCGCGGCCGTCTTTGCGGTAACGGATGAAAACCTTGCGCGGCTGTGCGCAAAACAACTGACCCGATGAAGGAGGATCCGCCCATGGATTTTAAGTATAAGATCGCCGACGTGGCCAAGGATTTCGGCATTGCCCCCAAAAAGGCCATCGATACGGTGGCTGCCCTGACCGGGCAGGCCCGTAAGCCGGGCGGCACGTTTGAGGAAAGCGAGGTCAACGGCCTTCTGGAAGCCCTGACCCGCGAGACCGCCGTCACCAGCCTGGACGAGTACCTGGCCTCCGGCAAAAAGCCCGAGCCCAAGCCCGAGCCCAAGGCTGCCGAAGCCGCCAAGCCCGCGGCCGATAAAGCCCCGTCCGCTCCCAAGGCCCAGCCCGCGCCCAAGGCCGCCGAGGCGCCCAAAGCTGCCGAAGCCCCCAAGGCCCCCGAAGCCGCCAAGCCGGCCCAGCAGCCCCGCCCCGCCGCGCCCAAAAAGCAGGAGAAGCCTGCCGAGCGCCGCAAGGAAAAGAGCGTCACCATGCAGGAGCTGGCCGCCGATACCGGCATCAGCAAGCCGGTGGCCACCGAGCAGGTGGAGGTCAACCGCGCCCATGTGCAGGTGGATACCCGCACCGTGGACGTGAACGTGGACAAATTCAGCGCCCGGTATGACGACCTGGCCGACAGCCGCAACATGCCCGCCAAGCGCAAAAAGCAGCCTGTGGCCACCAAGCAGAAGTTCCAGAACCGCAACAAGGGCCGCAACCAGTACCAGCGCCGCCGCGAGACCGAGGCCGAGCGTTTGCAGCGCATCCAGCTGGAAAAGGCCCGCAACGCCCAGCTCAAGATCCAGATCCCCGACGAGATCACCGTGGGCGAGCTGGCCACCCGCCTGAAGCAGAACGTGGCCAAGGTCGTGGCCAAGTTCATGCAGATGGGCGAGATGCACTCCGCCTCCGACGTGGTGGATTTCGACTCCGCCGCCCTGGTGGCCGAGGAATTCCACGCCAAGGTGGAGCG
>DBRU01000016.1:17212-59078 GCA_002306375.1 Faecalibacterium sp. UBA1360
CTTCCTGGACACCCCGGGCCACGAAGCCTTCACCGCCATGCGTGCCCGCGGCGCCAACATGACCGACATCGCCGTGCTGGTGGTGGCCGCCGACGACGGTATCATGCCCCAGACCATCGAGTCCATCAACCATGCCAAGGCCGCCGGCGTCAAGCTGATCGTGGCCGTCAACAAGATGGATAAGCCCACCGCCAACCCCGAGCGCGTCAAGGAGCAGCTCACCGGCTACGAGATCGTGCCCGAAGACTGGGGCGGCGACGTGGCCTGCATCCCCGTGTCCGCGCTGACCGGCATGGGCATCGAGGACCTTCTCGAGCGCATCGTGCTGGAAGCCGAGGTCATGGAGCTCAAGGCCAACCCCAACCGCCGCGCCAAGGGCGCCGTGGTGGAAGCCCGCCTGGACAAGGGCCAGGGCCCCGTGGCCACCCTGCTGGTGCAGAACGGCACCCTGCACAAGGGCGACTGCCTGATCGCCGGCACCTCCGTGGGCCGTGTGCGCACCATGCGCAACGACAAAGGCCAGGAGATCACCGAGGCCGGCCCCTCCATGCCTGTGGAGATCACCGGCCTGACCGAAGTGCCCACCGCCGGCGAGCTGTTTGAGGCCGTCGAGGACGAGCGCCTGGCCCGTGAGCTGGCCGACCGCCGCGAGACCGAGGCCAAGGAAAAGCAGTTTGCCGCTTACACCAAGGTCACCCTGGATAACCTGTTCGACCAGATGGCCGCCAACGACATGAAGGAACTGCCCATCATCGTCAAGGCCGACGTGCAGGGCTCCGCCGAGGCCGTCAAGCAAAGCCTGGAGAAGATCTCCAACGACGAAGTCCGCGTGCGGGTCATCCACGCCGCCGTGGGCGCCATCAGCAAGTCGGACGTCAGCCTGGCCGACGCCTCCAACGCCATCATCATCGGCTTCAACGTCCGTCCCGACCCCGTGGCCAAGGCCGAGGCCGAGCAGACCGGCGTGGAAATGCGCATGTACCGCGTGATCTACGACGCCATCAACGATGTGTCCGACGCCATGAAGGGCATGCTGGCTCCCAAGATCCGTGAGGTCGCTCTGGGCGAAGCCCAGGTCCGTCAGGTGTACAAGATCTCGTCGGTGGGCACCGTGGCCGGCTGCCGCGTCACCAACGGCAAGATCACCCGCGACGCCAAGCTGCGCCTGGTGCGCGACGGCATCGTCATCACCGAGGACGCCATCGCCTCCCTCAAGCGCTTCAAGGACGACGCCAAGGAAGTGGCCGAAGGCTTCGAATGCGGCATCACGCTGGAGAAGTTCGCCGACATCAAGGAAGGCGACGTGTTCGAGTGCTTCAAGCTGGAAGAATACCGCGATTGATCCCATAAACGAGGAGTATCACCCATGCCTACCAAGAACCAGGGCCGCATGGCCCAGGATATGAAGCGGGAACTCATCGCCATCATCGGCGAAATGAAAGACCCGCGGGTCGCGGGCGGGCTGCTCACCGTCACCCGCCTGGACGTCACGCCCGACCTGGACGTGGCCAAGGTATACATCAGCGTGCTGGGCCGCGAAGGCGGCAGCGCGCCGGTGGTGGCTGCGCTGAACAAGGCGTCCGGCCATGTGCGCACCGAGGTCAGCCGCCGCATGCACATCCGCAAAGCCCCGCGCTTTGTGTTTGTGGCCGACGACGGCGCGGCCTATGCCGCACGCATCAACGAGGTGCTGCGCGGGCTCGAGGACGAGCACCCCGCCGCCCCGGATGAAAACGCCTGAAAACAGGCGCGCGCCTTGGGCGCAACTGTAAGAGCGGGGCCGAATTTTACCCCATCGGGCCGCTGGAAAAGAGGTAGCTTATGACAGAATCTGTGGACCGGAAAACGGCCGTCGCGCGGCTTCGCGCCGCGCAGGACATCCTGATCCTGTGCCATAAAAACCCCGACGGCGACACCATCGGCTGCGCCGGGGCGCTGTACCTGGCGCTGAAAACGCTGGGCAAGAATGTCTCGGTGCTGTGCAGCGACCCCGTGCCCGCTCTGTACGATTTCATGGAGCTGCGCTGGTTTGACGCCAGCTACGAGCCCGCCTTTGTGGTGGCCGTGGACGTGGCCAGCATTCAGCTGTTCGGCGACCGCAACAACGTGCAGAAATACGCCGAGCATGTGCAGCTTTGCATCGATCACCACGCCAGCAACAGCGGCTACGCCTACGAAACGCTGCTGGACCCCGGCGCGGCGGCCGCCAGCGAGCTGATGATCGACATCATCGAGGAGATGGGCGTGTCCATCACCGCCGACATCGCCGCCTGCCTGTACACCGGCATCGCCACCGACACGGGGTGCTTCCGCTTTTCCAACACCACGGCCAAGACCCACCTGGCCGCCGCCCGCGTCATCGAGGCCGGCGCCAATGTGGAGACCCTCAACGCCCGCCTGTTCGAGTCCCGTTCCCGGGCCCGGCTGGAGATCGAGCGCATGGCGCTGGAAAGCCTCGAATACTTCTTTGACGGGCGCTGCGCCATGATCTACCTGACCTGGGATCAGATCGTGACCTCGGGCGTGCCCGGCGCGGAACTGGAGGACCTGACCAGCCTGCCCCGCTCCATCGAAGGGGTGGAGGTCGGCCTGACCCTGCGCCAGCAAAAGGACGGCAGCTACAAGATCAGCGTGCGCACCGCCGGCACGGTGGACGCCTGCGCCATCGCCCGGCATCTGGGCGGGGGCGGGCACTCCCGCGCGGCGGGGTGCGAGATCAGCGGCAACCTGGACAGCGCGCGCTACGCCGTGCTGGAGGAAGTGCGCAAAGAGCTGGAACGCTGGGGCCTGCTGAGCGACAAACAGCTTTGACCATGTAGGAATTGGCGGCGCACCGCGGGGCATGCCCCCGCCGCGCCGCTGATTCCTATTCTTTGCACAAGGGGACTTTTCCCTTGCAGTGAGGTGTACCATGACCAATCTGACCAACGGCATCCTGCCGGTGGACAAACCTTCTGGCTGGACCAGCTTCGACGTGCTGGCCAAGCTGCGGGGCGCCCTGGGCACCCGCCGCCTGGGCCACGCGGGCACGCTGGACCCCATGGCCACCGGCGTGCTGGTGGTGTTTGTGGGCGGGGCCACCGCGGCGGCCGACCGCCAGCCCGACCACGACAAGACCTACCTGGCCACCGTGCGCCTGGGCCTGGCCACCGACACCGGCGACGTGACCGGCACGGTCTTGCGCACCGCCCCCGTGACCCTGGGCCCCGACGATGTCCGGGCCGTGCTGCCCCGCTTTGTGGGGCCCCAGCAGCAGCTGCCGCCCATGTATTCCGCCGTCAAGGTGGACGGGCAGCCCCTGTACAAGGCCGCCCGCAAGGGCCGCACGGTGGAACGCACGCCCCGGCCCATCACGGTCTACTCCATCGACTATCTGGGCAGCCCGGCCCCCGGCGACCATCTTTTGCGCATCGCCTGTTCCAAGGGCACCTACGTCCGCGTTCTGGCCGAGGACATCGGCGCCGCCCTGGGCGTGCCCGCCACGCTGGCGGCGTTGCGCCGGGTCCGGGCCGGGGCCTTCGACATCAGCCAGTGCCACACGCTGCCAGATATCCTGGACGCCGCCCACAGCGGGGCGCTGGCCCAAAACGGCTGGATGCTGGGGGTGGAATCCGCCTTCACGCCGCTGCCGGCCTTGACGGTGGAAGAACCCGCCCGCACCCATCTGTTCAACGGCTGCCCCACCAGCCGCTACCCGGCCGCTGACGGCCGCTACCGCGTCTATGACCAAGGCGGCCTGTTTCTGGGCCTGGCGACGGTACAGGGCGGCGTGCTGCGGGTGGAAAAACTGTTCTGTGAAAGGGACTGACCCATGAACCAATCCATGCAGATCCTGACCCGGGTCCGGCCGCTGGCCGACACCGGCCCCACGGCCGTGGCCCTGGGCTATTTTGACGGCGTGCATCTGGGCCACCGGGCGGTCATCGGGGCCGCCGTGGCGGCTGCCTGCCGCCGGGGCCTGACCCCCGCCGTCTTTACCTTTGAACTGCCCGAGGACAGCACCCTCAAAGGCGGGCGCATCCTCTCGCTGGAACAAAAACACGCCCGCATCGCCGCCATGGGGGTGCGCCGGGTGATGGAACCGCCCTTTGCCGATTTCTGCGCCCTGACCCCCGAAGCCTTCGTACAGGACATCCTGGTGGGCTGCTTTGACGCCAGGGAAGTCTTTTGCGGGGATAACTTCACCTTCGGCGTGCGGGCCAGCGGCAACGTGGACAGCCTGCGCCGTCTGTGCGCCGGGTACGGCATCACGGTCACGGTGGTGGAGATGGCCCGCTACGGCGGGCAGACCGTCTCTTCCACCCGCATCCGCGCCGCGCTGGAGGAAGGCCGCCTGACCGACGCCAACGCCATGCTGGGCGCGCCCTACGCCATCGACTGGCCCGTGGGCCACGGCAAGGGGGTGGGCACCAGCAAGCTGGGCACGCCCACCATCAACCAGAATTATCCCCCCGCCGCGTTGGAACCCTGCTGCGGGGTGTACCTGACCCGCATTTGGCTAAACGGCCGGTGGTGGCCCTCGGCCACCGGCATCGGCCGCCGTCCCACCGTGGACGAGCAGGGCGCGCCCGTCACCTGCGAGACCTACGTCCCCGGCTTTTCGGGGAACGTGTACGGCCTGACTCCCGTGCTGGAATTCCACAAATACCTGTGCCCGGTGCGCAAGTTTGACTCGCTTCAGGCCCTGTCCGACCTGATCACCACCGCTGCGGCCCAGAGCTGCGCTTATTTTCGGGGGATGCAGGCGGAAGCGGATGGGGAATGAACCGCCCGTCGCCGCACATCCTACACTTAGGACCGGAGGAAACCGATCTTGTTTGAACGCAAACAGCTGGCGCCCGGGGTATATATGACCACCCTGGACGCCGAAAAATTCAACCGCTGCCGCATCGCCATCCACCTGCGCTACCCGGCCATGCGCCGTCATGCCACCGACGCCGCCGTGCTGCCCCTGGTTTTGGAGCGCGGCTACGCGGCCTGCCCCGACATGACCGCTTTGTCCCGCAAACTGGCCCGCCTGTACGGGGCGGACCTGGGGGTGGACCTGGGCACGGCCGGCGCCGACCATGTGCTGACCGTGGACGTGTGCGGCATCAAGGACGCCTACGCCCTGGCGGGGGAGAACCTCACCGCCGAATACGCCGACATCGCCTTCGGCATCGTGTTCGAGCCCTACCTTGTGGACGAGGTGTTTGACGCCGAAGCCGTCCGCATCGAGAAAGAAACGCTGGACCGCCGCCTTCAGGCCGAGTACAACAACAAGCGCCTGTACTGTGTGCGCCAGGCCCGCCGCCGTTTTTACGGCGACTCGCCGGCGGGCATCGAGCTGGGCGGGTACCGGGCCGACCTGCCCGCCGTGACCCCCGCCACCCTCAAGGCCGAGTATGACCGCATCCTGAAAACGGCTTCCATCGACGTTATGGTCCAGGGGGCGGATGCCGGGCGTGTGGCCGACCTGCTTTTGCAAAAGCTGCAAAACGTGCCGCGCGCGCCCCAGCGCTTTGCCTCGGCCATGGCCATGCCCGTGCAGCCCCCGCAGCATTACCGGGAAGAGATCCCCGGCCTGACCCAGGCCAAGCTGTGCATGCTGTTTACCACCGGCACGCCCGAGGACCTGCCCGCCATCAGCGAATTGCGGGTGGCCATGTCGGTGCTGGGCGGCTCCACCACCAGTCGGCTGTTCCGCAACGTGCGGGAAAAGCAGAGCCTTTGCTATTATTGCGGTTCCAGCGCGCTGCGTTCCACCGGCGTCATGATGGTGGACTCGGGCGTGGAACCCGGGCGGGAGACCCAGGCCGAAGCCGCCATCCTCAAGGAACTGGAGGATCTGTGCCGCGGCCCCATCACCGAGGACGAACTGGAGGACTGCCGCCGCAGCCTGATGTCCGGCATGGACACCCTGGGCGACAGCCTGGGCGGGCTGGAAAACTGGTACTATGGCCAGATCGCCCGGGGCGAGGCCCTGGCCCCGCCCGAATACGGCAAGGTGCTCACCGCCGCCGTCACCGCCGACCGTGTGCGGGAACTGCTGGCCGGGTACCATTATTCGGTGTGCTATGCCGTCACCGCCACACAGAAGGGAGGCGACCGGGATGACTGATCTCGCCATGGACTCCATCCGTAGCCGCACCGCCGGCGCTGTTAACTGCCAGACGGCGGTTTTGCCCAGCGGGCTGACGGTCTTGTGCCGCACCATGCCCGGGTACGGCAGCGTGCACGCCATGTACGCCACGGCCTTCGGGTCCGCCGACCGGGACTTTGCGCTGGATGGGCGCAGCATCCGCCTGCCTGCCGGCACCGCCCACTTCCTGGAACACAAAATGTTTGAGTCGGAACAGGGCGACGCCTTTGACTTGTACGCCAAGACCGGCGCGTCGGCCAACGCCTTCACCGGGTATGACCGCACCTGCTATATCTTTACGGCCACCGATCAGATCGACCGCAACCTGGACATCCTGCTGGGCATGGTGGGCAACCCCTGGTTCACCGAGGCCACCATCGCCAAGGAACAGGGCATCATCGGGCAGGAGATCAAAATGTACGACGACAGCCCCGACTGGCGTCTCATGACCGGCATGCTCCGCTGCCTGTACCGCCAGCACCCGATCCGGGACGACATCGCCGGCACGGTGGACAGCATCGCCCAGCTCACCCCCGAACTGCTCTACGCCTGTACCGACGCCTTCTACCGTCCCGGCAACATGGTGCTTTCGGTGGCGGGCAACATCACGCTGGACCGGGCCCTGGCCGCCTGCGCCCGCGCCGGGCTGGACAAGCCCGCGCCCGAGCGCACGGTGGTGCGCGCCCCCCGCGCGCCGGAAAATGATCCGCCCACGCCCGAAATGCACTTCACGATGCCGGTGAACAAGCCCTGCTTTGCCCTGGGCTACCGGCAGGCCCCCGTCGCCTGGGGCGATGTGCGCGGCGAAATGCTGGCCGACCTTTTGCCCGACCTGGTCACCGGCGGGCTGACCGATCTGTACCGCACGCTGTATGACAAGGGCCTTGTGAATCCCGAATTCAGCGGCGAAGCCCTTTGCACGGCGGGGTGCAGCGCCGTGGCCTTCACCGGCGAAAGCGAGGACCCCCGCCGCGTGGCCGACATGGTCCGGGCCGAGATCGCCCGCCTGCGCCGGGAGGGCGTGGACCCCGAGCTGTTCACCCTGGTCAAAAACCAGATGTACGGCGAGATGCTGGCCGACCTGGAATGCGTTGAGGACGCCGCCGAGGCCATGGCCGGAGCATTCTTGCGCGGCCACACCCTGTCCGACGAGGTCGAGGCCCTGGCCGGACTGACCGTGCAGGACGCCGACGCCGCTTTGCAGACGATGATGCTGGACGAAGCCAGCACCTATGTGGAGATCCAACCGCAGGGGTAAGCGGGAAAGGGAAGTTATGAACACTGTTTTTCATGTGCAGTTTCCCGGCCTTGGCCTGGAGCTGACCCTGGACCGGGTGGCCGTGGCCATCGGCGGGTTCAATATCTACTGGTACGGCGTGCTCATCGCCCTGGGCCTGATCCTGGCCATGGCCTTTGCTTTTCGCCATGCGCCGGATTTCGGCATCGACGCCGACCGCCTGGTGGACGTGGTGGCCGTGGGCACGGTCATGGGCATCGTGTGCGCCCGCATCTGCTATGTGGCCATGGCGCCCTTTGAGTACGAGTCCTTTTGGCAGATGATCGACATCCGCCAGGGCGGCATCGCCATCTACGGCGCGATCATGGGCGCTTTTGTGTTCGGCGGTCTGGCCGCCCGCTGGCGCCATGTTCCGCTGCTGCCCTTGTTCGACATCGTGGGCATGGGCTTTCTGATCGGGCAGGGCATCGGCCGCTGGGGCAACTTCGTCAACCAGGAAGCCTTCGGCACCAACACCACCTTGCCCTGGGGCATGTACAGCGAAGGCACGTACAACTACCTGGCAAGCGTGCAGAAATCCCTGGCCGCCCAGGGCGTCGCCGTGGACCCCTCGCTGCCTGTGCACCCCACCTTCTTGTACGAGAGCATCTGGTGCCTGTTCGGATTCCTGATGCTGTTCTTGTACATGCGGCACCGGCGTTTTCACGGGCAGCTGTTTTTGATGTATGTGATCTGGTACGGCCTGGGCCGCTACTGGATCGAGGGCCTGCGCACCGACTCGCTGCTCATTGGCAACACAGGGCTGCGCTTCAGCCAGATCGTGGCCCTTGGATCGGTGACGGCCGCGCTGGTGCTGCTGGTCATCGGTGTGCGCCGATCCACCGGCCGCGTGGCCGACGTGAGCCTGGCGGTCAGCGACGTAAAAAAGCAGGCGGCGGCAGGGGAGCGCTTTGTCCCCGACACACTGCCCGCCGACGCGCCCCACAAACAGTTTGTGGAGGCCACCGCCGCCATGAACCGCCGCCTGGCCGAGCTGGACCTGACCGCGCCGGCCGCCGCCGAACCCGACCAGCCCGACGAGGCCGCCGGGCTGAGCGACGCCGCCCCCCAGGCCGAACCGGCCCAACACAGCGAAGAATAAGGGAGTGTTTTGCATGAGTGCAGCCATCATCGACGGCAAGGCCCTGGCCGCCGCCGTCAAAGCCGAAGCCGCCGCCGAAGTCGAGGCCCTGCGCGCCAAGGGCGTGGCGCCCTGTCTGGCCGTTTTGCTGGTGGGGGACGACCCGGCCAGCGCCGTATATGTCCGCGGCAAGGCCGCCGACTGTGCCCAGTGCGGCATCGAGAGCCGGGTCATCCGCCTGGACGCCGCCACCACCCAGGAGGAACTGCTGGCCCGCCTGGAAGCCCTGGCCGCCGACGAGAGCGTGCACGGCATCCTGGTCCAGCTGCCCCTGCCCGCCCACATCGACGAGGCCGCCGTCATCGCGGCCATCCCGCCCGAAAAGGACGTGGACGGCTTTACCCCCGTCAACGCGGGCAACCTGCTCACGGGCGGGGACTGCTTTGCCCCCTGCACCCCGGCGGGCTGCATCCGCATGATCCAGTCCACCGGCATCGACATTGCCGGCAAGCGGGCCGTGGTGGTGGGCCGCTCCAACATCGTGGGCAAGCCGGCGGCGCTGCTGCTTTTGGCCCGGAACGCCACGGTCACGGTGTGTCATTCCCGCACCAAAGACCTGGCCGCTATCTGCCGCGAAGCCGACATCCTGGTGGCGGCGGTGGGCCGCGCCGGCTTCATCACCGGCGACATGGTCAAGCCGGGGGCCGTGGTCATCGACGTAGGTATCAACCGCGGCGCCGACGGAAAGCTGCACGGGGACGTGGACTTTGCCGCCGCGGCCGAAAAGGCCGCCTTCATCACGCCGGTGCCCGGCGGGGTGGGGCTCATGACCCGGGCCATGCTCATGAAGAACACCGTCAAAGCCGCGCAGCGGCACTGTGATTGATACACCCTCATGCCAAAAACGCCGCCTGCACGGCTCTGTGCAGGCGGCGTTTTTGCGGGTCGCGGATGATCAGGATGGCTGCGGGGGGCAGACTTCGGAAAGCGTCCTGTCAGCCGGCAGCGGCAGGATCTCGTTGTTGGCGTACAGGTACCAGTGCGCGACCCCCGGCATCTCGCTTTCGTCCACCAGGGTGTAGCCTTGGGCGGGGTAGAGCTCGTTGCAGGTCAGGTAAAAATCGCAGCAGCCCATCTCGATGTATCGGGCCTGTTCGCTGGTCATTTCCGGAAGAAGGCTGTTTGTCCGGCAGAAATATTTGAACGAAGGAGCAGTGTCTGTGGTGGTGTAAAAGCCAGCATCCATGGTGCCGTACGTCAGCAGCGTGGCATCGGGGACGCTTTTGATCGTTTCTGCCAACTGATATTGCGGAAGCGTTTCTTTGGCCGCAAAAAGCAGATCGCTTGCCGGCGCGGCAAGGACGCACACCGCGCAACCGGCGACCAACGACAGAGCAAAGCCGACCCTGCGCGGCCGCAGCCGGGGAAGCCAGGTCAGCACACCGGCCAACGCCAGGGGCAAAAAGGTATAAAACGCAAAGGCGTAATACCGATGTCGGGTGGAACCGAAATAGATAAACACAGAGGAAAACGCCAGACTGACCGCCAGAAAAAGGGATAGCTTCCTTTTTTTCGGGCAGCCAAGGGCAAAGCAGGCCCCCAAAAAGAGCGCAACGGCAAGGACGGTGTCGGCCTGGACCAGCCAGGATACGCCCTGAAAAACATTTCGCCCGATGCCCGCGATCCGGCTGAACAGGGAAGCGGATTGAGAAGCAACAGCGTAGCTGGTCAGGTTCTGATAGAAGTATACTTCAAAAAGACTGCCCAGCGATTGATGCCAGACAAAATACAGCAGTACCGGCGCGGTAGCGGCGGATACACCCAGCAGAATGCCCAGCAGCGCGGCCGCCGGCTGCCTGGGATCGCGGCAGGTCAGCCGGGACAGGACCGGAAGAAAAAAGATCCCCACAAACAGACCCAGCAGCGTATATTTGCTCCACAACACCAGCGCGGACAGCAGCCCCACAGCGAACCAATCGAGGAAACGGAGCTTTTTGTCAAAAAGATACTCCTGCAAAGCCAGGTCCAGACAATACAAAAAGATCGGCAGGCAAAGTTCCTCCACGCTGTCGCCGTATTGAAAACTGACCGATGAATACATAAGGGCTCCCGCAACGGGAAGCAAAAGCAGCAGCAGGGGATACTTCTCCGGGGCAACAAAGCGTGAAGTGATCTTGAATATCATGCTTAAGGACAGGGCGCCGCACACGACCTCCAGCAACCATACGGCCAGAAAGGACCCGGGAGTAAGCCAATAGACCAGCGCGTGCAGGGCATACAAGATCGGGCCTTTCTGTTCATAAATATCACGGTAAAGTACCTGGCCGTCCAGCATGGCATGCCCTACGGACAAAAAGCAGTTGGCATCTGTCCATAGATTCAGGGGGTACAGGACCGAGGACTGGGAGCACAGGCCCAGGATCAAGACGGCGCCGATGATCCCGTATCCGTATGCCTTTGGACAGGGGCGGGGCGAACAGATCGCCGCGCCATGCCGGGAGGAGCGGATCAGCGCCCCGCATAACGAATCAAAAAAAGGGTAAGCGGCAACAAGCAGAGGCAACACGACAAGGGAAGGAAGCGCCGGCAAAGAAGGGGCGAACCATACAGGCTCATATCCTGCGCACAAGCCCACATAAAAACGGTAAGCCAGAAAAAGCAAAAGGGCGCCGCTTATTCCGTGTCGAGCCAGTGCGGCATAACGGGAAGACGGCGCGGCGTCGGTTCCGCCGGACCATAGCCGGACAAGGGCAAGAAGGCACAAGCCGGCGCACAGAGCCATCTGCGGCCAACTGCGCCAGGTCCCGGCACACAAAAGGACAAAGGCGGTCATGGACAGGATCAGGACAGGCAGACGTTTGAAACACAGCGGCATAAGCAACTCTCCTGGCAGCATAAGCGACCGGCGCGCACCCGGCAAAAGGGAGGCGCCGGTGACGTTTGTATGGGGCGCTGAATTTTGTGAAATACTATCTCATAGTAGCATATCCCGCGCGAGAAAAGCAAGAGGATGCCCGTGCCGGGACGCAAAGACGGCGGCAAAGAGTTTTTCGCGTTTGAAAGCCTAAAATGCTTGACTTTCGGTCCTTGGTATGATAAGCTATTTAAGCCGCATGGTATGGGCTCTCTAAGTGCGCCCCGCGCCGCCCCAAGCCAGCGAGACTTATTGAAAGAGGTAACCAATATGTACGCAGTTATCAAGACCGGTGGCAAGCAGTACAGCGTTAAGGTCGGCGACGTGGTCTACGTCGAGAAGCTCAACGCCGAGGCCGATACCGAAGTCACCTTCGACCAGGTCCTGGCCGTGGGCGAGGAAGGCTCCGTCAAGGTGGGCGCTCCCGTTGTGGACGGCGCTTCCGTCGTGGCCAAGGTCGTCAAGAACGGCAAGGGCAAGAAGCTCAACATTCTGACCTATCGTCCCAAGAAGGGCAGCATGGTCCGCAAGGGTCATCGTCAGCCCTACACCAAGGTGGAAATCACCGCGATCAACGGCTAAGGAGGTAAAACACAATGGCACATAAAAAAGGCGTAGGTTCTACCAAGAACGGCCGTGANNATCCTGGTCCGTCAGCGCGGCACCCACATCCATCCGGGTGAGGGCGTGGGCATCGGCAGCGACGATACCCTGTTCGCTCTCGTGGACGGCCGCGTTCATTTCGAGCGCATGGGCCGCGACCGCAAGCGCTGCACCGTCAAGCAGTAATCCCACAAACGGCGGGCCGTAAGGCCCGCCGCTTTCTATATCAAAGGAGTCATTGTATGACCACCAATTTCATCGATACCGCCTCCATCTGGCTGCACGCGGGCAAGGGCGGCGACGGCGCCGTCAGCTTCCACCGCGAAAAGTTCGTGGCGGCCGGCGGGCCCGACGGCGGCGACGGCGGCCGTGGCGGCGACATCATCTTTGTGGCCGACGACAACCTGTCCACTTTGCTGGACTTCCGCTACAAGCGCAAGTACAAGGCCCCCGACGGCGAGAACGGCCGCGGCGCCCGGCAGAAGGGACGGGACGCCGAGGACCTGGTGATCCGGGTGCCCCGGGGCACCGTGCTCAAAGAGGCCGAGACCGGCCTTGTGGTGGCGGACCTGTCCGGGTCCGACCCGGTGGTCGTGGCCAAGGGCGGCCGCGGCGGCTGGGGCAACGCCCGGTTTGCCACCCCCACCAGGCAGATCCCCCGCTTTGCCAAGCCCGGCCTTCCCGGTGAGGACCTGCACCTGCGTCTGGAACTCAAGGTCATCGCGGACGTGGGGCTCATCGGCTTCCCCAACGTGGGCAAGTCCACCCTCATCAGCGTCATCAGCGCGGCCCGGCCCAAGATCGCCAACTACCATTTCACCACGCTGACCCCGGTGCTGGGCGTGGTGCGCGTGGCCGAAGAGCAGAGCTTCGTCTGCGCCGACATCCCCGGCCTTATTGAAGGCGCGGCCGAAGGCGTGGGCCTGGGTCACGATTTCCTGCGCCATGTGGAGCGCTGCCGCCTGCTTCTGCACGTGGTGGACGTGTCCGGCTGCGAGGGCCGGGACCCCAAGGCCGACTTTGAGCAGATCAACCATGAACTGGCCAGCTTCAGCCCCGAACTGGCCACCCGCCCCCAGATCGTGCTGGGCAACAAGTGCGACATCGCGGACCCCGACCAGGTGGAGGACTTCCGCCGCTATATCGAGGAAAAGGGCCTGACCTTCCTGCCCATTTCCGCCGCCGCCCGAAAGGGCATCGACGAATTGCCCCGTCTGGTCTATGACCGCCTGCAAGAATTGCCCCCCGTCAAGGTCTTTGAGGCCGAGTATGTCCGTCCCGACAAGACCGCCGAACCCAAGCGCCCCTTCACGGTGACCCGGACCGGCGACCACGAGTTCACGGTGGACGCCCCCTGGCTGGAGCGCATCCTGGCCGGCACCAATGTGGAGGACTACGAGAGCCTGCAATACTTCCAGACCCAGCTGGGGGATTCGGGTATTCTGGACGAGTTGGTCCGCCTGGACGTGCAGGAGGACGACACCATCAAGATCGGCGAATATGAGTTCGACTATGTGTTCTGAGATGGCTGCGCTGCCGAAGATGCAGCCTGAAGTGGATATACGTGAAATGTCCCCCCTGGCCCTGGCCTTTGCGGGGGACGCGGTGCTGGAACTGCTGGTGCGCGCCCGCCTGGTGGGCACCACCCGCCTGCAGCCCGGCCGGCTGCACGCGGCGGCCACACAGTACGTGTCCGCCAAAGCCCAGTTCCGGGAACTGGCGGCCATCGAGCCCTTGCTGACCGAGGCCGAAGCCTCGGTTTTGCGCCGGGGAAAAAACGCCAGCAAGGCCAGCGTGGCCAAGCACGCCACGCCGGAAGAATACCGTGCCTCCACCGGGCTGGAATGCCTGTTGGGCTGGCTGTACCTGCAAGGGCGCACCGACCGCGTTCTGGAACTGTTTGAAGTCCTGTGGCAGGCCGGCACAGCCGATACCCACTAAACCGTATGTACAGGGCGGGGCCTGCCCCCGCCCCCGGATCAAGTAAGGGCGCGGCGGATCGCAGCGCCGGCCGTGGGGCCTTTCGCTGTGCTCCGCCGCGTCCGCATAGGCCGCCTGCTTACTTTTTGTTCTGGGTCTCGCTGGTGCTGCGGCTCTGGGTGGCGCTGCCGGCCTTCTTGCTGGTGGTGCTGCGGTTCTGGCCGTTCTGCGTGCTCTGGGTGGTCTGGGTGCTGCGGTTCTGGGTGCTGTTGCAGTCTTTCATGTTGCGTGCCATAGAAAAAGCTCCTTTCCTTCATGGGGGCCGCGTCCCGGTCCCTGGTATCAGTCTGCCCGGCTGCGCGCCGTTTATGCGGCCGGGCTTTTGTTTTGCAAATGTGAGGTGATGATCCCGGTGTCTGTTTTCCCCGCTGCTTTTGAGCAGCGCGAGCGCGCCCTGCTGGGCGATGCCTTCGACACGCTGCTGCGCTGGCCTTCGCCCCACCCGGCCCGGGGGCTGACCGTCAACACGCTGCGCTGCGCCCCGGACATTCTGGCCGCAAAAGCCGCCGCCGCGGGCCTGCCGCTGGCGCCTTCGCCCTTTTGCCCGGCGGCATTTACCCTCGCAGACCCCTCGCTGCGCCTGGGCCGCCATGCCTACCACCATGCGGGGGCATTCTACTTGCAGGAACCCAGCGCCTCGGCTCCGGCGGCGCTGCTGGACGTTCACCCCGGCCACCGGGTGGCCGATCTGTGCGCCGCGCCCGGCGGCAAGACCAGCCAGCTGGCCGGGGCCCTGGCCGGGCGGGGATTGCTTTTGGCCAACGAGTATAACGCCGACCGGGCCGAGGTGCTGCGCCAAAACCTGGAACGCATGGGTGTGACCAACGCCGTGGTATTCAACGCGGACACCGCCGATTTGGCCCGGGCCTTCCCCGGCTTTTTTGACCGGGTGCTGGTGGATGCTCCCTGCTCTGGGGAGGGGATGTTCCGCAAGGAGCCTTTGGCCGCGGTCCGGTATACCCCGGCGCTGGTGGAGCACTGTGCCGCTCTGGGCCGGTCCATCCTGGACAACGCCGCCGCCCTGCTGGCCCCGGGCGGGGTGCTGGTCTACTCTACCTGCACCTTTGCCCCGGAAGAGGACGAAGCCCAGGTGGCGGCCTTTTTACAGCGCCACCCGGATTTTGTGCTGGACGATCTGTCCGGGGTGGGCTTTGGCCGTCCTGGCCAGGCCAACCGCGCCCCGGCAGGCTTTGGGGCCCAATGTTGCCGCCGCATCTGGCCCGCCGACGGGGGCGAAGGCCACTTCATGGCCCGGCTGCGCCGCGCGTCGGGCGCCGAGACCCCGCCCCCGGCCCAGGCCGGCAAAAAGAGCAGGGGAGAGCGCCGCGCCGCCCGCCCCAAGGTCCCGGAGTCCTGGGGGGAGTTTGCGGGGCAGTTCTTCCCCGAACTGGCCGGCCGCCCGGTCATGGTGACGGGGGACAGGATCTTTCTGCCGCCCGAAACGCCCCTGCCGCCTCATGCCATGAATCCGCTGCGCAGCGGGGTGCCGGCAGGCCGGCTGCGCAAAAACCGTTTCGAGCCCGACCACGCGCTGTTCATGGCCTGGGGGGCGCGTTGCACCAACCGGGAAGAACTGACCCTGGACGACCCCCGCACCGCGGCCTGGCTGCGGGGCGAGGAGATCGAAGCCGCCACTGCCTCGACCGGGTGGTGCGCCGTGTGTGTGGACGGCTTTCCTTTGGGCGGGGGCAAGGTCAGCGGCGGCCGCGTCAAAAACCACTATCCCAAGGGCCTGCGCAATCTGGGCTGAGACCGCCGCCGTCGCGGGACCACGGCCCGAAACTTGAAAAAATCGCACCGATATGGTATAATTTACTGTCCATGTTTGAAAGCCGGCGCCGCGGCGTTTGCCCGCGGCCTGCCCGGCCAACACTATACATACAATAGGGGGATCATCCATGTCCGGACATAGCAAATGGAACAACATCAAACGCAAGAAGGAAAAGACCGACGGCGCCCGCGCCAAGGTGTTCACCAAGATCGGCCGCGAGATCAGCGTGGCCGTCAAGGAAGGCGGCGCCGACCCGGCTTCCAACGGCAAGCTGGCGGCCTTGATCTCCAAGGCCAAGGCCAACAATGTCCCCAACGATAACATCCAGCGCATCATCAAGCGCGCCGAGGGCGGCGACAAGACCGAGTATGAGGCCATGACCTACGAGGGCTACGGCCCCGGCGGCATCGCCGTCATGGTGGACACCCTGACCGACAACCGCAACCGCACCGCGGCCAATATGCGCCACTACTTCGACAAGTTCGGCGGCAACCTGGGCCAGATGGGCTGCGTGGGCTTCCTGTTCACCCAGAAGGGCGTCATCGTCGTGGATCTGGAGGACAAGGACCCCGACACCCTGATGATGGACGCCCTGGACGCGGGCGCCGACGACTTCGACGCCGGCGAGGACGCCGCCGAGGTCACCACCTCTCCTGACGCCTTTGCCGCCGTGTGCGACGCCCTCAAGGCCAAAGGGTACGAGTTCATCTCTGCCGACGTGGCCCAGGTGCCCTCCACCTCCACCGCGCTGACCGACGCCGATCAGCTGGCCAACATGGGCAAGCTGCTGGACGCGCTGGAAGAAGACGACGACGTGCAGAACGTCTGGCATAACCTGGAGAACGAAGACGACCTGCCGTGATTGAGGAACCGATCATGACCATCCGCTGCCCCTTTTGTCTGGAGCCCATCGAGCTGAAGGAGGGCGAACTGCCCGACGTCTGCCCGAACTGTGACAAAAGCCTGCACAACCATAACCCCGAAGGCGCGTTGCCCCTGGGCACCCAGCTGGGCGGGCGGTACACGGTGGGCGAATACCTGAGCGCCGACGGCGACGGCCTGGCCTACCGCGGTGTGGAAAACGAGACCCGCCGGTTTGTGCTCATCAAGGAATACTTCCCTGTCACGCTGTGCAACGGCCGCAGCCCCGGCGGCGCCCTCATGCCCAAGGAAGGCCGCGAAGTCCTGTTCAAGACCAGCCGCATGGATTTTCAGGACCTGTATGTGGACCTGCGCAATCTGACCCCGACCACCGGGCTTTCCCAGATCCTGGACGTGCTGGAAGAGAACAACACCGTCTATGCGGTGGAGGAAAGCGAAAAGGGCATGACCCTGACCCACTATCTGTCCCTGCGGGCGCGGCCCCTGACCCCCAACGAGGCCCGGGAACTGCTGGCCCCCGTGATGGAGGGGGTCACCGCGCTGCACAAGGCGGGGCTGATCCACCGGGGCATTTGCCCGGACAACATCCTGCTGCCCATTGATGGCGAAGCCCGCCTGACGGGCTACGGCACCCTGGCGCTGCGTACCGGCGGCAGCGAGCTGAAAAGCCAGCTGTACACCGGCTATGCCGCGCCCGAACAGTACAGCGCGGCCGAATTTTCGGGCCGGTACACCGACGTGTATGCTCTGGCGGCCGTGACCTACCGTCTGGTCACCGGGCAGACGCCCATCGGCGCGCCCCAGCGCCAGGTGCGGGACAGCCTGGAAAGCGCCCACAGCCTGGAAATGGGGGTCCCGGCCTATTTCTCCCAGGTGATCTCCTGCGCCATGCGCCTGGACCCCGCCAAGCGTATGCAGACCGTGCCCGAGCTGCTCAGCGCTCTCAACGACCCCAGCGTGGCCAGCGCCATGTTTGACCGGGGCGAAAACCAGATCTCCACCAAAAAGATCCTGGGCGCCTCCCTTGTGGTCATCTTTGTGCTGGTGGTGCTGCTTTTGTGGAGCTTGCTGCGCCCGACCGGGGACGGGGGCGACGCGGCGGGGGAGAAGCCCTCCTCCGGCACGACCTCCTCCCAAACGCAGGAAAGTTCCTCCGCTTCGTCGGAGGAGGACGACATCGCCATCGTGCCGGATCTGGTGGGCAAGGATTACGCCACCGAGATCAAGAACAGCGAGATCTACCAGCGCTACCGCATCGTTATGACCGAGGACTATTCTTCCGAGGTCCCCAAGGGCCAGGTCATCAGCCAGGACCCCCTGGCCGGTACCTTGCAGACCGAAGAATCGCCGATCGTCCAGATCGTGGTCAGCAAGGGCCCCAAGAAGGAAGACATGCCCAACATCATCGGCTTTACCCAGGACAACGCCATCAAGCTGCTGGACGCCAAGGGCATCCAGTACCGCATGGAGATCATGGTCAACGACGGTCAGTATGCGGCCGGCTGCGTGGCCCGCTGTGAGCTCAACGGCCAGGAATTGCTTCCCGGCGTGGAACTGGATACCGGCACCGACATCGTCACGGTGTATATCGCCGGCGAGCGGGACGATACGCCGGTGGTCTCCATCGCGCCGGCCGGGGATGCAGACGCCACCGACGGCGACGCCCAGCAATCCACCGAATGACGCAAAGCGTGCCTGCGCAAAACCTTATACAAACACAAAAACCCCGCCGCTGGTTGCCAGCGGCGGGGTTTGATCATGTGATCGCAGGAAAACGCTGCCTGCGCATCAATCGCTCACGTAGGGCATGAGAGCCATATGGCGGGCGCGCTTGATGGCGACGGTCAGCTCGCGCTGATGGAAAGCGCAGGTGCCGGTCACGCGGCGGGGAATGATCTTGGCGCGCTCGGTGACATACTTGCGCAGGCGCGGCAGATCCTTGTAATCGATGTGATCCACACGATCGACGCAGAAGCTGCACACCTTGCGGCGGCCGCGGTGCATCGGGCGGGAAGAACGATCCATAGCCATGGTCTTGACCTCCTTATAGAATGATACGATTCGATTGTCAGAACGGCAGGTCGCCCTCGTCCTCGATCAGCGCGAAGTCGTCGTTACTCCCGGCCGAATAGGCGGGGGCGGTGGGCTGCGCGGCGGGGCGGGCATACTCTGCCGGAGCGGGCGCGTTCATTGCGGGCGCGCCCATGCCGGAAGCGACGGAGTTCTGGGATTTCGGGCCCGTGAAGTTCACGTTGTTGGCCACGATCTCGACCGCCTGCCGGTTGTTGCCGTTTTTGTCCTGATAGCTGCGGGTCTGCAAACGGCCGTCCACGGCGATCAGCGAGCCCTTCTGGAAATAGCGGCACACGAACTCCGCGGTGCGGTCCCAGGCCACCACATCCAGGAAATCCGCCTGGCTCTGGCCGTTGGGGTCGCGGCGTCCGCGATCGCACGCGATGCGGAAGGACGCCACATTCTTGCCGCTGGTCGTCTGGCGCAGCTGCGGGTCGGCCACCAGCCGGCCCATGATCGCAACAACATTCAGCATGGTCTTAACTCCTTACCTCAGGCTTCCTCCGCGATGATGATGGTGCGGAGCACGCCTTCCGTGATCTTGTACACACGGTCCAGCTCGGCGGGGAACGCCTCGTCGCTGGTGAACTTGATCACCGTGTACACGCCTTCGGTCTCGTCGTTGATGGGATACGCCAGACGGCGCTTGCCCCACTCGTCGACAGAATCGATCGTACCGTTCGCCTCGATCAGGGACTTGAACTTGCTCACCAGAGCGGCGGAAGCCTCCTCATCCAGGTTGGAACTGGTCACCAGCATGGTTTCGTACTTAGCCATTGTTCTGTACACCTCCTTTTGGACGTAAGGCCCTTGGCATTGCCCAAGGGCAAGGATATGTGCCTTTCGGCACAGCAATTCATTTTATCAGTTCTGTGCCGAAAAGTCAAGGATTTTTTGCCCGCGGCTGGTCTTTTTTTCTACCGGCGGGGCCTTATTCCGCGGTCTTGAAGCCCACGCTCTGGGCAAACCGCAGGAAAGCGGCCTGCCCGGCCTCATCCTGCTTGAACACGCCGGCGTTTTCCAGCACGTGGCTGAACACCACGCCGATCTCGTTGCGCACGGCGGCGTGGGCGGCCACGGGGGTCATGGCGGTGCCGTACTTGGCCACCAGCTCGTCGATCCAGTCGGCATGCACCGCCAGGGAACTGCCTTCCTCCCGGCTGGTGTTGGGCGCGCCGCACAGAATGTCGGCGATGGCGGCGCTCTGCTCCTTTAAGCGGGCGGGCAGGATGGCCAGGCCCATGACCTCGATCAGGCCGATGTTTTCCTTTTTGATGTTGTGGTATTCCTTGTGGGGGTGGAAGATGCCGTCCGGAAACTCTTCGCTGGTGCGGTTGTTGCGCAGCGCCAGGTCCAGGATGTAGCCGTCCTGCTCGTCATAGTGCAGGATGGGCGTTACGGTGTTGTGGGGCGTGTCGCCGGTGCTGGCCAGAATGCCCACGCTGCCGTCGCTGTACTGCCGCCAGGCGTTCAGGATGTTGTTGGCCACGTGCTGCACCTGCTGGGAGCTGCGCCCGATCAGCCGGATGGCGGACACCGGCCAGTTCAGGATGCCGGCGCGCACGCCGGGGTAGCGCTCGTCCCGCAAGGGCACGGCGATGGCGGCCTTCTGCATGGGGAACACATACCGCCCGCCCTGGAAGTGGGCGTGGCTCAGGATACTGCCGCCCACGATGGGCAGGTCGGCGTTGGAGCCGCAGGTGTAATGGGGGTACTGGCTCACAAAGTCAAAGATCTGGGCCAGGGTATCCCGGTCCATGGTCATGGGCTTGTGCTCGTCGTGCAGGATGATGCAGTGCTCGTGGAAATAGGCATAGGGGCTGTATTGCAGGTAGAAGGCCTCGCCCGCCAGGTACACGGGAACAAGGCGGTGGGTCTGGCGGGCGGGGAAGTTGATGCGCCCGGCATAGCCGATATTCTCCTTGCACAGCATGCACTTGGGGTAGCTGGCCGCGGGCTGCA
The DNA here is from genome assembly GCA_002306375.1 of Faecalibacterium sp. UBA1360. Classification (GTDB taxonomy): domain Bacteria; phylum Bacillota; class Clostridia; order Oscillospirales; family Ruminococcaceae; genus Gemmiger. Next base: position 37,876 of record DBRU01000016.1, read on the forward strand.
GCCGCTCCATGGCAATGACCTTGGGGTCCTTTTCGGGCTTGGTCAGGTTGATGGTGATCTCCAATTCGCCGTAGGGCGTCTGGGTGTTCCACTGGATGTTTTTTGCGATCTGGGCTGTGCGGATGTAGTTGGACACCACGCACAGGTCGTAGAACCAGTCGGTGGCAGCCTCGGGACCCTTCTTGGCATAGAGCTTGCGGAACTTGCGGCAGATCTCGCTTTCCCGGGGCATCATGGCGCCCATGAGCCGGGTCTCAAAATTGATGCGGTACTGGGGCACGTCGTTGTCAAACAGATCTTTGGCGGCGGCCAGATCCAGCATCTGTTCCAGGATGTCGGTGGGGGTGTCGAACTCTTCCTTGGGGGGCTTTTCATCGCAGGGGGCCGCCAGGCCCAGCAGATCCAGCAGGGTGTTGCGGGCCACAAGGATGTCCAGATCCTTCACCAGCTTGTGTTTGCGCCCGAAACGCAAAAGACGCTCCACATCAAAGGCCAGGGCGGCGTTGATCTCGGCGGGGGTCATCTCGCACACGGGCTTGGGCAGTTTGCATACGTCATTCGGCTTGCTCATACAGGCATCCCTCCTGTTTTTACGATACCGCATTTTTTCCTCGCTTTCCATGCCCTGGAATGTCATGCTTTTGTGATTTTGGTTCCTGCGCACGCAAACCGCCCCGGCGCGTCTGGCGGCCGGGGCGGAACGGGTCCTTTATTGTTTCAGGTCGCTGAACAGGTCCTTGCGGTAGACCCCGGCCTCGATCAGCTTGGCAAAGGATTCGATGACGACGGCCTTGTCCTCCTGATAGGTCACGCCGAACCAGCGGTCATGGGTGGGCAGCACCTTTACGCTGACCTTGCCGGCTTTCAGCAGCTCGTCGATGAAGATGGGCAGCAGGTACTCGGCCTTCAGCTCCTTGCCGGCGATACCGGCAAAGAACTCCACAAAGCCCTGCTCCAGCATGGCCACGAAGCCGGGGGTCAGGCCCCACATGTTCATGGAGACCAGGCTGTCGGCGTCCACGGGCTTGCCGGCCACGGCTGCGCCGTCGGCGGTCTTTTCAATGCCGGAGGTCTCGTCCACGCCGGTCAGGAACCCTTCGGCGTTCATGCGGCAGATGCCGCGGGTCACGGCGCCGTTGTCGCTCAGGGTGTTTTTCAGCACAAAGCCCGCCATGGACAAAGCGCCCGGGGCGGCGGGGTCGTAGTTCTGCAAAAAGTCGTGCAGCAGCACAAAAGCCTGCTTGCCGTAATAGTCGTCGGCGTTGATGACCGCAAACGGCCCGTCCAGGATGTCCTTGCAGGCCAGCACGGCCTGGCCGGTGCCCCAGGGCTTGGTGCGGCCTTTGGGCAGGCTGACGCCTTCGGGCAAAGCGTCCAGCTCCTGGAAGGCATAGGCGATCTCCACGCCCAGGGACGCGCAGATGCCTTCGATCCGATCGCCGATGGCCTGGCGGAAGGCGGCCTCGATGTCGTGGCGGATGATAAAGACGATTTTTTCAAACCCGGCTTCGATCGCGTCGTGGATCGAGTAATCCATGATGATCTCGCCGTTGGGGCCCACGGCGGCCAGCTGTTTGATGCCGCCGCCAAAGCGGGAGCCGATGCCCGCCGCCATGATGACCAGGGTGGTTTTCATATCCGTTCCTCCTGTAACTGTCTATCTCGTCCCTGTCCGCAGGGGGGCAGGGGAGTATACGTGTTTGGCAGATCACACCCCGAACAGGGTCGACACCGCCACCGGGTCCACGCCCAGGATCAGCAGCAGAATGGTCAGCGCCACGCACACGGCCAGGTAGCTGATGACGGCCGCGACGCTCACGCCGCCGCGCATGGCCAGCAGGTCCTGGCGGTCGGTGCCGTCGGGGGCCTGGTCATAGATGGCGCGGATGCGGCTCAGGCAGGTGTTGCGGTACCAGTACACGGCAAACAGGCCGCGCAGGACCATCACGATCCAGCTTATCACGGCGCACACATCCATGGCGGGCAGCAGCCAGCCGGTGGGCATGTTCTGCACGATGGGCGCGCCGGATACGGCCAGCATCACCAAAAAGGTAGGCAGCGTGGCCAGCAGATCCAGCGCCGCGAAAACGAAGGCCTGCTTCCACATTTTGCGGTAGAAGAAATACACCGGGCCCAGCAGCAGCGCCGAAAAAGAGATGCTCACCTTGTGCTTGGTCTCCTGCATGCGAAAAAACTGCATCAGGTAATACAGGCTGGACGGGCCCACAAAGGTGTTCCAGTCCCGGGCCTTGATGCCCTCGATGGGATCGTCGGGCCCCACCTCCCGGCGGTAGATGCCCTGGGGGCCGGCGGTGTAGCTCTCGATGCGGGGCTCGCGGCCGGGCTGTTGGGCCCGGGCGCGGGGGGCTTCGGAGCGGTAGGTCGGGTCGTCATAGATCGGGTGGGGCGTCGGGGGCGCGTTGTCCGGGTTCTGGGGGCTTTGGGGGTGGTCGGGCAGGGGCACGCCGCAATGGCTGCAAAAATGGGCCCCGGCGGGGTTGTGGGCTCCGCAGTTGGGGCAGGCGGGCTGGTCGTCGGGCGCGGCGTCCGGCTTCCACTCAAAGCCGGCGGCATGCCTGTCGGCGTGCACGCACACGCCGTCGCGGGGCCAGCAGGCACGGTGGTAGGGCGTGCCGCATTCGGGGCAGACCACGATGTCATCGTCGGGTCTGAAAGTTTTATGACACACAGGGCAGGTATTGCCCGTATAGTTGCTCATGGCATCCTCCGTGTTCTGGCGCTGCCTTCTGGCAGCTGTTAATAAAAATCATTATACACCATGCGCAAGGGGAAAGCAAAGAATTTTCCGTGAACAATGCCGATCCTGCGGCCCTTTACAAGGCGTTTGTTTTGGTTTATACTTATCCTGTATGTTTACAATCAAAAACAGGGGTATAGATATATGATCACCATCGACGAACTGAAATCCAAACTGGGCGGTTTCCGTACCGCCGTTGACGATTTGCGGGATGCTCTGTCCATTGAAGCCAGCGAAAAGCGCCTGGCCGAGCTGGAACACCAGATGACCATGCCCGGCTTTTTTGACGACCAGGCCCGCAGCCAGAAGGTCTACGCCGAGATGAGCGAGCTGAAAAACAAGCTGGAACGCTACCGCAAGCTGGCCACCCAGTATGAGGAGGCGGGCACCCTGCTGGAAATGATCGAGGAGGAAAACGACCCCGCCCTCACCGCCGAAGGCGAGGAGGCCGTCAACGCTGTGGAAAAGGCCATCGACGAATTGCAACTGATGACCATGCTCAACGGCGAATACGATCATTCCAACGCGATCCTGACCTTCCACGCGGGCACCGGCGGCACCGAAGCCCAGGACTGGGCCGAGATGCTCTACCGCATGTACACCCGCTGGGCCGAAGCCCACGGGTATTCAGTGGAAGTGCTGGACGTGCTGGACGGCGACGAGGCCGGCATCAAGAGCGCCTCCATCATGGTCAAGGGGGCCAACGCCTACGGCATGCTGAAAAGCGAGAACGGCGTGCACCGCCTGGTGCGCATCAGTCCCTTTGACGCCAACGCCCGCCGCCAGACCAGCTTTGCCAGCCTGGAAGTCATGCCCGAACTGGACGACAACATCCAGATCGAGATCAACCCCAACGACATTGAGATGCAGGTGTTCCGTTCTTCCGGCGCAGGCGGCCAGCACATCAACAAGACCTCTTCGGCCGTGCGCCTGATCCACAAGCCCACCGGCATCGTCACGTCCTGCCAGACCCAGCGCAGCCAGCTGCAAAACCGCGAGTACGCCATGGACATGATGAAGGCCAAGCTGTACCAGATCGCCTTGCAGCAGCACAAGGACAAGATCGACGACATCAAGGGCGTGCAGAACGAGATCGCCTGGGGCCACCAGATCCGCAGCTACGTGTTCATGCCCTACACCCTGGTCAAGGACCACCGCACCAACTTTGAGAGCGGCAACGTCCAGGCCGTGATGGACGGCGACCTGGACGGGTTCATCTACGCCTACCTGAAAGCCTCCTCCCGCGGCGAGCTGGAGGAAGTCTGATCCCGATCTCTGTAAAAACCGCTTGCGGCCGCAGGCGGTTTTTTATTTACCGGACATTTACCGCATATCTTAATTTTGTTCACGATTGTGCGGTATACTGGATGCCATTCTGATATTGTAAGGAGGGTCTGCTCCGTGCCCCGCTTTTGTCCCTTCCGCTTTTTGGGACCCCGTACGCCCGGCGACCTTCGCCCGCCGGTCGCTTCGCCGGCCCTGCCCGTGGTCAACGCCGATCCCGGCCGCGGGCTGAGCGACGCCCAGGCTGCCGAGCGCGCCGCCTCGGGCCTGTCCAACCATGTGACCGACGACCCCGTGCGCTCCACGGGGCAGATCATACGGGAAAACGTCTTTACCTTTTTCAACCTGGTCTTTGTGGTGCTGGCCGCCTGCCTGTTCGCTGTGGGGTCCTGGCTCAACGCGGGCTTTCTGGGCGTGGTGGTGTGCAACACGGTTATCGGGGTGGTGCAGCAGCTGCGCGCCCGGGCCGTGATCCGAAAGCTGACGCTGCTCAGCGCCCATAAGGTGCGCTGCATGCGTGGCGGACGGATGCTGCTGTTGCCGGCGGAAGAGCTGGTGCGGGACGACATTGTGGAATTTACGGCCGGCGAGCAGATCTGCGCCGACGCCGTGGTGCGCACGGGTCAGGCGGCGGCCAACGAGGCGCTGGTCACCGGCGAGGCTGTACCCGTGGCCAAACGCCCGGGCGACAGGCTGCGTTCGGGGTCCTTTCTCACCTCCGGGCACTGTCGCGCCCAGCTGACCCATGTGGGGGCGGACAGCTACGCCAACCGCCTGGCCGCCGAGGCAAAGGCTGACCACCGTTTCCCCAAAGGCGAGATGCTGCGCATGCTGGACAAACTGATCCGGGGCATCGGCCTGGCGCTGGTGCCGGTGGGCGTGGTGATGTTCATAAAGCAATACGGCTTTCTGCACATGACGCTGCGCACGGCGGTGGAAGGCACGGTGGCCTCGCTGGTGGGCATGATCCCCGAAGGGCTGTATCTTCTGACCAGTGTGGCCCTGGCCCTGGGCGTGCTGCGCCTGGCCCGCCGCCGGGTGCTGGCCCAGGACATGAACTGCATCGAGACGCTGGCCCGGGTGGACGTACTGTGCGTGGATAAGACCGGCACCATCACCGAAAACCGCATGGAGGCCGCCGCGCCCCGCCTGCTGGACCCGGGCGCGGACCTTGCTTACGTGAGCACCGTGCTGCGCAGCATCTATGCCGAAACCGAGCCGGACAACGACACGGCCCGGGCCTTGCAGCGCCGCTTTGCCGACGCGGGCGAACGCTGGCCCCGCACGGCAGTGGTCCCCTTTGACTCCGCCCGCAAATGGAGCGCCGCCTCTTTCGGGCAGCGGGGCAGCTTTGTGGTGGGCGCGCCGGAATTTGTGGCCGGTCCGCGCCTGGAGCAACTGGCCCCGGCCATGGAACCCTGCGTGCAGGGCGGGGGACGGGTGCTGGTGCTGGCGCGGTATGACGGCCGGCCCAGCCCCAACGCGCCGCTGGACCCGGCGCGGCTGACCTTTCTGGCGCTGCTGCCCATCGGCAACCGCATCCGCGCCCAGGCGCCCGGCACCTTCCGATTCTTTGCCGAACAGGGGGTGGCGGTCAAGGTCATTTCGGGGGATAACCCCGCCGCCGTCAGCGAGATCGCCCGCCGCGCCGGCATCCCGGGGGCGGAGAACTATGTGGACGCTTCCACCTTGCGCACCGACGCCCAGCTGGCCGACGCCGCCGTCCGCTGCACGGTGTTCGGCCGGGTCGCTCCGGACCAGAAGCGCACGCTGGTGCGGGCTTTGCAAAAGGCGGGGCACACGGTGGCCATGACCGGCGACGGGGTCAATGATGTACTGGCCCTCAAGCAGGCCGACTGCGGCATCGCCATGGCGTCGGGGGCCCAGGCCGCCGGCCAGGTGGCCCAGCTCGTGCTGCTGGATTCCGATTTTTCGGCCCTGCCCGAGGTGGTGGCCGAAGGCCGCCGGGTCATCAACAACATCCAGCGCTCGGCGGCGCTGTTTCTGGTCAAGAACATCTTTTCCTTCACCTTAAGCATGGTCACTTTGTTTCTGGCCGTGCCCTATCCGTTGCAGCCCATCCAGCTCACGCTGGTGTCGGCGGTGACCATCGGCATCCCGTCTTTTGTGCTGGCACTGGAACCCAACCATGAACTGGTGCGCGGACGCTTTTTGTCCAACGTGCTGCGGGCGGCCCTGCCCGGCGGTCTGACCGACTTTGTGCTGGTGTTCGCGGCCCAGGCGGCGGGCGAGGCGCTGGGCATGTCCCACGCCCAGACCTGCACGATGGCGTCGCTGGTGCTTTTGGGGGGCGGGCTGGCCGTGCTGTGGCGGGTATGTCGTCCCTTTACCCCCATGCACGCGGCGCTGTGGGGCGGTATGCTGGCGCTGGGCGCGGCGGGCGCCGTCGCGCTTGGCCCCTGGATCGGCTTTGACGCTCCGGGCGCCCGGGGCTGGGCGCTGCTGGCGGCGCTGTGGGCGCTGACGCCCTGGCTGCTGCGCCTGTTCACCGCCGGCGTGCAGGCGGGGCAGGAACTCTGGCGCGCCCGCCGCGTCCGACTTGAATAAATCAAAACCGCCGCCCGGCTGTACAGCCGGGCGGCGGTCGTTGTTTATGAGAAGAATTCAGCGCCGGATCAGGCGCTGATCCTGGCCGAAGAATTTGAAGATCTTGCAGTTGCCCAGCATGCGGCTGGCCACCTTTTCGGTATACCGGGCCTCAAAAATGCCCTGGTCGGTGATGTTGGTGGTGTACACGGTGGGCCGGTGGCAGAGCATGCGGGTGTTGACCAGCTCGTACAGCATGCTGATGGTCAACGCCGTGATGTGCTCGGTGCCCAGATCGTCCAGGATCAGCAGGTCGGCTTCCTGGCAGGCCTGCAGCCACACGTCGTCGGCCTCCCGGTCAAAGTGTTCGCGGCCCATCTGGGCGGCCAGCGCGGCGCTGCTGGTGTACAGCACGTCGAAGCCCCGGTCCAGCACCGCGTCGGCGGCGGCCAGGGCCAGATGGGTCTTACCCAGCCCGGCCCCGCCCATGAACAAAAGGTTCGGGCTGTCGGGGGTAAAATTCTCGGCCCAGCGGCGGCAGAATTGCAGCACCTTGGCCATGTAATCCCGGGGCGAACCGCCCAGCTCGGGCTCCGGCTCGGCGGGGTAGCGGGTCACGTCAAAGGTGTCAAAGCCGCACAAGGCCAGGGGGCTGGCGGCGTTGATCTCCTCCCGGCGCAGGCTGCGGGCCGCCTGGGCCACGCAGGCGCAGGGGTTGCCGTTGGCCAGGCCGGTGTCCTTGCATTGGGGGCAGGCAAAACGGGGTTCCAGGTCGGCGGGGGCGTAGCCGGCGGCCTGCATGGCGTCGGTCAGCGCCCGGCCCGCGTCGGCCAGCCTTTGGGCGGCCGCGGCGGGGTCCTGCCCCCGGGCGGCGGCCAGCGTCAGGGCCAGGCCCGCCTGGACCCGGGCTTCCTCGGCGGCGGCCAGTTCCGGGTGGGCCGCAAACGCCGCCGCGCGCATGCGCTCCGCCGTCATTACGGCCTGCTGGCGGCGCGCCGCGATGCGGCGCTGGGCTTCGCGAAACAGTTCATCCTTGGTGCGCATGGGTCATCCCTCCGTTTCGTCCTCAAACACCGCGTTCCAGTCTGCATGGAACAGATCCTGCCGGGCGCTGGCCGCGGCAGGCTGGGCCGGGCGCGGGGCCGTTGTGGCCAGGATGTTGGCGCCGGACAGCTGCCCCTTGCCCCGCACGGCCTGCACGGTATTCAGGCCCTGGGCCCGCCAGGACCGCAGGATACCGTCCACATACCGCACCGTGCGGTGGTTTTCGGCGTGCAGCAGCGCCTCGTCCACCATGGCGTCGTCAAAGGCCCATTCCTCGTACCAGCGGGTGATGGCGCCCCGCTCCCACCGGGTCAGCTGGCTGGCCTCGACGCCGAACCGGGCGGCGGTGTCCGCCCAGCGGGCGGCGCGGCGGGCCTCCTGCTTCAAAAAGCGCTCGGCGTCCTCGCCGGTCTCCACGCCGGCTTCCCGCCAGCGCCCCAGTTCCCGGCCGATGGCGGCCACTGTGCGCCGCCCCTGGCGCGCCACCTCGGCACAGCAGATCAAGATCACGTCCGGCTGCCAGCCGTCCTGCAAATACAGCCCCACCAGGCGCAGCATCTCGCTGCGGCCCAGCGCCCGGCCCAAAGCGGTCTGTGCCTCCTGGCACAAAACCGCCACATACGGGTCGTTCAGGCTGTTCAGATCGGGCGCGGGGCGGGGCGCGGCTTCCGGGGCGGGGGCGGCGGCATCTTTTTCCAGCAGCCCGGCCCCGGCCCAGTATTGCAGCGCCCGCTTGGCGGCCTCGATGCTTTTCAGCCCCAGATCGTGGGCGATGGTGCGGGCATCCGCCGCGCCGCCGCCGATCAGGTACAACGCCACACGCACCGTGTCGCCGTCGGCGCGGGCCAGGTGGGTCATCACCAGCCGCGGCACCGCCACCGTGTCTCCGTTGTGCGCCGCCAGTGTGTAGGCCATTGTCCGTTTCCTCCTGTATCCGCGTTGCCGTTTGCCCAAAAATTCATGTCTCAATATTATACCATCCGCTGCCGCCGGTGTAAAGGAAAGCCCTGCCTTTTGCCGGTCAAGGCTGTCAAAACTGCCAAAAACAGATACGAAATTTTAGCTGGTATTTCCCCGGGGCGCGCCTTGCACGGGTGGGAAAAAGCCTTTACAATAAATATGTACATATCCCGGCGCAAGCCGGCAGGGGAAAAGGAGTGATTCCCATGGCGATCAGCCTGGTCAAACTGCCCACCAAGAAAAAGGATCTTTTGCTGCGCGTGGCCAAAGGCCATTTTGCCACCAGCCACAGCCATATCAATTATTACATCGACGTCACCATGCAAAAGACCCGTCTGTCCGAAGCCCGCGCCGTCGCCCAGGACCTGGTGCGCCACTATGCGGCCACCACCATCGTGGACACGGTGCTTTGCCTGGACGGCACCGAGGTCATCGGCGCCTGCCTGGCGTCCGAGCTGACCCGCGGCGGTTATGTGAACATGAACGCCCACCAGACCATCTATGTGGTCAGTCCCGAACACACCAGCGGCAGCCAGCTGCTGTTCCGGGAAAACACGTCCCCCATGATCACCAACAAGCACGTGCTGATTTTGGCCGCCTCGGTCACCACCGGCTACACGGCCCAGGCCGCGGTGGAAGCCGTGGACTACTACGGCGGCATGGTGGCCGGCATCACGGCGGTGTTTGCCACGGTGGACGAGTGCGCGGGCTACCGCGTGACCTCCATCTTCGACCCCTCCACCCTGGGCGATTACCAGAGTTATGATTCCCGTGCCTGCCCCTGGTGCAAAGAGGGCAAGCGCATTGACGCTTTGGTCAACAGCTACGGCTATTCCAGCCTGTAAGCGGCGTTTTGCCGCGCGTTCCGATGGCAAAAACCCCTGCCGGACATTGCGCCGGCAGGGGTTTTGTGGTATGGTAAAGGGAGTAAATGCGGGGCCCTGCCAACGCGCCCGGACCCCCGACAGTAAGGAGAATGCCCATGCCGGGCCGGGAACAAGAATTTTCTGTCTGTGACATTATGGGCGTGCGGGTGGCTGTCACCGATATGCCCCGTACCCTGGACCTGCTGCGCCGCAATCTGGAAGCCTGGCGCGGGGGATATATCTGTGTGGCCAATGTGCACACCACGGTCACGGCCAGCCGGGACGAAGGCTATCGCGCCGTGCAAAACGGCTCGGTCCTGGTCCTGCCCGACGGCGGACCCTTATCCCGGTACAGCCGCAGCCACGGGTTCCCCGACGCGCAGCGGGTCACGGGCCCCGACCTCATGCGCGCCGTGCTGACCATGAGCGCCGATACGGGCTGGACCCATTATTTTTACGGCTCCACGCCTGAAACGCTGGCCAAGCTGCGGGACGTTCTGGCCCGGCGCTACCCCGGCGCGCGGGTGGTGGGCATGCAAAGCCCGCCGTTTCGCCCCCTCACGCCCCAAGAGGACGCCGCCGCCGTCGACGCCATCAACGCCGCCGCGCCGGATTTTGTGTGGGTGGGCCTGGGCGCGCCCAAGCAGGAACGCTGGATGGCCGACCATGCGGGCCGGGTACAGGCCCTGATGCTGGGCGTGGGCGCGGCCTTTGACTATGAGGCCGGCAACATCCGCCGCGCGCCCCAGTGGATGCAGCGGCACAATCTGGAATGGCTGTATCGCCTGTTGCAGGACCCGAAACGTCTGTTCGGGCGGTATCTGTCCACCAATCTGCGCTTCATGGTTTGGGCTGCGCGCCAAAAATAAAGGACGATAACCAGGGGGACAACCTGTGGAAAAGAAGGATAAGATCCAATATCTGCTCAATTTTGCCGCCGACGCCGCCAGCCTGCTCTTGGCTGTGGGGGCGGCCTGGCTGGTCACCGACCGGCTGATGGGGGTGCTTTTGCCCTATACAAGGCAGGAATGGGGCCAGTTCATACTGATCCTGGCGCTGGCGTTCCTGGTGGTGTTCCTGGCCTTCAACGGGGCGGCGGGCCTGACCCGACGGGGCTGGAAGTCCGAAGTGCTGCTGTGCGTGCAGAACACCGCCCTGCTGGCGGCGGCCCTGGCTGTGGCGCTGCTGCTGACCAAGGCCACGCTGCTGGAATCCCGGTACCTGTATGTGGGCATCCTGGGGTGCTACGCGGTGCTTTTGTACGCATCCCACACGGCGCTCAAGACCTATCTGAACAAGCATTTTTACAAGGGCAGCTTTGCCACGCTGGTGGGCATCATCACCACCTCCGACCGGGCCGAGGCGCTGATCCACGACCTCAAGCACGACTGGGCCAAAAAGCTCCAGGGCGTGGTCCTGCTGGACGCGCCCGAAGCCGCCGGTCAGGTACACGGCGTGCCGGTGGCCGCCGTGTACGACGGCGCGATGGAATGGATCCGCCGCGAACCGCTGGACGAAGTGTACGTCAACGTACCCTACCAGACCGGCGAATCCCTGCACCCGCTGCTCGCAGAGATGCAGAGCATGGGCCTGTGCGTGCACCTGAACGTGACCGTATTGGAGCCCTATACGGTGGCCGCCCGGGAAGGCGAATCCTGGATGCCTCGCTTGCAGACGAGGGTGGAAACGGCGGGCGGCGTGCCCTTTGTGACGCTGACGGCGTCCGAGCACGAGTTCGGCGCCATGCTCATCAAGCGCCTGATGGACATTGTGGGCGGCGCGGTGGGCCTGATCCTGTCGGTGCCCATCATCGCGGTGGTGGCCATCCCCCTCAAGCTGGAAAGCCCGGGCCCGCTGCTGTTCCGCCAAAAGCGGGTGGGGCTCAACGGACGGGTGTTCTGCATTTACAAGCTGCGCAGCATGTACGCNNGACGACCCCCGCGTCACCAAGGTGGGGCGGTTCATCCGCCGCACCTCCATCGACGAGCTTCCCCAGTTCTGGAACGTGCTCAAAGGGGATATGAGCCTGGTGGGCACCCGCCCGCCCACGCTGGACGAGTACGAGCGCTACGACTCTCACCACAAGCGCCGCCTGTCCATGAAACCGGGGCTCACGGGTCTGTGGCAGGTCAGCGGGCGCAGCAACATCGAGGACTTTGAGGATGTGGTCAAAATGGACGTGACCTACATCGACAACTGGTCTTTGTCGCTGGACCTGCGCATCCTGGCCAAGACCGTGGGCGTGGTCATCAAGCGCACCGGGGCCGAATGACCCTGCCCTTGCCTCAAATGCAAAAGCCCTGTGCCTTTGGCACAGGGCTGAGACTGTCGAAAAAGTATAAAACCGTCTGCGCCGGCGGACATGCGCCGACCGGCGCAGACACAACCAGGGAAATTTGGCGGCAAATTGTGTGCGAGACACAGGGCGTCGAGTGCGCGATTTGCCGTCAAATTTTGTCGAGGGGGTGTCCAAGAGGGGGAATAGGCCCGTCAGGCACCGCCGTGCGGGACTGTTCCCCCCTTTTGCAGCGTGTCGAGTTTCTCGACACGCTGAGCCCTGTGCCTTTGGCACAGGGCTTTTGCCATGCAACGATCAGTAGTGCAAAAACAGCATCCCGCACACCAGGGCCCCTACGGCCAGGGCTCCGGCGGCCAGGTCATACCAGTGGATGCGGGGCACAAAGTAATAGGTGCGGGGCGCGTCGCCGCAGAATCCCTTGGACTCCATGGCCATGGCCACACTCTCCGACCAGCGCACGCTGTTGACCAGCATCGTGAAGATGGGCCCTAAGGACAGGGCGTGCACCCGCACCCCGCGCACCGCATAGGCCAGGCGCACCTGGCGGAATTCCCGNNCGGCACTGGTGCAACAGGCTGGCAATAAAAAACTCGGCGTCGGTGGACAGGGCAAACAGCATGCCCAGCCCCGCGTAGGCCAGCAGGCGGGTGGCCAGCTGCAAAGCCGTGTACAGGTTGCGGGACATGGCCGCCCGCACCGCGTAGGGTACGGCGGACAGGGTATCCAGATCGGCCTGGGTCACGCTGGAGCCCCGGGCGTAGTACAGCCCCATCATGAACAGCCCCAGCGCCGCCAGGCAGGCCGGCAAAAGCAGGGTCAACAGCCGCCGCGCGCCTGCGCGGGACCCGGCCAGCAGCAGAAAAAGACAGACGGCAAACACGGCCAGGTTCAGGCTGACCAGATACTGCACCGACAGCAGGATCACGCACACCAGCACGGTGGCGGCCTTGACGGTGGGGTTCCATTTTTCCAGCAGCATCAGGGGCACACCTCCTCGGGGCGCAGGGACACCAGCTTTCGGTCCCGCAGCGTATAGACGCGGTTGGCCCAGGCGGCGGCCAGGGCGCGGTCGTGGGTGATGAAGATGACGCTCAGCCCCTCCTGTTCCACCTTGTCGCGCAGCTGGCGCATGATGGCCTGTACCGACCGGGCGTCCTGGCCGTAGGTGGGTTCGTCCAGCAAAAGCAGGTCTTGCCCGCCGCACAACACCGACAATACGGCCAGGCACCGCTGCTGGCCCTGGCTGAGCATATAGGGCGAGTATTTGCGGTACCGTTCCAGGCCGTACTCGGCCAGCAGCTGTTCGGCCCGGGCGCGGCAGTCCTCTTCGGGCAGGGCGGGGTCCCACACCCGCAGGCTGGCGCACACTTCCTCGGTCACGTTCTGGGTGATGAACTGGTTGGCCGGGTTCTGGAACACGATGCCCACCCGGCGGTACAGCTCCCGGGGGCGCAGCCGGGCCAGGTCCTGCCCGTCCAATTCGATGCGCCCTTCGTAGGCGTGCTGTTTGAGCACCGCCAGCAGCGCCGTGGTCTTGCCGCTGCCGCTGGGGCCCAGCAGCGCCGTCATGGCGCCTTTGGGGAACAGGGCGTCGGCCTGTTCCAGCAGCAGGGGAGACGCGGGGCCTTTGCGCCAAAAGCGGCGGAGCCTGGCCGCGCCTTTGCGGATGTTCACGCCCCGCAAGGTCAGCGCGGTGCCTTGTTCCTCCACGGCGGGGGCGCACCGCTGCGCCGGGCCGGGGTAAAACAATCCCAGCCGTTCAAAGTCGGCCCGGTGTTCGGCCAGATTGGCCCGGCGGATGCCCCGCACGGCCGGGCGGCCGCCTTCTTCCAATAATATGATCTCGTCCGCCAGGTCCAGCCACGGATCGGCCTGGTGGTCGATGGCAATGATCGTGCGCCCGGCCTCGTGCATACGGCGCAGCAAAGCCACCAGGGCGGCGGCCGCGTCCCGGTCCAGATTGGCCAGACTTTCGTCCAGAAGCAGGCAGCGGCATTCCATCACATACAGGCAGGCCAGGGCGGCCTTCTGCTTTTCGCCGCCCGACAAAGTGTGCAGCGGCTGGTCCAGCAGTCCGGCAAGGCCCAGGTCTTCGGCCGCCTGGCGGATGCGCTCGTCCATGGCCCGGGGGTCCAGGCGCAGGTTCTCCATGCAAAAGCGCATTTCCCCCCGCAGGGTATCCATGCAGAATTGCAGATCCGGGTTCTGGAACAGCATGCCCACCAGCCCGGCCCGCTGCTGGGGGTCCAGATCGGTCAGCGAACGGCCGAACCATTCGATGGTCCCGCATTGCAGCACGCCGCCGTTTTCAGGGTACAGTCCCGCCGCCACGGCGGCCAGGGTGCTTTTGCCGCAGCCGCCCGCGCCCATCAATACGGTCACGGTCCCCGCGGCGATGTCCAGGTCCACATGGTCCAGGATGCTGCGCCGTCCCTTTTCCAGGTAGCGGAACACCACATCCCGCATGCGCAAAGCCGTCTGTTCCGGCACGGGTCAGTCCTCCAGGTCCGCGTCGGCGTCCTTGGCCACCGCGTACCCCTTGAGCACGCCGGCCTTGACCAGCCCGTCCGCCAGCAGTGGGGTGACCAGGCCGTCGAACACCACGGCGCTCACGATGCGTACGGCCAGCATCAGGGCCAGCACGGGCAGGGCGATCTGGTTGTAGCCGCTGATGACCAGATTGTACCCCAAAGTCAGCACCGAGCAGATCACCGCGCCCTGCATCATGGTCGCGCGGTCAAACTTCTTGTATCCCTTCAGGGCCACGATCAGTTCAAAGCCCAGTCCCTGCACCAGGCCGGACAAAATGATGATGGGTCCGAAATAGTTGCCGTACAGGCATTCCAGAACGGCGGCCAGCAGTTCGGCGATCAGGCCCGCGCCGGGCTTGCGCATGACGTACACGCCAAAGGCCCCGGCCATGAAGTAGATGCCGTAAAAGAGCTCATACCCAAGGGACGCCATGCCAAAGGGGGTCAGCAGCCCGTACAGGATGCCGCCCGCATAGGTGCAGCCCAGGTAGATCACGCCGAACACAACGGCACAGATGGCGATCAGAAGAACATCTTTCAGTTTCCAGGCGCTGGATTTCATTGGTTTATTCCTCATCCACGGTGGGGCTGTTGCAGTTCATCGTAAAATGCAGCACGTAATGGTGCACGTTTTCGGCCTTGTCCATCTGTTCGCACACGGCGGTCAGATAATCGAACACCTGCTGCACGTCGCCCTCGATGCGGGTGGCATAGTGGATGGTGGCGGGCTCCAGCCCCGCGTCCTTGGCCATGTACCAGACCTTTGCGATCTCGTCGATGTAATCCGCCGCGCCCATGGGATACAGGGCCAGCTTGCAGTGCACGGGGAAGTGGATGCCCGCCACGGCCGCCGCGTTGGGGGCTTCGCCCCGGCGCTCCAGCACGCTGTCGCCCGACACATCCCCCGGGCACCCTTTCGAGAACTGCCCTTCCAGGGCCATGTGGACCCCCTCCCGGTAGGCGTTCAGGAACAGCGCCTTGACCGCGTCGGCCACATAGGGCAGGCGGCCGCGGTAGACGGTGGACAGGGCGTCGGTCTCGCTCCATACGGCCGAGGTATCGGTCTTTTCCAGTGCGCCCAGAATGATGTCGATGAAATTGTCGGTCATGGGGTACAGGGTGAACCGGCACCCCGCGATGGGCAGGCTGGTGCCCCGCCCCGCCCAGGGCAGGTCCGGCCGGCTGCACCCGGTGCAGCAGCTTTCGTTTTGCATGATACATCCTCCTTTGGGTTTGGACAAAAGAAAAAGGACGCCTTCCTGCCGGAAAGCATCCTGTGTATCCGCACCGGGGCGCGCGCCGCCGGTGTACGGGATAGAATTGCTTTCCTACGCTGGTATGATCCAGATCAGGTTCAAGGGTCAGGCCGAACGGCCCTCTCAACTCCCGGGAGCTCCCCTAGAATTCTATTCCTATTCTTTTGTCGGGTCTTATCATACCGCAATCGGGGTGCGGTGTCAATCAAAAGTCGGTGTCGTTCTCGTCTTTGCGGCGTTTGCGGGCCAGAACCAGCAGCAGGCAGGCGGCGATCACGCACACAGCTGCCAGCGGGAACACGTACCAGGCCCCGCGGCTGGTTTCGGTGGTCTGGGCCAGGGGCACGTCCTCCTCAACGATGACCTCTTCCTCCTCTTTGTCGGCGGGGACGGGGGTCGCGGTCGTGTCGCTTTGCGTCTCAGAACTCTCTTCCGTCGGTCCTTCGGCAGGGGCAGGGGCGGCCTGGGGCTTTGTCTGGCCGGCTGCCGGGGTGGCGGAAGGCAGGGTGGGGGACACGACAGTCACGGGGGTCTGTACGGCACTGTCGATGCTGTCGGTGCTGTCCTGATCGGTATCCTCGCTGCCGGCGACCGGTTCCGCGGGCTGGGTCGGGGTCTGGCCGGGCTGGACCGGCTGCACGGGTTTGGGCACCGAATGGATCGTGACCTCCGGGTCCCAGTACCCGATCCCTTCNNGTCATGGTCCCCAGGACCAGTTTTTCCTCATCCGCCGTGACCGGGCTGCCGTCCTGGGCCAGGCTGTTCACTTCGGCAAAATGTACGTCGTCGTGGTAGGTCACGTCCACGGTCTTGCCGTCTTTGTCCTTGCGGGTCCAGATGCTCCAGCGCCCTTCGGTCAGGGCATCGGGCATCGTGCAGGCCACAAAGGTGGCGGCAGAAGCGGTGTTCTCATAGGCGGGGTTCTTGAGCTCCTTGTCATAATCCACCAGGTAGCTGCTGCCGTCGGGATTGCGGGCGGTCACGGTATAGATCTCGGTCTGCCAGGGGCGGCCCAGGCTGACCGTACCGCCGTTGCTGTACTGCTCATCGGCAGTCAGCGTGCAGGCGTAGAACACCAGGCCGGTGTTGTCCTTTTTGGTGTTGGGGGCGGTGTAATAGCCGTTGTTCTTGCCGGGGTAGTAGGCCATGTGCAGCCGGCAGTCCACAAAACTGGCGTTGGCGTCACCAAAGATAAAGTCCACGGTACCTTCGATGTAGCTGTTTTCCACCATCACGCGGCAGCCGGACCCGTGCAGGTACAGTGTGTCCTGACGGCCCAGGAAGCGGCAGCCGGACAGGTAGACCTTGTCCGCTGCGGAAGAAAACGCCACAGCGGGCGTCTGTTCGCCGGGCTGGGTGTGGTCGGTGAGGTTGTACGTGTTGACGAAGGTGATGCCCACGGCGCTGAACCCGGTGGCAGAGGCCGTCACCAGCACGGTGCCACTCTGATCGGTGCCCACGTCGTACTCGTCCTGCGGGGCATAGGAACCGTCCTCGTTGAAGGTGTTGGAGGAATAGTACCCGGCCTCGATGCGGACCTCGCCGCCATCCTGATACATCGGCTGGAACGAGACCCAGGGCTTGTCCACGGTGATCTTTTCCCGATAGGTACCGGGGGCAATGAGCAGCACCAGCGGTTCCGCGGCGCTGGATTCATTGGCGTCCAGCGCTGCCTGGATGGAGGTATAGTCATACTGCCCGCCGGCACCCACCGTGACCGTGTGCTCGACGGTGGTGTCGTCGCTCATGTAGTCGATGGTGATGGCATTCAGGTAGCAACTGCCCGTGCCGTCGGCACTTTCAAAGGAAAGGGGAATATAGGCGTTTTCGCTGACCTGGGGCAGGGCCGTTTCCTTGCCCACTTCGATGGGTTCGCCGTTGAGCAGCAGGGTCAGGTTGTTGTAGTTGTTGCCGGCCAGGGTGATGGACGCCCCCTTTTCGTCCGGGGCCACCGGAATGTACAAAACGGTCCCGGCGTTGATCTGGGTGTCGCCGTCACGGGCTGTGAACTTGCCGGCGGTGGCGTCGATCTGGATGCCGGCGTATTCACCCTTGGCGCCCTGCACGTCGGGCCGCTGGACGTCGCCGGAACCGGTCAGATCCCAGACTGTGTCCTTGGCCTGTACATCAGGCGTGCCGAAATCGCTGTCGCTGGCATAGTTCAAGCTGATCAGGGTCACATACGCAATGGTTTTGAATTCGATGCAAACATAGCGCGGATACTGCGACCCATCGCTCATGTCCAGTTCAATGGGGGCATTGGTGGTCATGGATACGCCATCCACCAGGATGTCAGACGGCGTGCTGCCGTCCAGGGTGCCGGCCAGCATCAGGGTGACGCCGGCGGGATCGTGGGCCACGGGCAGATACAAAACAGTGCCCGCGTTGATGACCACACGTGCCTGGTCGGGCTGTACGTTGAACTTGCCGTTGTCGGCATTCACCAGAATGTCGGCAAAGCTGCCGCGGTTGCCTTCCAGCTTGTTGTCAGGGGTCACGGCGCCGTCCTGGCCCAGAAGGGCATCGGCACTTTCAAAGGTATATTCGGTGTCAAAGGGCTGCACCTCGCCGACTTCACCGGGGTAGGGGGCTTCGGGTTCGCCGTACTGCAATGCGATCTGAGTCAGATATGCCTGCCGGGTAAAATTGACTGTGCAGTCAAAGTGGTTCTCGGACGCTTGCAGCGGAATGGTCACCGTCGAGCCGGACGACGTATACTCGTTCCCGTTGACACTCACCTCGGCGCTTCCGCCGGACAGAGTCAGCACCAGCGTTGCGCCGGCCGGGTTTGCATGCACCGGGATCGTCAGAATGGTTCCGGCGTTGATCTGGGTATCTTTGTTGAGGCTGCGGGGAGAAAACTTTCCGTCGATGGCGTTGACAGTGATGCCCTGATAAGTTGCAATATCGCCCTGTATTTCTTGCAGGTCATCTGCGCCCGCCAGGTCCCAGATGCGGTCCTGCGGGATGGCGGGATCTTCACCGAGAAGGACCGGCAGGGCGGCCGATTCGTTGGTGGCCGCTGTGTCGGCCATGGCGGCCGGGGCCGTGCAGGTCATCATAATGGACGCGGTCAAAAGGATGGCCAAAGCTCTTTTCATTTTGTGCTCCCTGTTAAAAAAATATCGTAACTACGGCATGGATACAAGCTTCTGGTATATGGTAAGACTTTCCAGCCGCCTTGTCAATTCGGCAAATGCACAAGAATCAGGGCTTTTGCTTTGAAAATACTGATTGCTTTTTGCAAAAAAACTCTCTTTTTGTCATGGAAGGAAAAATCGCCGCGCATTTTCTGCAAAGGCCAGGCAAGATGCGCTTTTCTTGTTGTTTTATAACAGGTGGGACCGCGGGCGTCAGCGGCTTTCACTTTGCCGCGGCGGCCGGTATCGGAGAGGAGCGAGGGTTGCCCAAATAAGGAACAGCCTCTTTGAGGCCCTGCGTTCAACCGGCAGGTTTGAGAGATCAGGCTGAACCTGTCGGCGCATGGTCTTTGCTGTGATCCCTTTCACATGGTATAATGGCGGCAACACGATGAGGACGCGAACAACAAGGTATATATAAAGTAGAAATAAATCGAAGGGCGTTCTTTGAACGTACTTGCTTTTGGGGGAATAGACCATGATCGGGCTAAAGCGCGGGACCGTAAAATTGTGCGAACATGAAAGGGAATGGGAACGGGAAGCACAGAATACGATTGCCCGTCTGAAACAGATCTTGGGGAATGTTATAAAAGACATCCAGCATGTGGGAAGTACCTCGGTCTATTCCATAAAGGCAAAACCGATCATTGACATTGCCGTTGCGGTGGATGACTTCGATGCGATTCTCGGTTTTGAAAAAGAATTGAGAGACAATGGATTTTACTATCGCCCCCATGCACAAGCATCGCTCAGAAATCAACTGTTGTTTGCTTGCGGGAACCTGTATGAAGGTACGGGGGATCTGCAAACCCATTTCATTCATGTCGTTCACACAAAAAGCAGGGACTGGGTAAATTACATCAATTTCAGAGATTATCTCAACAGCACGCCGTCCGCTGCCAAAGAGTATGAAGAATTAAAGGTGGCCCTGGCTCTGCAAGCCCCTGCTGAGAACGGCAGGGAAGCGTATCTTGAAGGAAAGCACGATTTTATTGTCTATACCTTAAGAAAAGCGCTTGTAAAATCCTATCTCGGCAAAACAGTCAACATAAAAATAGACAGACCTGTCGGAAGCGTACACCCAAAGCACCCCGAACTTGTCTACCCGATCAATTACGGATATATACCGGGTGTGATCGGCGGCGATGGCGAAGAACTGGATGTGTATTTGCTTGGCGTAACTGTTCCCGTAAAAGAATACACAGCCCCCATTATCGGGATCGTTCATCGCCATAACGATGGGGAAGACAAACTGGTTGCCGCACCGGAAGGCTTGCAGTTTGACCGAACTCAGATTTGGGAATCCGTTAGATTCCAGGAACGATACTACGAAAGTAAAATAGAATTGTGCAACTGAGCAGTCGTACAGCTTTGAGGCGTTTTTCGTGCGGAGGCGGCCTCAGGCGAAGCCCTTGCCATTTATTATGAAAACGAAAAAGACCTTCCAGCCAAACCCGGAAGGTCTTTTTGTCAAGATTCGATTCCACATAGGGGTAGGGGGCGCCCTGCGGACTTGGCCGGCAGGGGGCTGCACAGGGAAAGCAAAATAGGCAGAGAGTATAAGGATTACCCCTGGGTCCGGAGTGACAGGATTCTCCCGCGGGCTAACGCACAGTCCACCGGACTGTGCATTGCGCGCTGCGGCGCGCCGCCCTGTTCTCATCTCCGTCCCTCAAACGACAAAAAAGCTCTCAGCCTGAGCTGAGAGCTTTTTGGTCGGAGTGACGGGATTCGAACCCACGGCCTCTTGGTCCCGAACCAAGCGCGCTACCATCTGCGCTACACCCCGTAAAAAAACCGCAGCATACTTTGCTGCTGCGGCTGTTGGTTGGGGATGAGAGGATCGAACTCCCACGGGCGGAGTCAGAGTCCGCTGCACTACCATTATGCGAATCCCCATTAAATTGGGTCTTGGGCGTCTGCCCTCGACGTTTATTTATTATAGCGGGTCGAACCTGGTTTGTCAACTGTTTTTTTGCAAAAAATCCGGCCCAAAAAATCCGGCGGTTTGCCGGCCGCCAGTTTGCATTCTTCTTTTTGACGTGGGGCGGGTAAAAAGTGGGGGCTGATGCCTTGATCGGCATTGACAAACGCCCCGGTTTTGGCGTACAGTTAACCTATATAAATATCACGCTGGGCGCGTCGCGAGCAAAGACCGCGCACAGCAGCAGGGAGGCAACACAATGAAAATGCGTGTCGGTATCCTTACCTCGGGCGGCGACTGTCCGGGTCTTAACGCCACCATCCGCGGCGTGGCCAAAGCGCTGTATCAGCGCATGGGCGACAAGGTCGAGATCGTTGGTATCCTCAACGGCTACGACGGCTTGATCAACGGCAACTATCGTGACATGGATCCGTCCGAATTTTCGGGCATCCTGACCGTGGGCGGCACGATTTTGGGCACCAAGCGCACCCCCTTCAAGATGATGCGCGTGGTGGGCGACGACAAAGTGGACAAGGTCGCCGCCATGAAAAAGACCTATAAAGAAGCCAAGCTGGACTGCCTGCTGTGCCTGGG
>DBRU01000016.1:59104-65794 GCA_002306375.1 Faecalibacterium sp. UBA1360
ACCGACGTCACCTTCGGGTTCCACACGGCCGTGGACATTGCCACCGACGTCATCGACCGTATCCACACCACCGCCGGCAGCCACAGCCGCGTCATGTGCATCGAGATCATGGGCAACAAGGCCGGCTGGCTGACGCTGTATTCCGGCATCGCCGGCGGCGCGGACATCATCCTGATCCCCGAGCATCCCTACGACATCAAAAAGGTCGCCGCGGCCGTGGAGCGCCGCGCCAAGGCCGGCAAGAACTTCTCGATCCTGGCCGTGGCCGAAGGCGCTTTGTCGGTGGACGAAGCCAAGATGAAGCGCAAGGAATGGACCGCCAAGCGCGCCGAAGAAGGCTACACCACCGCCACCAACCGCATCGCCGGCCAGATTCAGGCCATGACCGGGGCCGAGACCCGCATCTGCGTGCCCGGTCATATGCAGCGCGGCGGTTCGCCCTCGGCGTATGACCGCGTGTTGGCCACTCAGTTCGGCGCGTATGCGGCCGGCCTTGTGGCGGACGAGCACTACGGCGTGACCGTCGCCATGGTCGATCGCAACGTCACCGCCAACCCGTTGGCGGATGTGGCGGGCAAGACCCGCGGCGTGCCCGACGACTGCGCCATGCTCAACGTGGCCCGCTCCATGGGCATCAGCCTGGGCTGAGCGAACACCCCCGCGACCCAATGACAACGCGGCAGGGCCGCCTCTTTCCTTTGAAAGAGGCGGCCCTGCTTTTTTGGCGCCGGATCAGCGTGGCGCGGATCGGCGCTTTTTGGCGCGGCGGGCATTTGGTCGATCTGTTCGCGGCCCACTGGGGGCGTTATCCGCGGGGGGCGGGGGCATAAGCCTTCGGCCCGGCCGGGCGCAGGCTTTGTCAGGCCAAGGGGCAGTCACCGCAAAGTGGGGGCGCTCATTTGCGGTCCATGCTGCGGTATTGCAGCGCTTCCAGGAGTTCGGCAGGGCCGATCTCCTCCCGCCCGGCCATGTCGGCCACGGTGCGGGCCACCCGCAAAATTCGGTCGTAAGCCCGGGCGCTGTACCCCATGCGCTCAAAGGCGGCGCGCAGCATGGTCTCGGCCGCGGGGGTCAGGGGGCAGTACCGGCGCACCAGACCGCTTGGCAGCTGGGCGTTGCAGGCGATGCCCAGCCCTGCGTATCGTTGGCTCTGGATGTCGCGGGCGGCGCACACCCTGCGCAGGATCACCGCGCTGCTCTCGCCGCCGTCGCGGGCGGCCAGGGCGTCGTACTCCACGGCCCGCACCTCCACCTGGATGTCGATGCGGTCCAAGAGCGGCCCCGAAATGCGCTGGCGGTACCGTTCGATGGCGCTGGGCGTGCAGGTGCACTCGTGCCCCGGGCAGCCGTGGTAGCCGCATTTGCAGGGGTTCATGGCGGCCACCAGCATGAACCGGCAGGGGTAGGTGGCGCTGCCGTGCACCCGGCTCACCGTGATGCGCCCGTCCTCCAGGGGCTGGCGCAGCACCTCCAGCGTATCCCGGGAGAACTCGGGCAGCTCGTCCAGGAACAGCACGCCGTTGTGGGCCAGACTCACCTCGCCGGGGCGGGGGTTGGTCCCGCCGCCCGCGATGGCCGTGGCGCTGACGCTGTGGTGCGGGCTGCGGAAGGGGCGCGCCCGCAACAGTCCCTGCCCGGCGCGCAAAAGCCCCGCCACCGAGTACACGGCGGTGGTCTGCAGGGCTTCCTCATACGTCATGGGCGGCAGGATGCCCGGCAGACGCTTGGCCAGCATGCTTTTGCCGGCGCCCGGCGGGCCCGACATCAGCAGATTGTGCCCACCCGCCGCCGCCACTTCCAGCGCCCGGCGCGCCTCGGCCTGGCCGCGCACGTCCGCAAAGTCGGGCCCCGGCCAGCCGGCGCCGGCTTCGTATTCGCCGGGGCGGGCAGGGGACAGAGGCGCTTCGCCCCGCAAATGCTCCACCACGGCCCGGGCCGTGGGCGCGGGGTAGACGGTCACCCCCTCGGCCACGGCGGCTTCGGCTGCGTTCTCGGCGGGTACAAACAGTTCGGTCACGCCGGCCTTGGCCGCGGCCAGGGACATGGGCAGCGCCCCGGCGATGGGCCGCAATGTGCCGTCCAGGCCCAGCTCGCCCAAAAAAGCCTGGCTCGGCGCGGGGGCAGGCAGCTGGCCCTGGGCGGCCAGAATGCCCAAAAACACCGGCAGGTCGTACAAAGGCCCTGTCTTGCGCACGTCGGCGGGGGCCAGGTTCACTGTGATATGGCTGGCGGGCCAGGCGTAACGCAGGTTTTTCAGGGCGCTGCGCACGCGCTCGCTGCATTCCTTGACGGCCGAATCGGGCAACCCCACCAGCGCGAAGGCCGGCAGCCCGCCTGAAATGTCGCACTCCACCGTGACGGGGTATCCTTCCAGCCCCGATACCCCCATGCTGTTCACCCGTGCAAACATGACCCGCCTCCATACTGCATTTTTATCCAGTATACCCTTTGGGCGGCCCGAGGGCAAGCAAAAACCCCAAAAACGGCAGTGGGAAACGCAAAAAACAGGTAAACCCGCCAAGATTTGATTGACAAGCACCGCCGGGGTTGGTATATTTATGATAGTTGAGATAATCTACCCAAAATTCCTACTTAAAAGAAAAGCGAAGGTGTTCAAAATGTATAAAGAAATGTTTGACCGCTGGCTCGCCTACGACCTGGACGACGCCGATCTCAAGCCGGAACTGGAAAGCGTCAAGGATGACGACGCGGCCATCCAGGATCGCTTTGCGGTCGCGCTCAAGTTCGGCACTGCGGGTCTGCGCGGCGTCATCGGCGCGGGCACCAACCGCATGAACGTGTATGTGGTCCGTCAGGCCACCCAGGGCCTGGCCAACTGGGTCAAGACCCAGGGCGGCACCCAGACCGTGGCCATCAGCTACGACAGCCGCATCAAGAGCGACGTGTTCGCCAAGGCCGCGGCCGAAGTTTTGGCCGCCAACGGCGTCAAGGTGCGTATCTATAAGGCCCTGATGCCCGTTCCTGCCCTGAGCTTTGCCACCCGTTACTACAACTGCAACGCCGGCATCATGGTCACGGCGTCCCACAACCCCGCCAAGTACAACGGCTACAAGGCTTACGGTCCCGACGGCTGCCAGATGACCGACGAAGCCGCCGACATCGTCTATGCCGAGATCCAGAAGACCGACATCCTCACCGGCGCCAAGACCATGCCCTTTGCCGAAGGCCTGGAAAAGGGCCTGATCGAGTATGTGGGCGACGACTGCATCCGCGCGTTGTACGACGCCATTGAAGCCCGCTCCATCCGCCCCGGCATCTGCAAGACCGCCGGCCTCAAGCTGGTGTACAGCCCGCTCAACGGTTCCGGCCTGGTGCCCGTCACCACCGTCCTCGATGAGATCGGCATCACCGACATCACCATCGTCCCCGAACAGAAGGACCCGGACGGCAATTTCCCCACCTGCCCCTATCCCAACCCCGAGATCTTCGAGGCGCTGCGCCTGGGTCTCGAACTGGCCGAAAAGTCCGGCGCCGACCTGATGCTGGCCACCGACCCCGACGCCGACCGCGTGGGCATCGCCGTCAAGTGCAAGGATGGCAGCTATGAGCTGCTGTCCGGCAACGAGGTGGGCGTGCTGCTGCTGGACTACATCTGCGCGGGCCGCATCGAGCAGGGCACCATGCCCAAGGACCCCGTCATGTGCAAGTCCATCGTGTCCACCCCGCTGGCCGACGCGGTGGCCGCCCACTATGGCGTGGAATGCCGCAACGTGCTCACCGGCTTCAAGTGGATCGGTGACCAGATCGCCAAGCTGGAAGCCGACGGTCAGGTGGACCGCTTCATCTTCGGCTTTGAGGAAAGCTACGGCTACCTGGCCGGGCCCTATGTCCGCGACAAGGACGCCATCATCGGCTCCATGCTGATCTGCGAGATGGCTGCCTACTACCGTGCCCAGGGCTCCTCCATCAAGGAAGAACTGGAGCGCATCTACGCCCAGTACGGCCGCTACCTGAACAAGGTGGACAGCTTCGAGTTCCCGGGCCTGTCCGGTATGGACAAGATGGCCGGCATCATGGCCGACCTGCGCAAGGATCCGCCCGCCGATTTTGCCGGCGACAAGGTCACCAAGGTCACCGACTACAAGAAGCCCGAAGAGACCGGCCTGCCCGCCGCCAACGTGCTGATCTACAAGCTGGAAAGCGGCGCCACCGTGGTGGTGCGTCCCTCCGGCACCGAGCCCAAGATCAAGACCTACTTCACCACCCTGGGCAAGGACCTGGCCGAAGCCCAGGCCCAGAAAGACAAACTGGCCGAGGCCCTCAAGCCCATCCTGGCCTGAGCCTGAAGCAAGACCCCCGCACCCCGGGCCGCCCTGCCGCCGCGCAGGGCGGCCCTTTTGCGCGCGGGCCTCTTTTCAAACAGCGAAAAAACGTATATAATAATACGAAAGCTCATCGCAGCACAAAGAGGAGGGACCCCGCCATGCCCGGCGACCTGCACACCCATACCACCTTTTCCGACGGCTCGACCCCGGCGGCCAAGCTGCCCTTTCTGGCCAAATGCGCCGGCATGACCCACCTGGCCATCTCCGACCACGATTCCATCCGCTGCGTGCGCTACGCCTACGCCAACCCCGTGCAGGAGGGCGTGCACCTGATCCCCGCCACCGAGCTCACGGCCTATGACTACGAGCGCGCCCACCGTGTGCACATTCTGTGCTACTGGCCGGACGACTGCGGCGCGCTGGCCGACTTTGCCCGGCTGATGGCCGAGCGCCGGTACCAGGCCGTCTACCAGAGTTGCCGGGAACTGGAGGAGATCTGTCCCCAGTTCAGGACCGCCGAAGCCCTGGACTTCGCCAAAGACAGCGGTACGCTGTACAAGGCCCACGTCATGCGGGTGCTGTGGCAGTACGGCCTGGCCGACGGCATGTACAACGAGGTGTACCGCTCCCTGTTCGGTCTGCGCCCGGTGCGGGGCAAGATCCTGCACACCCCCAAGTACGAGACCGTGGACACCGTGCTGGACCTGATCAAGACCTGCCGGGGCGTGGCCGTGCTGGCCCACCCCAGCGTGTACAAGAGCATGCCCCTGGCCCGGGAGCTCATTGCTGCCGGCCGCCTGGACGGCGTGGAGATCGACCACCCGCGCAACACCCCCGAGGACAGGGAAGAACTGACCCGCCTGGCCAAAAAGCACGACCTGATCGTCACGGGCGGCACCGACTTCCACGGCATGAACGCCAACAACCCCCGTCCGGTGGGCTCCTTTGCCGCGGCCGACGACCAGATCGCCCGCATCGAGGCGGTGGCCCGGGCCCGCAAGAACTGAACGCCGGGGCCGGATGTCTGCAAAACAAATAAGGAGAGAATGACCATGACCTATGAACGCAAAAACAAGGGCACCTGCTCGGTGCTGACCCGCGTGGACCTGGCCGACGACCACACGATCCGCAAGGTGGAAGTCGTGGGCGGCTGCAACGGCAACCTCAAGGGCATCAGCCAGCTGCTGGCCGGCATGAAGGCCGAGGACGCCATCGCCCGCATGCGGGGCACCACCTGCGGCCCGCGCCCCACCAGCTGCCCCGACCAGATCGCCCGCGCGCTGGAAGAGGCCCTGGCCCGGATGTCCTGACGCCCCGCAATACCTGACTACGAAGCAAAGGAGCCTGCCATGGACTGCTTCCACTACCCGCTGGACACCGAACAGCTTTTGCGCAAAAAGCGCCGCATCCGCCGCGAACTGCTGGCCCAGCTGCCCAACCCGCTGCACAAAAAGATCGCGATCCTGGGCGGGTCCACCACCAACGAGGTGGCCGACCAGATCGGTCTGTTTCTGCTCAGCCACGGCATCGAAGCCGAATTCTATCAGTCGGAGTACGGCCAGTACTGGCAGGACGCCATGTTCGGCACGCCCGAACTGGACGAGTTCGAGCCCGACGTGATCTATATCCACACCAACTGGCGCAACATCGAACATTTCCCCACCACCTCGGACACGCCCGAGGCCATCGACGCCCTGTGCCAGGCCGAGTACGACCGCTTTGCGGCCATGTGGCAGGCTTTGGCGGACAAGTTCCGTTGCCCCATCATCCAGAACAACTTCGACCGTCCCAACTACCGCCTGCTGGGCAACCGGGACGTGTGGGACGTGCGCGGGCGCACCAACTTCATCGGGCGCCTCAACCAGAAGTTCTATGCCTACGCCGCCGACCATGAAGATTTCTATATCAACGACATCGACTACCTGTCCGCCGACTACGGCCTGACGGCCTGGGGCGACGCTTTCTTCTGGCACATGTACAAGTATGCCATGTGCCTGGACGCCATTCCCTCGCTGGCCAACAGCGTGGCCAACATCATCAAGGCGCTGTACGGCCGCAACAAAAAAGCGCTGGTGCTGGACCTGGACAACACGCTGTGGGGCGGTGTCGTGGGGGACGACGGGGTGGACGGCATCGCCGTGGGCCCCGAAGTACCCGAAGGCCAGGTCTACGCCGAATTCCAGAGCTACTGCAAAGCCCTCAAATCCATCGGCGTCGTGCTGGCCGTGGACTCCAAAAACGACGAGGCCAACGCCCTGGCGGGGCTCAACCATCCCGACGGCGTGCTGCGCCCCGATGACTTTGTGGCCATCAAGGCCAACTGGGACCCCAAGGACCAGAACCTCAAGGCCATTGCCGCCGAGCTGAACCTGGGGGCCGACAGCTTTGTCTTTGCCGACGACAA
>DBRU01000016.1:65799-65933 GCA_002306375.1 Faecalibacterium sp. UBA1360
GTGCTGGACGGGGCCGAAAACTACATCAAGACCCTGGACCACGGCGGCTACTTCGAGGTCACGACCCTCTCGGGCGAGGACCTGAAAAAGACCGAGCTCTACCACGCCAACGCCCAGCGCCGCCAGGCCCAGGC
>DBRU01000016.1:66001-105937 GCA_002306375.1 Faecalibacterium sp. UBA1360
CTGCGCTGCTCCGAGGACGACATCCGCGCCATGGCCGACGACCCGGCGGGGCTGTGCCTGTACGGCAAGCTGGCCGACAAATTCGGCGACAACGGCGTGGTCACCGTGGTGGCCGGCCGCAAAGAAGGCGACACCCTGCACCTGCGCCTGTGGCTCATGAGCTGCCGGGTGCTCAAGCGCGGCATGGAGGACGCCATGATGGACGCCGTCTTTGCCGACGCCGCCGCCCGCGGCGTCAAGACGGTGCGCGGTTACTATTATCCCACGGCCAAAAATGCCATGGTGCGCGATTTTTACGCACAGATGGGCTTTGAGCAGGTGGAGGCCGACGAGGCGGGCAACACGGTGTGGCAGCGGGATGTGGCCGGGTATGAACCGCGGCATCCCCACATGACCGTCCAGCGCTGACGCCGCCTTCGCAACATCCCTCTTTCAAGGAGACACCATGCCCACCCCGAACCAAACCAAAACTGTACGCCCGGGCCCGCTGAAACAGGCGGGCCTTGTGGCGTTGTTCGCTTTTATCACGGTCGCCGTCGGG
Source organism: Faecalibacterium sp. UBA1360 (assembly GCA_002306375.1). Taxonomy (GTDB): domain Bacteria; phylum Bacillota; class Clostridia; order Oscillospirales; family Ruminococcaceae; genus Gemmiger. The sequence goes on from DBRU01000016.1 coordinate 66,543, forward strand.
TTTGCGCTCAGCTTTCTGCTGACCGACGACATCCATTCCTATTCCCGCATCATGCTGGAAGAACTCTACGCCCAAAGCGGTCAGATCGACACGCTGTTTCTGGGCTCCTCCCACTGTTACCGCAGCTTTGACCCGGCGGCGGTGGATGCGGCCCTGGGCACCAGCAGCTTCAACGCGGGCACCTCCCAGCAGCTGCCCGACGGCACCTACTGGATGCTGCGGGANNAACACCAGCCAATCCAGCGACACGCCGCTGGCTACCTTCCTCATCACCGACTACCTGCGGGCGGATTCCCCGTATCGATATCGATATCTGTGGGAGATGGGCGGCCTGGCCGCCTTTGCGGACCTGGTGTTTCCGGCCCGGCATGCCATCGTCACGCCGGACGAACTGACCGAAGTCTGGCGCGCCAAGCTCACCGACGGGTACGACTTTGGCAACTATACATACGTGACCTACCCCGAGGAAGCCTACCGCGGCGACGGCTTCGTCTACACCTGGGGCACTGCGCCCTACGGCTACGACACGATTTTGGATGTGGACCCTGACGCGCCGCTGTCCGACTTTGGGTGGGATAACCTTGAACGCATCACCGATTTCTGCAACGACAGCGGCATCCGCCTGGTGCTGGTCACCGCGCCGCTGCCCAGCGCCTACGCCGCCGACACGGCCAACTACCAGGCCTACGTGGACGCCATGCGCGCCTTTGCGGCCGAAAACGGCGTGCAGTACTGGGACTTCACCCTGTACCGGGACGCCGCGGCCCTGGACCTGGGCACCGACGACTTTGCCGACGCCCACCACCTCAACGGCCAGGGCGCCGAAAAATTCACCGCCGAATTCTGCCGCGTGGCTGCCCAAAACGACGCCGGGCAGGATGTGCAGGCACTTTTCTATGACACGCTGGAACAAAAACTCGCCAACGCGCCGGACGGCACGCTGGCCGGGTAAGAGCAGGGGAGGTACGCCATGATCTCAGTCATCAGCCCCTGGTTCCTTGTCTTTGCGGCGGCGTTTGTCCCCGCGTGGTTCGCCGCGCCCGCCGCCCGCCGCTGGCAGGTATTGCTGGGGGGCAACCTGCTGTTCTATTGTCTGGCCATGTCCCACTGGTCGGGGGCCGTGGCGCTCGTCGCCTCCTCGCTGGTGGTGTGGGCCGCCTCCCGCCGCGCCGGGCCCAAGGGCGCCCGCGGCTGGCTGGCCCTGGGCCTGGCTGCGGCGCTGGGCCCGTTGCTGCTGCTCAAGTACAGCCGCATGCTGTGGCCCGGCCTGCCGGAGCTCATCCTGCCGCTGGGGCTTTCCTATTACAGCTTGCAGCTCGTCAGCTATTTGCTGGACGTGCGCGCCGGCCGGCAGGACCCCGCGCCCGATGCCGCCCGCCTTTTGTGCTATGCGTCCAGCTTTCTGTCCATCACCCAGGGGCCTTTTCAGCGCTACGGCGATCTGATGCCCCAGCTGGAACGCCCCGTGTGTTTTGAGGCGTCCCGCCTGTACAGCGGTGCGCAGCGCATGGCCTGGGGCTACTTCAAAAAACTGGCGGTGGCTGACCGGGCCGCCGTCGTGGTGTCGACGGTGTTTGCCGCGCCCGATACCTTCGACCGCAGCCAGCTGGCCTTCGGCGTCGTGCTGTTCGCCGTACAGCTGTACGCCGATTTTTCGGGCTACACCGACATCGTGTTGGGCCTGGGTGAGATTCTGGGCCTGCGCCTGCCCGAAAACTTCCGCCAGCCCTACCTGGCCCTCAGCGTGGGGGATTTCTGGGACCGCTGGCATATCTCCCTGTCCACCTGGCTGCGGGAATATGTGTTTGAACCCCTGACCTGGTCGGGGTGGAACGCCCGCCTGCCTGTCATCGGGCGGCGCTGGACCGGGCAGCCGGTCCTGACCAGTCTGATGCTGACCTTCCTGGTCAGCGGCCTGTGGCACGGCGCGGCCTGGAACTTCGTGGTCTGGGGCGCGCTCAACGGCCTGTATCAGGTGGTCAGCGCCTGGACCCGCCGCGGCCGCAAAAAGCTGTGGAAGCGCCTGAACGTGGGGGCCAAACACCCGGTGCGCCGTTGGTGGCAGCGCCTGTTCGTCTTTTTCTGGATCTGCGTGGGCTATGTGTTCTTCTGCGCGGGGGACATCGGCGTGGCGCTGCGATATCTCTGGGGCATCGTTGCCCAGCCCGGGCATGCGGTCTTTTCCGAGTACTGGCGCATCGGCCTGATCAGCCGCCTGGACCTGCTGCTTTTGCTGGCGGGCGTGGCGCTGGTGGCGGCCGTGGACCTTGTGCACGAGCGCGGCGTGCGCCTGCGCGCCTGGCTGACCCAAAAGCCCCGGGCGCTGCGCTGGGCGGTGTATCAGTGCGGCATTTTTGCCTTTTTGCTCATGGGGCGATTTCTGGCGGGGGGCGGCTTTTTGTATGCCCGGTTCTGAACACTGTTTGACAAAAGTTTTGGAAACTGCGCACCATCGACAAACTTTTTTTGAAAAAACCCTTGCATTTTCCCTGTCGGTTTGCTATAATAATCAAGCACCAAACAGGTGACCGACAGATGGGAGCTTTCCCGAGTGGCCAATGGGGACAGACTGTAAATCTGCTGCGTAATGCTTCGGTGGTTCGAATCCACCAGCTCCCACCAAAACCCGAACGCTTCGGCGTTCGGGTTTTTCTGTTGTGTGGTATGCGCAAAAAGCCGAGGGGAGAGAACGGATATGCCGCTGGGGTTTGAGGGAGTTCGCTGGGTCGAACCGGACCGGCTGTATGTCAGCCAGCTGTATGTCAACGAGACCAAACTTTTGTCCGTACAAAGCTGGCTCACACCTGCCGGCCGTCAGCATTGCGAACCGCTGCCGGTGTATGACTTCGGGGATGGAAACCTTACCCTGACGGACGGGCACACGCGAGCGGTGGCATTGCTGTTGCAAGGGATGATGTGTTCGGTGCGGTATGATGACGATGATATTGTTACGGGGCCGGAAGGGCTGAAAGCCTATCGGACAACGATCGGCTGGTGCCGGGACGCAGGGGTGTGCACGGTGGCGGACCTCTGTGGCCGCATCGTAAAGGAAACGCAGTATCAGACCCTTTGGCTGGAACGCTGCCGGCGGGCATTTTCTGCCATGGAATAACAGCCCAGGCAAACAAAAGAAGACGGCCCCGGCGGGAAAACTCCCGCCGGGGCCGTTGGTTTGCTTCCTCAGTAGGTGATGATGACGCCCTGTTCCTGAGCATAGAAACTGCACAGACCGCCGCAGGGGACCACCTCGATGGCGGCATCCGGCCACTTGCTGCGGATGCCGTGCACCAGCAGCCCGGCGGCGTTGACGTTGTCGCAATGACTGATCTGTACGGGGGTCGTGCCGTCAAAGCCGTCCCGGTCCATTTGCTCCAGAATGCGCGCCAGCACCCGGGGCTCGCCGCGGGTCTTGAAAAAGAAATCGATCTTGCCGTCGACGGTGCGCCGGCCCAGCACCCGCATGTTCAGCCGGCCGGCGATAAAGCCCACCACCTTGGACACACGCCCGTTTTTGGCCAAGTTGTCAAAGCTGGCCAGCGCAAACAGGATGTGTCCCTTGCGGGAAAACTCGCCCAGTTCGGAGCATACCCGGGAGAACTCGGCCCCTTCGCCGATCAGGCGGTTGGCCAAAGCGGCGGCGGAGGCCAGCGCCCCGGCGCAGCTTAAGGTATCCAGCACAAAGATCTGCTTTTCGGGGTGTTCTTCCAGCACCATTTCCCGGGCGGCCACGGCGGCGTTGTAGCTGCCGGACAGATTGCTGCTGATGGTCATGGCGATGACCTTGTCGGCCAGCAAAAACTTTTCGGCCCATTCCTCAGGGCTCGGGCAGGCCGTGGTGGACGCGCCGTTGTAGTCCGTCATGGCCTGGATCATCTGGGGCACGTTCAGGGTGGGCAGGTCCACATATTCCCGTTCCCCGATGCGGATCTTGAACGGTACCAGCGAAAACTGCACGCCGGGGGACAAAGGCGACAATTCACGGATGTCGCAGGACGTGTCGGATACAATGATCCATGACATGGCAAACCCTCCCGCGGTCCGGTACAAAATACCGGGCACTGCAAATTATTTTACATTTATTATACGGGCAACGGGCCCGTGCGTCAAGGACCCGGGCGGCGCACGGCGGTTGTAAAACATGCCCAAAGGGCTCGCGACCTCTTGCGTAGGATGCCCCAAACGCGGTATAATACACCCATGACTGTATGATATGTCCGTGCGCTTGAAACAAGCGCCGTTGCAGGAGATAGACAATGGCAGATTATTACTACTACCGCAAAAAAATGGAGGGGCAGAAGCGCCGCCGCAACGCGGTCATCGCGCTGCTGGTCGTGATGGTGCTGCTGTGCGCCGCGGCGGGATTTTTCTGGTTCCGGCACGAGCAGGGCCGCGCTTCGGCCGAGCCTTCCCCCACGCCCGCCGCCACGCCCGAATCGACCCCCACCGCCGATCCCACCCCCACGCCGGCCACGCCCGAAAGCGCTGCGCCTTTTTCGCCCCAGCGCCTGCTGCCGGAAGTGGACGCCGCCTCGTGGGACAAAGCCGAGGCGGTGGAACAGACCATCGACTTCGAGTACCTGAGCACCGACGCGCGCATGGTCGCTTTGCCGGAGTCCGGCCGCGTCAGCCGCGAACATTTCACCACAGCCACCTTCCTGGGCGACAGCATCACCGAGGGCATGGCCATCTATGACACGGGCTACAAAAACGCCCAGGTGCGGGGGTACCGCAGCTCCGGCCCGCAGATCATCGTCAACAATGCGGTGGTGCATGACTATGCCCGCAATGTGGACGAGGCCGCGCTGGACGCCATCGTGGCCACCCAGCCCGACTTTTTGTACGTGCTGTTCGGCACCAACGCCCTGACCAGCCAGGGCGGCGAAGACTCCTTCATCGCCTACTATGACAAGATGATCGAGGTCCTGCAGCAGAATCTGCCCGGCGTGGCCATCTATATCCAGGCCATCCCCGGCGTGCAGGAAACGGTCGTCCAGACCAAGCCCGGGCTGGACAACGCCCGCATCCAGGTGGTCAACAATATGCTGGCCAACATCGCCCTGACCCGCGGGTGCTATTTCGTCAACATCCAGGAGGCCCTGACCTACCCCGACGGCAGCCAGATCGACGAGTACCAGACTGAGGACGGCATCCACATGAACCCGTCCGGTTACGCGGCCTGGGCCGAGTATCTGGCCACCCACACGGCCTGGGACCGCCGCAATAAATATGAGGGCACAAGCCCCTTTTATATCCTTGGTTCCTGAATAAAATTGCATCGCGCTTGCAGCGTTCTTTTCCGAAAAGTACGCTGTAAGCGCCTTTTTCGTACAACCCGACCATGGGGCAGGGACACGCCTGACCATATTGCACAAATCGACAGGCAGGGTTTTGAAATTTTTGGCGCTTTATTACAGAAAAGTCTTGAAATTCCTTCCCGAAACAGGTAATATAGAATCAATAAAGCCACATTTCAAAAGGGCGTGCCAGGCAGGCCCGTACAATTTATGGTTTTGTAAGGGGAGATCGATTTGAAACAACACGAACAGACGTCAAAACCTTCCGACCTGCCGATCTATTTGTTCAAGCAGGGCAATAACATGGAGGCTTACCGCTACTTCGGCGCGCACCTGTGCGAACAGGACGGGCAGGCCGGGGTCGTGTTCCGTCTGTGGGCGCCGCACGCTCAGGCCGTTTCGGTGGTGGGCGATTTCAACAACTGGACCGCCGGCGTCAACCCGATGGAAAAGATCGCAGACGGCATCTGGGAAGGTTTCGTTCCCGGCATGAAGCAGTTCGACGTCTACAAGTACTGCGTCACCACGCCGGCGGGGGACCAGGTCCACAAGGCCGACCCCTATGCCTTCCATGCCGAGACCCGGCCCTCCAACGGCAGCAAGGTCTATGATCTGGGCAATTTCCCCTGGTCGGACGCCACCTGGGAGGAAGAACAGAAGAAACGCGACGTGATCAACGGCCCGATGCTGATCTATGAGCTGCATGCCGGCAGCTGGAAGATGAAGGCGGACGGGGTCCCGTACAACTACTCCGAGCTGGCCGACGAGCTGATCCCGTACATTCTGGATATGGGTTACACCCATGTGGAGCTGCTGCCCATCACCGAATATCCCTTCGACGGCAGCTGGGGCTACCAGGTCAGCGGCTACTATGCTCCCACCAGCCGCTACGGCACCCCCCACGACTTTATGGCCTTTGTGGACAAGATGCACCGCGCCGGCATCGGCGTGATCCTGGACTGGGTGCCCGCCCACTTCCCCAAGGACGCCTACGGCCTGTACATGTTTGACGGCGCGCCCTGCTACGAGGACCCCAACCCCCGCCGCGGCGAGCACAAGGAATGGGGCACCATGGTGTTCAACTATGGCATGCCCGAAGTACAGAGCTTCCTGATCTCCAGCGCCCTGTTCTGGATCGAGCAGTACCATGTGGACGGCCTGCGCGTGGACGCCGTGGCCAGCATGCTCTACCTCGACTACAACCGCCGCGACGGCGAGTGGGAACAGAACGTCAACGGCGGCAAAGAAAACCTGGAGGCCATCGCCTTCCTGCAAAAGTGCAACGGCACGATCCTGGGCCGGTATCCCCACAAGATGATGATCGCCGAGGAATCCACCGCCTGGCCGCTGGTCACCAAGCCCGCGGCGGACGGCGGCCTGGGCTTCAACTTCAAGTGGAACATGGGCTGGATGAACGACATGCTCAGCTACATGAAGACCGACCCCTTGTTCCGCGCCGGCAACCACGGCAAGGTCACCTTCAGCTTCTTCTACGCCTTCAGCGAGAACTTTGTCTTGCCTATCAGCCACGACGAAGTGGTCCACGGCAAGTGCAGCCTGATCAACAAGATGCCCGGCGACTACGAACAGAAGTTCGCCAACCTGCGCACCTTCTACGGCTACATGGCCGCCCATCCGGGCAAAAAGCTGCTGTTCATGGGCCAGGAGTTCGGCCAGTTCATCGAATGGGACGAAAGAAAGCCCCTGGACTGGATGCTGCTGGGCTATGACAAGCATCATCAGCTGCAGACCTACGTCAAGGACCTGAACCGCTTCTACCGCGAGACCCCGGCCATGTGGCAGGTGGATTACAGCTGGGAAGGCTTCCAGTGGATCGTTCCTGACGACAACCAGCAAAGCGTCATCGCTTTCCTGCGCCGGGACGCCAAAGGCAAGATGATCATGATCGTCTGCAACTTCAACCCGGTCCTGCGCGAAAGCTATTCCATGGGCGTGCCCAACGCCGGTACTTATAAAGAACTGCTCAACTCCGACGATGTCAAGTATGGCGGCGCCGGCGTGACCAACGGTTCGGTGCGCAGCAAGAAAGGCGCCATGCACGGCTTTGAACAGTATGTCAGCCTGACCCTGCCGCCGCTGTCCACCCTGTATTTCAGCGTGCCGGCTCCGCGCAAGCGCACCGCCAAGGCGGACGCCGACGCCAAGACCGAAGCGGCGGAGAAAAAGCCCGCCAAAACTGTCAAGCCCGCCAAGACCGCGGCGCGCAAACCCAAGTCCAAACCGTCTGAAAAGATGGAAGGAAATACCTGACCCGTTGTAAAAACCACGATTAAGGGGAGAATCATTATGGCTAAAGAAATGATCGCAATGATCCTGGCCGGCGGACAAGGCTCACGCCTGTATGCGCTGACCCAGAAGCTGGCCAAGCCGGCTGTGCCGTTTGGCGGAAAGTATCGCATCATCGACTTTCCGCTGTCCAACTGCGTCAACTCCGACATCGATACCGTCGGCATCCTGACGCAGTATCAGCCGCTGGTGCTCAATGAGTACATCGGCAACGGCCAGCCCTGGGACCTTGACCGTCTGCATGGCGGCGTCCACGTGCTGCCGCCTTACCAGCAGGCCAGCGGGTCCGACTGGTATAAAGGCACCGCCAATGCCATCTATCAGAATATTTCCTTCATTGACCGCTACGATCCGCAGTACGTCATCATCCTGTCCGGCGACCAGATCTGCAAGCAGGATTACAGCGACTTCCTGCGCTTCCACAAGGAAAAGAACGCCGAGTTCAGCGTGGCCGTCATGGAAGTGCCATGGAGCGAGGCTTCCCGCTTCGGCCTGATGGTCACCGACAACGACGACCGCATCAACGAATTCCAGGAAAAGCCGAAAGAGCCCAAGTCCAACCTGGCCTCCATGGGCATCTACATTTTCAACTGGGATATCCTCAAGGCTTACCTGATCGCCGACGAGGCCGACCCCAACTCCGAAAACGACTTCGGCAAGAACGTCATTCCTTCGCTGCTCAAAGACGGCCGCCGTATGTACGCCTACCGTTTCAGCGGCTACTGGAAGGACGTGGGCACCATCTCCTCCCTGTGGCAGGCCAACATGGAAGTGCTGGACCCCTCTCACTCCGGCATCAACCTGTTTGAGGAAGACTGGAAGATCTACTCCCGCAACTCCGGCCGTCCCTGCCAGCAGATCACCGCCGACGCGGACATCGTCAACTCGATGGTCACCGAAGGCTGCAAGGTCAGCGGCACCGTCAAGAATTCCATCCTGTTCCCGGGCGTCGTCGTCGAAAAGGGCGCGACCGTCGAAGCGGCCGTTGTCATGGGCGGCACCGTGATCAAGGCCGGCGCCACAGTCTCCCACTGCATCGTGGCCGAAAACGTCACCGTTGAAGAGGGCGCCACCGTCGGCAAGATGCCCGAAGGCGGCCTGAACATTGCCGAACCGGGCGAAGTGGCCACTCTGGGCCCCGGCGTCAAGGTCGGCAAGGGCGCGATCGTCGGCCCCAAAGCGATGGTCTCCAACGATGTAAAGGATGGTGAGGAACAATGGTAAGCAGCAATGCCAACGCCCTGGGCGTCATTTTCGCAAACTCCTACGATAACCTTGTCCCCGAACTGGTGGCCGAGCGTACAATGGCCTCCATCCCGTTCGCGGGCCGCTACCGCATGATCGACTTCACCCTGTCCAACCTGGCCAACTCCGGCGTGGACAATGTCTCGATCATCGTTCGCAAGAACTATCATTCTCTGATGGACCACCTGGGCGCCGGCCGTGAATGGGACCTGACCCGCAAGCGCGGCGGCCTGAACATCATCCCGCCCTTTGCGGAGCGCAGCGTCAAGCTGTATTCCGGCCGCGTGGATGCTCTGGCCAGCGTTCTGTCCTGGATCGTTGCCCAGAAAGAGAAGTATGTGATCCTGTCCGACTCCCACATCGCCATGAACTTCGACTTCAACAAGCTGATCGAAGCGCATGTGGCCAGCGGCGCGGACGTGACCATGGTCTATAACCGGGCCGAGATCCCCGACGGCGCCCGCAACGACAACTACACCATCCGCATCGACGCCAACGGCCGTGTGACCGAGCTGCTGTCCAACGACTATCGTCCCGGCGTGCAGAATCTGTCCATGAACCTGTACATCATCGAGCGCGAAAGCCTGATCCAGCTCGTGCGCGACGCGGCTGTGCGCGGCCTGGTCTACTTTGAGCGGGATATCCTGGCCCGCAACCTCAGCCTGCTGAATGTTCAGGCCTACGAGTACACCGGCTATGCGGCCCGCCTGGCGGACATGAAGAGCTATTTCGACGAGAATATGCGCCTTCTGCAGCCCGGCAGCGTGGACCAGCTGTTTGACGCCGCCAACCCCATTTACACCAAGATCCGCGACGACAACCCCACCCGCTATCTGGAAGGCAGCAAAGCCAAGAACTGCCTGGTGGCCGACGGCTGCGTCATTGAAGGCGAGGTCGAAAACAGCGTTCTGTTCCGCGGCTGCACCGTCAAGAAGGGCGCCGTCGTCAAGAACAGCGTGCTGATGCAGGATACCGTCGTGGAAGAGAACTGCTCGGTGGAGTATGTTGTGACCGACAAGAACGTGCACATCACCACCGGCAAACAGCTGTGCGGCACCGATTCGTTCCCGGTGTTCGTGGCCAAGAACCACACGGTCTGATCGCTCAAAAAGGCGGGCTGCCACATCTCCCCGGCGGCACTGCCTGATTGAGGGGGCGGGGGAGACTCCCGCCCTTTCTTTTTAGCCAACGCGCGTTTGCGCGCAGCACATAACCCGCAAGGAGGAAACCCGGTTATGAGAATTTTGTACGCAGCCAGCGAAGCTGCCCCCTTCGCCAAGTCCGGCGGCCTGGCCGACGTGGCCGGTGCCTTGCCCAAGGCCCTTGTCAAGGACGGCATCGACTGCCGCGTGGTGCTCCCGCTGTACAACGACCTCAAATTCAAGGACACACTGACCTATGTCACCAACTTCAGCGTGCCGGTGGGTTGGCGCAGCCAGTACTGCGGCTTGTTCAAGGCCGAGCGCGACGGCGTGACCTTCTATTTCATCGACAACGAGTACTACTTCAAGCGCAGCGGCCTGTACGGCTTCTATGATGACGGCGAGCGCTTTGCCTTCTTTGCCCGCGCCATCCTCGAAATGCTGTTCTATACCGATTTCGAGCCCGACATCATCAACTGCAACGACTGGCAGACGGCCCTGACCCCCGTGTACCTGAACCTGTACTATCGCCATCTGGACAAGTTCAACCGCATCAAGACGGTGTTCACGATCCATAACATCGCCTACCAGGGCAAGTATGGTCTGGACATTCTGGAAGATACCTGCGGCATCGGCAACCGGGACGCCCATGTGGTGGAATACGACGGCTGCGCCAACTTCATGAAGGGCGCCATCGAGACCGCCGACAAGGTCACCACGGTCAGCCCCACCTACGCTCAGGAGATCCTGGACCCCTGGTTCAGCCATGGTCTGGACGGCCTGCTGCGCCAGAAGCAGTATAAGCTGTGCGGCATCCTCAACGGCATCGACGTGGACGTGTTCAACCCCGCCACCGACCCCGACATCGTCAAGAACTACGACGTGGATTCCTTCCAGGACGGCAAAGCCGCCTGCAAGGCCGCGCTGCAGGACGAGATGAACCTGAACAAGGACGGCAGCCCGGTCATGGCCATGGTGACCCGCCTTGTGGGGCACAAGGGCGTGGACCTGGTCCGCTCCATCGCCGAAGGCCTGATCCAGCAGGGCATCGAGCTGGTCATCCTCGGCTCGGGCGAAGCCCAGTACGAGAACTTCTTCAACGAACTGTGCGCCCGTCACCCGGGCCGCGTGGGCGTGTACATCGGCTTCAACGCCAAGCTGGCCCAGCACATCTATTCGGGCGCCGACATCTTCCTGATGCCCTCCCGTTCCGAACCCTGCGGCCTGGCCCAGATGGTCTCCTGCCGGTACGGCACCATCCCCGTCGTGCGCGAGACCGGCGGCCTGCGGGACTCCATCCGCGACTCCGGCGACGGCTTCGGCAACGGCTTTACCTTTGCCAACTACAACGCTCATGAGTTGTACGAAGCCTGCTGGCGCGCCAAGGAAGGCTACTGGCAGAAGGAAGGCTGGCCCATTCTGGTCCGCCGCGCCATGGAGTGCGACTTCAGCTGGTCCAACTCGGCCAAGAGCTACGAAGGCCTGTACAACGAGGTCGTCAACCTCTGGTAACAAACGCGAACCCCATCGCCCCGCCGGCGCATTCGCTCCGGCGGGGCTTTTCCGTCGCCGGATCGGGAGCAAACGACCGAAAGATACTTTTTTTGAACATTTCTGACACAGGTCTTAAACATTTTAGACATACAATATATAATAGATACCGGGAAGAACAAGCAAGAAGGAAGTGGACCTGAATGTCAAGGCGAAAGAAATTTTGCCGCGTGCTGTTCGTGCTGCTGCTGGCGGGTGCGGTGGCGGCGGCTGTTTGGTGGGGGCGCGAACGCAGCGCCGAAGGGTACGATGATGTGTTTGCCGACCTGACCGATGAGGCAAGTTCCGATCCGACTTCCGTCGTGCCCTCCGATTCCCGGCCGTCTGTCGAAGCGGCGGACCCCACGCCGGAACTGCCGGACAAGGAACTGGACTTTGCGGCGCTGGACGAGTTTTGCTCTCAGCAGATGGGCGGCTTTTCGGTGTACATACAGGATCTGGTCAGCGACGAGGTTTATTGTTATGACGCCGACATCCAGTACTACCCGGCCAGCACCCTCAAGGCCGCCTATGCGTTGTGGCTGTGCGAACGGGCCGAAGCAGGCGAGCTGGATTTCGGGCAGGACCTGCCCAATGTATACGGCAGCGGCGGCCTGGCCGAAAGCGCCCTTTCCGCCTATGACGGCGCGGCGGCTGTGCCTGTGTGGGACGTTATCCATGCCATGATCGCATACAGCGACAACGACGCCGTCACCATGCTGGTCTCGGCCTGGCCGGCAGGGGAGGCCCACGGATTCTGCGATTTTCTCGCGTCGCTGGGCTTCAGCGTGCCCTATTCCTGTACGATCACGGTGGACGACGGCGTCCAGGGCATCATGACCGTGCAAGATGCCGGATTGATGATGAAGGCCTTGTATGAGTACTTTGAGACCGGCACCGATACGGCTCTGCAATTGCAGGACTGCTTCCTGGATGCGGCGCATACGGCGCTCTATGTGCCCGAGGACGTACCGGCGGCCAAAAAGTACGGCAGCTGGGACTACGCCTTTCATGACCTGACCATTGTGTATGCCGACCACCCGTACATCCTGTGCTGCATGACCGACTGGGGGGATCAGAACATCGACTTCCCGGCCACGGCGGTGGAGACCATGCAGGCCCTGGGCCGTATGGTCTATACCCAGCTCAACACTTGACGCCGCATGCCGCGCAAAAGTAAACGCAACGCCCGCCCTGTTTCGGTGCGACCGAAACAGGGCGGGCGTATGTTCGTGCATGAAAGCGGCAGAAAAGCGCCGCTTATTCGGCGTACAGATGATTGCTGACCCACTTGATCAGCATATCCAGGGCGACCTTGTTGCGGCCGCCTTCGGGCACGATCAGGTCGGCCTTGCGCTTGCTGGGCTCCACGAACTGCTCGTGCATGGGTTTGACCGTGGCCAGGTACTGGGTCACCACGCTGTCCAGCGTGCGTCCGCGGGACTTTACATCCCGCACAATGCGCCGCAAAATGCGCACATCGGCGTCGGTGTCCACAAACACCTTCAGGTCCATCAGGTCGCACAGTTCGGGGGCCGCAAAGATCAGAATGCCCTCCACGATCACCACCGGCGCCGGGGCCACGGTCTCGGTGCGGTCGCTGCGGTTGTGCACGGTGTAGTCGTACACCGGCACCTGAACGCTTTCGCCTCGGCGCAGCGCCTGCAGGTGTTCGACCAGAAGCGCGGTGTCGAAGGAATCGGGATGATCGTAGTTCAGCTTGCAGCGCTCCTCGTAGGTCATCTCGTCGTGGCGCTTGTAGTAGCTGTCGTGATTGATGACGCTGACCTCGTTTTCGCCAAAGTGTTCCCGCAGCCGGGCGGTCAGCGTGCTCTTGCCGCTGCCGGTGCCGCCGGCAATGCCGATGATGGTGGTTTTCATTTCCCAAACGTCCCCTTTGTTTTATACCGTAAAGCTGATCTGCCGGCCCGTGGGCTGGTACGCCCGGAAGCTGACCCCCGCCATGCGCAGCAAACGGCGGCTGGCAATGCTCATATCCGCGTCGTGGTATTTGTCCGACAGATACACGATCTCTTTGATGCCGCTCTGGATGATGCTCTTGGCGCATTCGTTGCAGGGGAACAGGGTCACATACACACGCGCGCCCCGCAGATCGCTGTGGGCCGAATTCAAGATCGCGTTGAGCTCGGCGTGGCAGACGTACATGTACTTGGTCTCCAGCGCCGGGCCTTCCCGTTCCCAGGGCATGTCGTCGTCGTTGCAGCCGATGGGCATGCCGTTGTACCCCAGCGAGAGGATCTTGTTTTCGGGGCTGACGATGCAGGCCCCCACCTGGCTGCTGTTGTCCTTGCTGCGCATGGCAGACAACAGCGCGATGCCCATAAAGTATTCGTCCCAGCTGATATAATCGGTGCGCTTCATCCCAACACGACCTTTCCCGTTTGCATCTGCCGCAAGGCGGCTTTTGTACTTATTATACTGTCCACGTCGCCGCCGCGCAAGCCCCGGATGCCTCGTCGCAGCGCGTTTTGGCAGGGGGTGCACCCTTCGGGTCGGGCGGGTGGTCCCGGCGGGCGCAGCGCAGGTACTTGCAGCGGGTGGCTTCGCCGCCCCGCAGGTGCCGCTCGGCCTTGTTTTTCTGCAAGACCTTGCGCACCTCTGCCCACAGCCCCGGGTTCAGCCGCCGCAGCCTGGCCTGGTCTTTCCAGATCGTGCTCTTGCTCACGCCAAATACCCGTGCGGCTGCCCGCACCGTCGCGCCGCTTCCCGCCAGATACTCACCCACGGCCAGAGCACGCTCCTCGGGGTCACCTTTCATACGCAAGCCTCCCTTGTCGGATGGTTTTGTCCAACCCTATGCCGACAAAAGCCCGAGTATACCATGCTCGCCGCGCCAAACAGACATCCCCCGGGCGAAAACGCCCGGGGGATGTCGATGCAAACAGGATCTTGTCAGAGGAAAACAGGGAAAGGCGGCTGTGAAGCAGACTTACTTTACAGCTTTTCGCCGCAGTCGGGGCAGTAGGTGATATCGAATCCACGCACCCGCCACAGCCCGCGGCCGCAGTGGGGGCAGCGGCAAAACAGGAAATACTGCACCTGTCCGCCGATCAGGCATGCAAAAGCCAGCGCGGTACAAACCGTGGCGACCGGGTCTGTTTCGGCTGCATGGACCGCAGGCAAAACCGGGGCGTCCACTTCGTTGCCGTCCTCATCCCGGTATACGGTCACGGGCTGGCCGTTTTCGTCCACGGTCTGAGTCTCATAAATGATGCTGACTTCGCCATCGCCGTATGGGGGGATCGCAATGTCGGTTTCCGGTTCAGACAGGAACAGGGCGGACAGACCCAAAAAAACGAGGGTAAGCAGCAAACTGGCAAACATCAGGATGCGGCTGGTTCGATGGTTCATGTTGTTCCCTATTTATATATAAAGAGGAAGAACGGCAGACTTACTCGTAAGTGCGCCGTCCCGCGAACAGGCACAGCGGACGCTTGGATTTGCCGGCGTTCATCAGCTGGACCGCCGCGGCCAGGGTGGCGCCCGCGCTGGTGCAGGCGGGAACGCCGTCAAAGAACAAGGCCTCCCGGGCGGCGCGTTCCGCGTCGGCGGTGTTTACGGTCAGCACCGTGTCCACCACATAGGGGTTGTAGTTTTCTGGCACAAAGCCGGGCCCGATGCCCGAGATGCCGTGCTGGCGGACCATCCCACCCGAAATGGCCGCACACTCGCTGGGTTCCACGGCCACGATGCGGATCATGCTGTTCCAGGCTTTCAGGTATTCGGCCACACCCGTGATGGTGCCGCCGCTGCCCACCCCGATGACCACCGCGTCGATGGCGTCGCCGCAGGCCTTCAGGATCTGGGGCCCGGTGACCCGGCGGTGGTATTCGGGGTTGTCGTCGTTGGCAAAATAATTGGTGTAATACCCGTTGCAGCGCTTGGCGGTATCAATGGCCACCTGTTCCAGGGCCTTGCGTCCGCCGCGGGCGCATACCACGATGCGCGCGCCCAGATTCTGCAAATGCTGGCGCCGGGCGGCGGGCAGGCTGCTGGGCACGACCAGGATGCAGGGGTGGTTGGTGGTGGCGCAGGACACGGCCAGCGCCGCGCCAAAGCTGCCGGAACTGGCTTCCACCACCGGCATGCCGGGCTGCAAAGTGCCCCGCTCGGTGGCAAAGGCGAGCATGGTCTCGGCCACGCCGTCCTTGCAGGTGCCGGTCGCGCCGCCGAAATCCAGATACGCCAGGATGGTGGCGTCCAGCCCGTGCCGGCCGGAATACCCGCTCAGTCGTACCACGGGGCACTTATATACATCCTGATAATAGCTTTGCAGGATGGCCAAGAGGGTCCACCTTCCTTTCGGCGGTTTCGTTTTCGTCAAATGTTGTACCATTATAGCATATTTCGGCCGTCTGTGCACCCCCTCGCGGCCACAAAATCTGCCTTTGGCGCACAAAACACGAGCCTGTGCGCATCCGAACGCAATTTTTTCTTGACACGGGGGCCGGCGGGTGGTATAATTCATCTGCTGTAAAGGAAACTGCTTTACATCGGCTCACAGCCAACGGGGAAGGGGGCGGCGCAATGGCCGGCAAAAGCCAGAAAGACCTGACCTTTTCGGTGCTGCTGGATTACTACGGTCCGATCCTGACCGAAAAGCAGCGCGCCATCCTCACCGAGTATTACGACCAGGACCTGTCCCTGGCCGAGATCGCCGAAAACTACGGTATCACCCGCCAGGGTGTGCGCGACGCCATCAAGCATGGCGAGGCCACCCTGACCGCGATGGAAAACAACCTGGGCTATGCCCGGCGGGACGCCGCCCAGCGCGCCGACCTGGACCGGCTGGAACAGCTGGTCATGGAGGTACGCTGCTGCAACACGGGCCTGTTCACCCCGGTGCCCCAGATCGCCCGCGATACCGACGAGATGCTTTCCATCATCCGACGTCTGAACGCCTGAGGGAGGGAACACAATGGCATTTGAATCTTTGAGCGAGCGTTTGTCCGGCGTGTTCAAAAAGCTGCGGGGCAAGGGCAAGCTGAACGAGGCCGACATCAAGGCCGCCATGCGGGAAGTGCGCATGGCGCTGCTGGAAGCCGACGTCAACTACAAGGTGGCCAAGGACTTCTGCGCCCAGGTGTCCGAGCGGGCCATGGGCCAGGAAGTCATGGAAAGTCTGACCCCCGCCCAGCAGGTGGTCAAGATCGTCAACGAGGAACTGACCCGCCTGATGGGCGGCGAGGAACCCCAGACCCTGCACATCAAGAACAAGGGTCAGACCGTGCTCATGATGTGTGGCTTGCAAGGCAACGGCAAAACGACCCACGCGGCCAAGTTGGGCAAGTTCTACCGCGCCCAGGGCCGCCGCCCTTTGCTGGTGGCCTGCGATATCTACCGCCCCGCCGCCATCGACCAGCTGCGCATCGTGGGCCAGCAGGCCGGCGTGCCGGTGTTTGAGATGGGCACCGAAAAGCCCGAGCTCATCGCCGCCAAGGCCATGGCCCACGCCCGGGACCACGGGTACGACATCGTGATCCTGGACACCGCCGGCCGTTTGCAGATCGACGACGAGCTCATGAGCGAGCTGGTGCGCATCAAGCAGGCCGTGGAAGTGGACGAGACCCTTCTGGTGGTGGACGCCATGGCCGGCCAGGAAGCCGTCAACGTGGCCAAGACCTTCAACGAGAAGGTGGGCATCAGCGGCGTCGTTCTGACCAAGACCGACGGCGACACCCGCGGCGGCGCGGCGCTTTCGGTGCTGGCCGTCACCGGCAAGCCCATCTACTTCCAGGGCACCGGCGAAAAGCTGGAAGACCTCGAACCCTTTTATCCCGCCCGCATGTCCAGCCGCATTCTGGGCATGGGGGACGTGCTCTCTCTCATCGAGCGGGCCCAGGCGGTGCAGGACGACAAAGCTGCCGAAGAGACCGCCCGCCGCATGATGGAGAACAAGTTCGACCTCAACGACATGCTGGCCCAGTTCGCCCAGATCAAAAAGATGGGCGGCGCGGCGGCGCTGCTGGGTATGCTGCCCGGCGGCAACCAGATCGACCCCGATCAGATCGACGAGAAAGCCATGTCCCACATCGAGGCCATCATCTACTCCATGACGCCGGCCGAGCGGGAACATCCGTCCATCATCAACCCCAAGCGCAAGCGCCGCATCGCCGCGGGCAGCGGCCGCACCGTCGAGGAAGTGAACAAGCTGCTGCGTCAGTTTGAAATGATGCAGAAGATGATGAAAAAGGCCAAGCGCAACCCCAAGGGCTTCATGCGCAGCTTCGGCGGCCTGGGCGGGCTCAAGGGCCTGCGCTGAACAACAAGGTTATCTCTCCCGGCAACGGGTCGGATATAGATATGAACGCCGGACCCGTACCGGGGCCGTCAAGAACGACAGAAATTTTGGAGGAACACACCATGGTCAAGATCCGTCTGCGCCGTCTGGGCGCCAAGAAGAACCCCTTCTACCGCGTTGTGGTGGCTGACAGCCGCTTTGCCCGCGACGGCCGTTTCATTGAGGAGATCGGCTACTACGATCCCACCACCGAGCCTTCCGTCGTGAAGATCGACGCCGACAAGGCCAAGCAGTGGCTGGCCAACGGCGCTCAGCCCACCGACACGGTCCGCGCTCTGTTCAAGAAGGCCGAGATCCTGTAACCTGTCACGCGTAAGGGAGGGACCCCAGATGCAGGAACTGCTGATTGCCGTTGCCCGCGGCCTTGTCGAGGACAAGGACGCGGTGCGGGTCACGGTCGACCCTGCCCGTGAGGACGGCACCGTCGTTTACCACCTCAGCGTGGCCGAAAGCGACATGGGCCGTGTCATCGGCAAACAGGGCCGCATTGCCAAGGCGATCCGCGTTGTCATGCGCGCCGCCGCCGTCCGCCAGGGCGAAAAAGTGGTGGTGGAGATCGACTGAACCTCCGCCGCCTTGCGCAGCACTTTGCCCGCGGGCAAGGTGCTTTTTTGTTGGTCCGCTTTTTCCATGCCATGCCAAGAACGGAGGTTGCTTGATGGCTGACTTTCTGCCCGCTTGCAAATTCGTCACCACCCACGGGGTGCGCGGCGAACTCAAGGCCCAGCCGCTGTGCGACGGCGCGGCCTTTCTGTCCCACATCCGCCGTCTGTATGCCACGGCCCGGGGCGAGGGCGAGACCCCGCTGCTGGGCGTGCGCGCCCAGGGCAGCATGCTGCTCGTGCGCCTGGGCGGCGTCGAGGATATGGACGCCGCCCGCGCCCTGGTGGGGCGCACCTATTATTTCGCCAAGGCGGACGCTAAATTGCCCAAGGGCCGCTATTTCATCGACGATTTGATCGGCTGCGCCGTCGCCGACGCCGACACCGGCCGGGTATATGGGACCATCGCGGCCATCGAGCGCCCGGCGGCCCATGACGTGTACACCGTGCGCGCCGACGACGGGCAGGAGTATCTGTTCCCGGCGGTGCCGGAATTTCTGGACCGGGTGGACGTGGCCGGCCGCGCGGTGTATGTGCGGCCCATCGACGGCATGTTCGGCCCGGCTGTCAACGGCGACGAGGAGTGAACCCATGCGCATCGATATCGTGACCTTGTTCCCGGACCTGTGCCGCAGCTTTCTCGAAGCCAGCATCCTGGGCCGGGCCGCCTCCCGCGGCCTGTTCGAGGCCCACTGCCATCAGATCCGGGACTATACCCTCAACAAGCAGCGCCAGACAGACGACTATCCCTACGGCGGCGGCTGCGGCATGGTGCTGTACGCCCAGCCAGTGGCCGACTGCCTGCGGGAGGTCATCCGTCAATGTGAAGAACAGGGCCGCCCGCGCCCGCATATCGTGTTCATGACGGCGGGCGGGCAGCCCTACACCCAAAAGATCGCCAAGCGCCTGGCCAAGTGCGACGCTCTGACCCTGGTCTGCGGCCATTATGAGGGCATCGACGAGCGCGTCATCGAAGCCTTTGCCGACGAGGAGATCTCCATCGGCGACTATGTGCTCACCGGTGGCGAACTGGCCAGCCTGGTGGTGGCGGACAGCGTGCTGCGCCTGCAACCCGGCGTTCTGGCCGAAGCCCAGGGCTACCAGGAAGAAAGCCACTGGGACGGTCTGCTGGAATACCCCCAATATACCCGCCCCGAAGTGTGGGAGGGCCGCGCCGTGCCGCCTGTGCTGCTCACCGGCGACCACGAAAAGATCGGCGCCTGGCGGGCCCGGCAGTCCCACCAGCGCACGGCCGCCCGCCGCCCCGACCTGTACGAGGACTGGTGTATGCGCCATCCGCTGCGCCCCGGCCGCTGGAAGCGCAGCGAGCGGGCCGAACTCATCCGCACCGACGCGGCCCTGGACGCGGCCGCTCAGATCTATGCCGCGGCCTGGCGGGGCATGTGCGGCGGCATCTGCACGCCGGCCTACATCGCCGAGCACGACGCCCCGGCCATGCGGGCCGAACTGGAAGCCGACCGTGCCGGGGGCTGGGCCTTCTACCTGCACAGCACGGCCGGCGAGCCGGACGCCCTTGTGGGGGTCTGCCACAAAACAGGGGAGATCGGTCGGCTGTACGTGCACCCCTCGGCCCAGGGGCGGGGCATCGGCGCGCGGTTATTGGAATTTGCGCGTAAAAAGCTGCCTGAGCACCCGAATCCCTGGCTTGCCGTATTGGACTGCAACCGCCCGGCGCTGGGGCTGTACCTGCGCGCCGGCTATCGGTTCGACAGCGTGCTGCGGGTGTTTGACCCCCAGAATGACCCCCGGGCCCTGCAACTTTGCCGGGAACTGAAATATGTCTACGCAGCGAATAAAATCCGGGATTGATTACAAAAAAATAACGATTTTTCGTGGTCCTCAACAACATTGTTGAAAAATAACTGGTGAACTTGTACAAAGATGGCCGTTGCGCTTTGTCGGAAATGCGGAATCCTGCCAAATTTCGAATTTTCCACTGTACAAAGTCGAACAAATGGGATAAAATAAAATCATCCGGGCGGACCCATTGTGCACACACCGCCTGAAACTTGCCCGCGGTAGTAGAACTTGGGCGTATTATTTTCACAAAGTAGGAGAGAATAGCTATGTACGTTAAAGAAGTTACCGTTGAGAATCAGGTTGGTCTGCACGCTCGTCCGGCTACCTTCTTCATCCAGAAGGCCAACGAGTATAAATCTTCCATCTGGGTCGAGAAAGAAGAGCGCCGCGTCAACGCCAAGTCTCTGCTGGGCGTGCTCAGCCTGGGCATCGTGGGCGGCACCACCATCCGCATCATCGCCGACGGCACCGACGAGCAGGCTGCCGTGGACGGTCTGGTCAAGCTGGTCAACTCCGGCTTCTCCGAATAATCCCAACGCACTTCTCGGCCGGGTGGGTCATACCACCCGGCCTTATTCTGTTTTATCAGGTGGGTTATGACCAAGCAAGAACTGTACAAAAAGGCTTGTATGCTGCCGCTGCTGCCGGGGGTGTACATCATCCGCGACAAATCGGACGAGATCATCTACATCGGCAAGGCCAAGCGCCTGCGCACCCGTGTGTCCCAATATTTCCGCGAGGGCGTGCCCCACGACGCCAAGGTCACCCAGATGATCGCCCACGCCTTCAACTTTGATGTCATTGTCTGCCAGAGCGAGTTCGAAGCTCTTGTGCTGGAAGCCAGTCAGATCAAGGCCCATACCCCCAAGTACAACATCCTGCTCAAGGACGACAAGGGCTACAGCTACGTCAAGGTGACCCGGGGCGACTGGCCCCGGGTGTCCGCCGTCTTGCAGAAGGACGACGAGAACGCCGACTACATCGGGCCGTTTACCTCCTCCTTTGCGGTGCGGGAAATGGTCGAGACCGCCCAGGACTGCTTTTTGCTGCCCCGCTGCAACAAAGAATTCCCCCGGGACATCGGCAAAGGCCGACCCTGCCTCAACGCCCACATCGGCAAGTGCATGGCCGTGTGCAGCGGCAAGATCACCTGCCAGGCCTACAACGAGGCCGTGCAGGGGGCGCTGCAAATGATCCGCCATGGCAAAAAGGACATCCTGCGCCAGCTCAAAGAGCGCATGCAGGCCGCCTCGGACCGCCTGGACTTTGAGACTGCCGCTTTGCTGCGGGACCAGATCGCCGCCATCGAGCGGGTGGCCGCCGGGCAGAAGGTGGTCATGGAAAGCGGCGCCGAGATGGATGTCATCGCCCTGGCCGGGACCAGTCGGGCTGTGTGCGCGGCCGTGCTGCGTTACCGGGAAGGCCGCCTGACCGACAAGCGGGAATTTGTCTTTCACGACACGGCGGACATCAATGCCGTACGGGAAGAATTTTTGCCCCAATACTATCTCGACGGCGAAAGCGTGCCCCGCACCGTGGCGGTGGACGCCCTGCCCGAGGACGCCGACGCCCTGGCCCAGGCCCTGAGCGAGGCCCGGGGCGCCAAGGTGGAACTGTACGTGCCCCAGCGGGGCGATATCGCCAAACTGGTGACCATGGCCTACACCAACGCCGTGGAGCGCCTGGGGCGGGAGAGCGGCCGCTATACCCGGGAGGAAAAGCTGCTGGAAGAAGCGGCCCAGGTCCTGGGCCTGCAAGCGCCGCCTCGCCTGATCGAAAGCTACGACATTTCCAACTGGGGCGACGGCTCCAGCGTCTGCGGCATGGTGGTGTTCAAGGACGGCAAGCCCTACCGCAGCGGATACCGCCGCTTCAAAATGCGCCAGGTGGCGGGCACCGACGACTACGCCTCCCTGGCCGAGACCCTGGCCCGCCGCGCCGAAGAGTACGAGGCCGCCCGCCGGGGCGACAAGCCGGACGGCCCGTCCAACCAGTTTGCATCCCTGCCCGACCTGCTGCTCATCGACGGCGGCCGGGGGCAGGTGTCGGCGGTGCGGGCGGCGCTGCGGGGCACGGCCCTCGAGCACGTGCCCACCTTCGGCATGGTCAAGGACGACCACCACCGCACCCGGGCCATCGTGGACGACGCCGGGGGCGAGATCGCCATCAACCGCCACCGCAACATCTTTACCTTTGTCACGGCCATCCAGGACGAGACCCACCGCTATGCCAACGATTACCGCAAACGCCTGATGAACAAGCGGTCCTATGCCGCCACCCTGACGGCCTTGCCCGGCGTGGGGGAAAAGACCTCGGCCGCGCTGCTGGCTCATTTCAAAACGGTGGGGGCGGTCAAGGCGGCGTCCATTTCGGACCTGGAAGAGGTCAAGGGCATCAGCCACGCCAAGGCCGAAAAAATTTACAACGCTTTGCGGGGCTGAAAGTCGTTCAAAAGTCGTTCCGACGCTGATTTCGACTTGACAACCACCCCCAAAGGCCCCATAATAAAGTGTGACCAATCGGCCGGCGGACCCGGCCGACGGAAAGGAGGGCGCCGCCCATGCGGGTGATCGCCGGTTCGGCCCGGGGCAAGACCCTGGCCGCTCTGCCGGGTGAGGACATCACCCGGCCCACCATCGACCGCGTCAAGGAGGCCATGTTCTCCAGCGTGCAGTTCCTGATCCCCGGCGCCCGGGTGCTGGACCTGTTTGCCGGCAGCGGGCAATTGGGCATCGAGGCTTTGTCCCGCGGGGCCGCCCAATGCATCTTTGTGGACCAAAGCGCCGACGCCGTGCGCGTCGTCAACGCCAACTGCCGCGCCGCCCAGGTGCAGGACAAAGCCCGCGTCTGCTGCGGGGACGCCTTCAACTACCTGCACACGACCCGTGGACCGTTTGACCTTGTGCTGCTGGACCCGCCGTACGGCCACGGCACCCTGGCCCGGGTGCTGCCGGTTTTGTCCCGCAGCGTGGCGCCGGGCGGCGTGGTCCTGTGTGAAAGCGAACTGGACGCTGAGCTGCCGCCCCGGGCCGAGGACCTGGTGCTGGCAAAACAATACAAGTATGGCAAGATCCTGGTCAGCCGTTATGAGAGGGGAGAACCGACATGAATGTGGAAGAATTGCTTGAACTGATGGAGGAAACTCTGGAAGAAGGCACCGCCGTGCCCTTTGCCGCTTCCAAGCGGGTGGTGGATGTGGACCGCATGCGGGACATCATCGACGAGGTGCGCAACAACCTGCCCGACGAGATCCGGGACAGCAAAAAGATCGTCAACGACCGCGAACAGATCATCAAGGGCGCTCGCGCCGAGGCCGACGGCATCATCCATCAGGCCGAGGAACGGGCTCGGGGCCTTGTCTCCGACCAGGAGATCGTTAAGCGCGCCCAGCAGCGCGCGGTGGAGATCCTGACCGCCGCCCAGGCCCAGGCCAAGGAGATCAACCGCAGCGCCACCAACTACTGCGAGACCATCCTCAAAAACTCCGAGGAAGTGCTGGCCCGCAGCGTGGCCGACATCAAGAACACCCGGATGAACCTGCGCAACGCCGCCGCCCGCGGTCTGCGCGGCGCCTCCGGCAAAAAATAAGGCAGTCTTACATAAGCCGCTCTTTCCCGTTCGGGGAAAGGGCGGCTTTTTGCATGCCCTGGCGGGTCGTGCGGAAAAACCGCGGGTTTTGCCCGGCTTTTCCACAGGCTTTTCCACGGCGGGGCCAAGACTGGCAACGCCCTGCAAGACCCCTTTGGGCGACGCTCCGGGGCGGGGGAGAGCCCCGGTTCCCCACCGGCTCCCCACGGCGCCCCACTTTGTGAAATATCCTTGCCCACGGTGTTTTTTTGCACCGCGGGCTTGCTTTTTGCCCTGTAATTTGGTACTATGATGGTACAGCTGTGGGGAAAAATGGTTAACCGCGGTTAAAAGTGGGTAGTTTTCCACACTTTCAACAGGGTTTTCAACAACGGCCCGACGGCTGAACGTGAAAAACAAACTGAATTTGGCAGAAAGGGGGAGTTTTCAACCATGTTCGTGGGACGTTTCGACTACGCCGTCGACGCCAAGGGCCGGTTGAACTTCCCGGCCAAGTTCCGTGACGGAATGGGCGAGACCTTTATCGTGGCCCGTTGGCTGGACCACTGCCTGGCGGCTTTCCCGGTGGAAGAGTTCGAGAAAGTGGCCGAGCGCATTGCCGAAAAAGGTCTTGTCAAAGGCCGCCAGGTCAGCCGCATGCTCTATTCCTCGGCGTGCGAGGTCACGCCGGACAAGCAGGGCCGCATCCAGCTGCCCGCCGAGCTGCGGCGCTACGCCAACCTGGACCACGATGTGACCATCATCGGCAACCGCACCTTTGCCGAGATCTGGGCCACGGCCGCATGGGACGCGAACCAGGCCGATTCGGATGAGGACTTCACCGCGGCGATGGAGGATCTGGACTTCTGATCCTTGCCGCAAAAAAGGAAATCGCTATGGAATTTTCCCACATCCCAGTACTGTTGCAGCCCTGTCTTGACGGGCTGGCCATCGACCCCGCCGGCATTTACCTGGACGGCACCGCCGGCGGGGCGGGGCATTCCCGCGAGATCGCAAAGCGCCTGACCACAGGGCGGCTGATCGCACTCGATCAGGACCCGGATGCGGTGGCAACCGCCACCGAAAGGCTTAAGGGTCTTCCCGCCCTGGTGGTCAGAGCCAACTTCCGTCAGGCGGCTTCGGTATTGGACGAGCTGGGCATCCCGGCGATCAATGGCGCGCTGCTCGACCTCGGCGTGTCCAGCCACCAGCTGGACGAGGCCGAGCGCGGCTTTTCCTACCACGCCGACGCTCCGCTGGACATGCGCATGAGCCAGCAGGGCCCCACGGCCGCCGACCTTGTGAACACCCTGCCGCGAGAGGAATTGGCCCGTATCCTGCGGGATTACGGCGAGGAACCCTACGCCTGGTCCATCGCCGGCAAGATCGTGCAGCTGCGCCAGACGCAGCCCATCGCCACCACCTTGCAGCTGGCGGACGCAGTGGCGGCCGCCATGCCCGCCAAGGAACGCCGCAAAAACAAAAACCCGGCGCGCCGGACCTTCCAGGCCGTGCGCATCGCGGTCAACGGCGAACTGGATGCCCTGAACGAAGGCCTGGACGCCCTGTTTGACCGTCTGGCTCCCGGCGGGCGGCTGTGTGTCATCACCTTCCATAGCCTGGAGGACCGCCTGGTCAAAAACAAATTCCGCCGCTGGGCGCAAAAATGCACCTGCCCGCCTGAACAGCCCGTGTGCACCTGCGGGGGCGTGGCCAAAGCCACGCTGATCACCCGCCACCCCATCGAGGCGGACGAACAGGAACTGGAACAGAACCGCCGCAGCCGCTCGGCCAAACTGCGCGTGCTGGAAAAGAACTGATGGCAGCCCCGCCGACCGGCTGCCTGCGTTGAGAGAGGATACCCACATGACCAATGCAGCTTACAAGATCCAACAAACCACGCCCGTTCACCGCGCGCCCCGGGTGCGCGTGGTGCGGGGCGGGCGCTTTGCCCTGAGCCGTGTGCGTGACATCGCCCGGCAGGTGGCGTCCGTGCTGGGCCTGGCGGTGCTTTTGGGGCTGATCACCGCGATCGTGGCCAGCCAGGCCAAGCTGACCGAGCTGTGCGGCGAGGTGGACTCCACCAAGGCCGACCTGGCCACCGCCGCCACCACCTACAACTATCTGTCCACCAAGATGGACGACATCTCCAACTCCGCCAACATCGACGAGGCGGCCGCCCGTCTGGGCCTGGTCAAGACCGACCCCAGCCAGATCAACTATATCCGCCTGGACGACGAAAGCGTCATCGAGAAAAGCGATTCGGACGCCGCCAAGTTCGTGGACGGGCTGTACACCGCCGCCCTGAGCCTGATCGGCAATTTTGACCCGTAACATCGCAACAGCGCCCAAAAGCGTGCATCCCGCGTCGGGGCACGCTTTTTGCCATTTTATAAGAACACTTCAAAACGGAAGGACCTCCGCCTTATGCAGCAAAATCCCGGCTCCAACGACCGCCGCCCCGCGCGGCCGGATCGCTCATTCCCCCCTCGCCACCCCATCAACAACGCCCTGCGCGTGCGCACGCTGCTGCTGGTGTCGGCGTTCATCATCTTCGGCATGGGCCTGCTGGTCTATCAGCTGTACGCCCTGCAGCTGCGCGACCCGGACAATTACCGCATCAGCGCCGCGCAGCAGCAGCTCTCGGACGAGGTCATCTCCGCCGCCCGGGGAAGTATCTACACCTCCACCGGCAAGGTCCTGGCCAAGAGCACCACGGTGTGGAACATCGTCGTTGACCCGTCCCGCTCCAACCAGGATTTTGCGGCCCAAATGGCCGACGATCTGTCCGAGCTGCTGGGCGGCACGGTCACGGCGGAAAGCATTCTGGAAAAGCTCACCGACACCGACAGCCAGTATAAGATCATCGCCAAGGGCGTGGATCTGCCCACCAAGAACGCCCTGGTGGAATACGCCAATACCAAGCGCGCCCTGACCCCCGGCGCACCCGAAGAGGACTGGGCCACCACCCTGCGCCTGTACACCGAGGAGACCTCCACCCGCAACTATCCCTACGGTTCGTTTTTGTCCTCGGTGCTGGGCTTCCTCAACTCGGACGGCGAGGGTATGTACGGCCTGGAATACTATTACGAGGACGTTCTGGCCGGCACGCCCGGGCGGCGCATCAGCAGTCAGAACCCCTGGGGCTACGACTTCCAGACCGACGAAGCCGTGACCTATGACGCCATCGACGGCGGCAACCTGGTGCTGACCATCGACGACAATGTCCAGGCTGTGGTGGAAAAATATCTGGGCCAGGCCCTGGCCGAATACAGCGTCCAGAACCGCGGCACCGTTATCGTGATGGACGTGAACTCCGGCGCCGTTTTGTCCATGGCCACCATGAGCCAGTTCGACCCCAACGACCCCTACACGATCCAGGACACCGAGATCGCCGCCATCCTGGAGGATGAGACGCTGACAGACGAGGAGATCGACCTGCTCCAGTCCCGCCTGGGCGAGGACAACGTGGCCTCCATCGTGGAGGACGGCATCCTTTCCTCCGACGAATACAGCGTCCTGCAAGGGTATCTGCGGGAAGCGCAGTGGAAGAATAAAAGCGTCACCGAGCTGTATTACCCGGGCTCGGTGTTCAAGCTGGTCACGGCCGCCTCGGCGCTGGACTCCGGCCTGATGGACGCCAGCCAGGTCTTTTACTGCAACGGCAGCCTGGTGGTCAACCCCGGCACCGTATGGGAGCACAAGTACGGCTGCGCCCAGGGCAATATTCACGGCCCGTTGGACATGGCCGGCGCGCTGGAAGAAAGCTGCAACCTCTATTTCATCCAGGTGGCCGAGCTCATGACGCCCAAACTCTTCTACGACTATTACCAGGCTTTTGGCCTGACCGAGACCACCGGCATCGACCTGCCCTATGAGTCCAAGGGCATCTCCAAGACCCAGGCCGATATGGAAAAGACGGTCACCGACCTGTATTCCACCTCCTTCGGCCAGACCCAGAAGATCACGGCCATCCAGATGGCCACCGCCGTCTCGGCCGTGGTCAACGGCGGCTACCTGGTCACGCCCTATGTGGTGGGCAGCATCATCGACAACAACGGCAACGTCCTCAGCGAGACCCAGCCCACCATCCGCCGCCAGGTCATCTCCGAGGAAGTGAGCGCCCAGCTGTGCGCCATGATGGAGAATAACGTGGGCAACGGCCAGGACGGCTATTCCTGCCGCAACGTCTATGTGGCCGGGTATTCCATCGGCGGCAAATCCGGTACCGCCGAGCAGCTGGACCGCACCGAGCGCTCGGACGGCGACTACCACAAGCAGATCAGCTTTGCGGCCATCCTGCCCGCCGACGACCCCGAGATCCTGGTCTTTGCGGTGCTGGACGACCCGCGCTGGATCGAGGATTTTGCCTCCGAGATCGTGGCCCCCATGATCGGCAACATCATCAGCGAGATCGCGCCATATCTTGGCATTGAGCGGGACGCCGATTATGTGGAACCCGAATCGGTCAAGGTGCCCAACGCCATCGGCCGCCGCTGGTCCAGCGCGCAGACCGATCTGAACAAGCTGGGACTGGGGCATCAGATCATCGGTTCGGGCACCGACATCATCTACCAGTACCCGGTCACCGGCGCCCAGGTGCCCGCCGGGTCCACTGTGTACTTCTATACCGAATCCACCACCGGCACCATGACCACCGTACCCGACGCCACCGGCAAGACCGCCGCCTTTGCCGAGCAGCTGCTGCGCTCGGCCAACCTCAACGTCAAGATCGACGGCGATGAGAACGGCAAGGTCACCTCCCAGGATGTGGCCGCCGGCACCAGCGTGGAGTACGGCACGATCATCACACTGAAAACCGAGGCGTCCGGCGACGCTTCACAGGAGGGAACCGAATGAGACCCATCCATGCCAACGAACTTCTGGCCGGCCTGACGCTGGCCCGTCCCGTCCCCATCACCTCGGTGGTCACCGACAGCCGCAAGGTGGCCCCCGGCTGCGTATTCGTCTGCTTTCCCGGCGCGCGGGTGGACGGCCACGACTTTGCGGTCGGTGCGTATCAGGCCGGGGCCGAGTATATCATCGCCAACCATCCCGTGGACGGCGTGCCGGAGGACCATCTGGTCGTCACCCCCTCCAGCCACATGGCCATGCTGCGCATGGCGTCCAACTACCGCACCCTGTTTGACCCGGTCATGATCGGCGTCACGGGGTCGGTGGGCAAGACCACCACCAAGGAATTCTGCTATGCGGTGCTGTCCGCCTTTGGGCCTACCCTTAAGACCGAGGGCAACCAGAACAACGAGATCGGCCTGCCCAACACGCTGTTCCGCCTCGAGGATTCCACCCGCTACGCCGTGGTGGAAATGGGCATGAGCGCCTTGGGCGAGATCGCCCGCCTGACCCGCACGGCCCGCCCCTCCGCCGGCATCATCACGATGATCGGGGTCTCCCACCTGGAAAACCTGGGCACCCGCGAGAATATACTGAAGGCAAAGCTGGAGATCTGCCAGGGTCTGCCCGACGGCGCGCCTCTGGTCCTCAACGCCGACGACGACCTGCTGCCCGGGGCGGACCTGCCCGCCCGGCTTCGCCCGGTCTGGTTCGGCGTGAACAGCGAGAGCGCCGACGTGCGTGCGGTGGACGTGCGCGCGGCGGCGGACGGCACCGACTTCACGCTGCAAGATGCCCAATACGGCAATTTTGCGGTGCACATCCCCACCGAAGGGCTGCACACCGTCTACGACGCCCTGGCCGCCTATGCGGCCGCCACCCGCCTGGGTCTGGACGCGGCCAAAGCCGCCGCGGCCCTGGCCGACTACCGCACCACCGGCATGCGCCAGCACGTGGTGGAACACGGCGGCATCACCTTCATCGAGGATTGCTACAACGCCAGCCCGGACAGCATGCGCGCGGCGCTGGACGTGCTGCGCAGCCGCACGCCCGGCCCCGGCGGACGCCGTGTGGCCCTGCTGGGGGATATGTTCGAGCTGGGCGCGGTGAGCGAGCAGGCCCACCGCCAGACCGGCGTCCTGGCCGCCGACGCCGCCGACCTTCTGGTGGCGGTGGGGGAGCGCAGCGCCGCCATGGCCGAGGCCGCCGGGCAAAAAATTCCCACAGTGCATTGCCAAAATACACAGGAAGTAGTAGAATATCTAAGGTCCGAACTGCGCCCCGGCGACCTGGTGCTGGCCAAGGCCAGCCACGCCATGCAGTTTGAGCAGGCGCTGGAACAGCTGTACGCGCTGCTGCCGGACCAAGCGTAAACTGTGATTTTTTGGGGGAATTACCACATGGGGATGATCGTGTCCTGGATGCTCGTCGCGGCGGCCATCGCTGCCTTTTGCATCACCGCCGGCTCGGGCTTTTTTGTGATCCCGGCGCTGCGCCGCCTGCACTTTGGCCAGACCATTCGTGAAGACGGCCCCACCTGGCACAATAAAAAGCAGGGCACGCCCACCATGGGCGGGCTGTGTTTTATCCTGGGTGTGCTGCTGGCCGCCGGGCTGGTGTACGCGGGGCTGTCCGCCCGTGCGCCCGAACTGCTTGCGCCGCAGCAGGTGCAGGCCGGGCTTCTGGTGCTGTTTCTGGCGTTCGGGTCCGGGTTCATCGGCTTTTTGGATGACTTTGTCAAGGTGGTCCGCCACCGCAACCTGGGCCTGCTTGCCTGGCAGAAGCTGGTCCTGCAGTTCCTGGTCACCGGCTGCTTCATGGCCGGGCTGTACAGCTTAGGGCTTATGACCACCATCATCATGGTGCCGGGCATCGGCGCCGTGGACCTGGGGCTGCTATATTATCCCATCGCCTTTTTCGGCATCATTTTCCTGGTCAACGCCGTCAACCTCACCGACGGATTGGACGGCCTTTGCTCCTGCGTGACCTTTGTCTCCATGCTGGGCTATCTTTTGGCCGCCAGCATGCTGGGGTTCTATCACGCCGCCGTGCTGTCCACCGCCACCGCCGCTGCCTGCGCGGGCTTTTTGGTCTGGAACTTCTATCCCGCCAAGGTCTTTATGGGCGATACCGGCAGTATGTTCCTGGGCGGCATGGTCACGGCGCTGGCCTTTGTCATGGGCCGGCCCGAACTGGTGTTCTTCTTTTCCATCGTCTTTATCTGGGACGCCATGACCGTGGTCATCCAGCGCGTGTACTTCAAGCTGACCCACGGCAAGCGCATTTTCCGCATGACGCCCATCCACCACGCTTTCGAGATGCGCGGCTGGAAGGAGGCCCGCATCGACGCCTTCTTCAGCCTGATCGCGGTCATTGGCGTGGCGCTGGGGCTTTTCTACCTGTACCTGGCCTGAGGCAAGCCCGCCTTGTCTCTTTGATCTGAAAGGAGGAGGCCGCCTTTGACCGCCGCACAATTTCTGGACTTCGCCTTCGGCAACCTCATCCGATTTTTTCGTGACGCGCTGTATCGCAAGCAGGACCGCGGCCCTGTTTCCTGGGGCTTTGTGGGCATACTGCTGCTGGTGCTGGTCTACGGGCTCATCATGCTGTTTTCCGCCAGCTATGTCACGGCCTACTACAACTTCGGCGACATCTACCATTACATAGCCCCTCAGGTAGGCGTGGCGGTGCTGGGCATCGCGGGCATGTTCCTTGTGTCCTACATCGATTACCACGCCCTGCGCCATGTGTACTGGCACATGTATGTGATCCTGATCATCCTTCTGATCTGGGCCCTGTACAGCGAGGAGCTCAACAACGTACACCGCTGGGTGTATATGTTCGGCACCACGGTCCAGCCTTCCGAGATCGCCAAGTTCATGGCGGTGCTGGGCGTTGCCTTGTACACCGACCATCACTACGAACAGCGCAAGACCCTGGTCCACGGCATGATCTTTCCGCTTTTGCCCATCATGCCCGTGCTGGTCCTGCTTCGCCTGGAACCCCATAACTCGGCCATTATGCTCGTGTGCGTCATTGTGGGCACCATGCTGGTCTGCGGCGGCTGCGCGCTGCGCTGGATGCCGGCCATGGTGCCGCTGGCGCTGGGGGCGTTGTATCTGATGCTCACGGCCGAAGGCAACGACGTGGCCAATGAACGCCTGGGCGCCTGGGGCCTTTTTGCTGAAAGCGAGGTGGAACTGGACTACCAGACCACCCAAAGCCTGTACTCCATTGCCTCGGGCGGCTTGTTCGGTCTTGGCATCGGCAACAGCCGGCAAAAACAGCTCTGGCTGCCCGAAGCCACCAACGACTTCATCTTCTCGGTTTTGTGTGAGGAGCTTGGCTTCATCGGCGCGGTGCTGTGCATCGTGCTGTTTGCGGCGCTCATCGTGCTGGGCATCCTGGTGGCGCTGCGCGCGCCCGACTACCTGGGCACCATGCTGGGCATCGGCATCACGGCCCAGATCGCCTGGCAGGTGTTTTTCCACGTCGGCGTCGTCACCGCCACGATCCCCAACACCGGCATCAGCCTGCCCTTCTTCTCTTCGGGCGGTACCAGTCTTTTGCTGCTTTTGTTGGAAATGGGCGTCCTGCTCAGCGTATCCCGCGCCGGCAACGCCCGCATGCAGGCGCAGCTCCAGCGCCGGCAGGAGGAACTCATGCGGCGCCTGCACGGCAAGACGTCCCGCACCTTGTACCGCCGCCGTCAGCAGACGGGCGTCTGATATGCGCGCCCCGAAGTCCGGCATACTTGTTTTGCATACCGTGAATGAAAGCGAGGTCGACCATTCCATGCGCGTCCTGATCGCCGCCGGCGGCACCGCCGGCCACATCAATCCGGCCCTGGCCATTGCCGGGGCGCTCAAACAGGCCGATCCCACCGCCGACATCCACTTTGCCGGCCGGCGGGAAGGCATGGAATACGGCCTGGTCACCAAGGCGGGGTATACCTTCCACCACATCGAGATCAACGGCTTTCAGCGCCGCCTCACGCCTGAAAACATTGTGCGCAACGTCAAGGCGGTGTGGCACCTGGCGCTCAGCGCGCCGCGCACCGTGGCCATTTTGCGGGAAGTTACGCCCGACCTGGTCATCGGCTGCGGCGGCTATGTCAGCGGCCCCGTTGTGCGGGCTGCGGCCAAAAAGGGCATCAAGACGGCCATCCATGAGCAGAACGCCTTTCCGGGCGTGACCAACAAGCTGCTGGCCAAAGACGTGGACGTGGTGTTTGCCGCCAGCGCCGACGCCGTGGAAAAGCTGGGCGCGCCCGATAAGACCCTTGTGGTGGGCAACCCCGTCCGCCCGCAGATCCTGACCCAGGACCGCGCCGCCGCCCGGGCCCGCATCGGGGCAGGGGGGCGCACGGTCATCCTCAGCTTTGGCGGCAGTCTGGGCGCCCGGCGTATCAACGAGGTCGTGGGCGCGCTGTGCGCCTGGGAGCAAAAGAACGACATGCCCGTGCTGCACCTGCACGCCACCGGCAGCCGGGGCGTGCAGCTGTTCAAGGACCTGGGCAAAAAAGAAGGCTTCACCCCCGGGCCCAACCTGGTGGTGCGGGAATACATCGACAACATGCCGGAACTGCTGGCGGCCGCCGACCTGGTCATATCCCGCGCCGGGGCGCTGACCCTGGCCGAGATCGAAGCCATGGGCCGGGCCAGCATCCTGATCCCCAGCCCCAACGTGGCCGAAAATCACCAGTATTACAACGCCCTCGAACTGCAAAAGGCGGGGGCGGCCGTGGTGCTGGAAGAAAAGGACCTGACCCCCCAGGTGCTCATCGATACGGTGGCCGACCTGCTGGGCACGCCCGGCCGCCTGACCGAGATGGGGGCCAGAGCCCGGACCCTGGCCCAGCCCGACAGCCTGGACAAGATCACGGCCCGGCTGCTCACCCTGGTACGCACAGGGTGTTGAGTCTGACAACACACAAGAAAGGAGGGTGGCCGATTGGACCGTGACCAGCGCAGCCGCCGGCAAAAAAGCAGCGCGCCCCCGCCCAGGCCGCCCCGCCCCAAACAACCGCCCCGGCGCAGCCTGAAAAGCCGGCTGGGCCTGACCAAACCCGGTCAGACGCCGTCCCCCAAAAGCACCGGCCCGGTGCGCCGCCCGGTTTCCGGCGGGGGTGGCGCCCCGCGCCCGGGCCAGCGGCCGCGGAATGCCCCTGCGCCCCAGCAGCGGACCCAGCCGTCCCCGCCGCCCCAGCGGCCGAATCCGAACCGACCGCCCCGCCGCCCCGCGCCCCAGGCCAACCCCCAAAAACCCGGCTACCGCCAGAACCCGGCGGCCCGCCCGGCCCGGCGCATCACCCATGCCGAGCAGCTGCGCCGCCGTCGCCGCCGCGCGATCCTGGGCATGTTTTTTGTATTTGCGGCGCTGGTGGGGGGGATCGTGCTTTCGGTCAATCTGCTTTTCAAGGTCACCGATTACCGCATCGAGAATGTGGACGGCACGACCCCTGCCAATACCGGCATTTATACCGAACAGCAGATCATCGACCTGTTGGGCGTGCCCCAGGGCGAAAACCTGTTCGGCTTTTCCACTGCCGAGAGATCCAACCTGCTACTGGCCTCGCTGCCTTACCTGGACGTGACCGAAGTCCATGTGCAGATGCCGGGCACCGTGGTCATCAAGGTGCAGCCTGCCACCGAGCGCTTCATGATGGAATACGGCGGGCAATGGCTGGTGCTCAGCGACGGGCTCAAGGTGCTGCGCACCGACGCCGCCCAGCCGGAAGGTCTGATCCTTCTGGAAGCGGACGTTCCCGCGGGGCAGTCTTTGGTACCGGGAACCTTTTTGAGCCTGGACGAAACCGCGGCCGAGACCGCCACTGCCGAAACGGCCCATACCACGACCCGTGACGCCCTGGACCAGATCATGGAACAGGCCCAAGCCCAGGGGCTTTTGGACGGTATCTCGGTCATCACGCTGACCGATGTCAGCGAATTGAGCTTTTTGTATGAGGGCCGGGTCTCGGTGGCTTTGGGCACGGCCAACAACATGGAATACAAGATGCGCTTTGCCGCCCGCCTGATTTTGGACGTGGAGGGCAACGGCCTTTCGGCCACCGATCGTGGCACCCTGGACGTGAGCCGCCAGCAGTCGGACGGCAGCATCCAGGCCACCTTCAATAGCGACACCAGCACCCCCACGCCCGAACCCACCCCCGAATCCACCGACGGCGACGCAGACGGCGGGGATGGGGGCGATGGCGGCGACACAGACGCCGACCCGCAGCCTTCCCCCACGCCCCAAGCCTGAACCCCCGGCTTTTCCCACACAACAAAACATCCCCCCGCAGCGCTTCCCGGTAGGGAAGACGCTGCGGGGGGATGTCTGTTTATGGGGCTGGGGAAATTATGGGGCAGGGGAACTCACACGCTCAACTCGGCGGTCTGGCCGACGGCGTCGGGGTTGGCGTCCAGCAAAGGCCGGATGTAATCCCGCAGATATTCGCTCACCTGCTCGGGGGCGCGGCCGGTAAAGGCTTCGGGGCGCAGTTCGCTCTCGATCTCTTCCCGGCTCAGTCCAAAGGCCGGGTCGGCCTCCACGCGGGCGATCATGTCGTTGGGCAGGCCCTCCTGCTTGACCACGGCGGCGGCGGCCACGGCGTGGGTGCGCAGGCGCTCGTGCAGCTCCTGGCGGTCGCCGCCCTTCTTGACAGCCTTCATCATGATGTTCTCGCTGGCCATAAAGGGTAGTTCGGCCATCACGCGGCTGCGCACCACCTTGGGGTAGACCACCAGCCCGTCCGACACATTCAAAAGAATGTTCAAAATGGCGTCGGCGGCCAAAAAGCCCTCGGCCATGGCAATGCGTTTGTTGGCGCTGTCGTCCAGCGTGCGCTCAAACCACTGGGTGCCGGCGGTCACGGCGGGGTTCAGCACGTCGATCATCAGGTAACGGGCCAACGCGCAGATGCGCTCGCACCGCATGGGGTTGCGCTTGTAGGGCATGGCGGAAGACCCGATCTGGTTCTTTTCAAAGGGCTCTTCCATCTCCTTGAAGTTGGCCAGCAGCCGGATGTCGGTGGCCATCTTCATGGCGCTCTGGGCAAGGCCCGCCAGGGCGGACAATACGTTATAGTCCACCTTGCGGCTGTAGGTCTGGCCGCAGACCGGCACCACCTTGTCAAAGCCCATCTGGGCGCACACGTCGGCTTCCACGGCCTTGACCTTGGCGGAATCCCCGCCGAACAGCTCCATGAAGCTGGCCTGGGTGCCGGTGGTGCCCTTGACGCCCCGCAAGGCCAGGCTGGCCGCCTGGTGGTCAACTTCCTGCAAGTCCATATACAACTCGTTCATCCACAAAGTGGCGCGCTTGCCCACGGTGGTCAGCTGGGCGGGCTGGCAATGGGTGTAGGCCAGGCAGGGCATATCCTTGTATTCTTCGGCAAACTTGGCCAGGTTGGCCAGGGTGCCGATGATCTTTTTGCGCACCAGTTCCAGGCCCTGGCGCATGATGATCACGTCGGTGTTGTCGCCCACATAGCAGCTGGTGGCGCCCAGGTGGATGATGCCCTTGGCGGTGGGGCATTGCAGGCCATAGGCATACACGTGGCTCATCACGTCGTGGCGCACGAGCTTTTCCCGGGCGGCGGCTTCCTCGTAGTTGATGTCGTCCTTGTGGGCTTCCAGCTCGGCGATCTGCTCGTCGGTGATGGCCAGGCCCTGCTTCTGCTCGGCCTTGGCCAACGCGATCCACAGCCGCCGCCAGGTGCGGAACTTGTTGTCGTCAGAGAAAATATACTGCATCTCGTCCGAGGCGTACCGGGTCGAGAAAGGGGAGATATAGCGGTCATGTGCCATGGGATTCGTCTCCTTATCCGTTTGCGGGCTTACAGCTTGAAGTAGTTCACGCCGCCCTCAAAGATGGGCTGATACTTGTCGCCGCCCACGTTCTTGTACAGCTGGTCGGCGCTGCGCTCGCTGTGACCCATCTTGCCGAACACGCGGCCGTCCGGGCTGGTGATGCCCTCAATGGCCAGCACGCTGCCGTTGGGGTTGTAGCGCTGGTCCATGGTGGGCACGCAGTTCAGGTCCACATACTGGGTGGCGACCTGGCCGTTTTCGATCAGCTTCTTGAGCAGTTCGTCGCTGCACACAAAGCGGCCTTCGCCGTGGCTGATGGCGATCAGGTGTTCGTCGTTGACATCACACTCGGACAGCCAGGGGCTCTTGTTGGAGGCCACGCGGGTGCGCACCAGCATGCTCTGGTGGCGGTGCACGGTGTTGAAGGTCAGGGTCGGGTCGTCCTTGGTGATGGGGCGGATCTCGCCGTAGGGCACAAGGCCCAGCTTGATCAGCGCCTGGAACCCGTTGCAGATGCCCAGCGCCAGGCCGTCCCGCTGGTTCAGCAGGCGGTTCACCGCATCGGCCACGGCCGGGGCGCGGAAGAAGGCCGAGATGAACTTGGCCGACCCGTCGGGCTCGTCGCCGCCGGAAAATCCGCCCGGCAGCATCAGGATCTGGGCCGCGTCGATCTCCTTGACCAGGGCCTCGCAGCTTTCGGCCACGTCGGCGGGGGTCAGGTTTTTCAGCACCAGCACATGGGGGTCGCCGCCGGCGCGGCGGAACGCCCGGGCGGTGTCGTACTCGCAGTTGGTGCCCGGGAACACGGGGATGATGACGCGGGGCGTGGCCAGGCGAATGGCCGGGGCCACCCGCTGGAAGGCGTTGCAGCTGTATTCCAGCGCCTTGACCTCCTCGCCGGCGCGGCGGTAGGGGAACACAGGCTCCAGCTTGCCTTCCCACAGGTCCTGCAAGTGAGCCAGGTCCAGCACCTCGTCGCCCACGCTCATGGTGTAGTCCACGGTGGTAAAGCCCAGGAACTCGCCGGCGTCGGCATCCAGCAGCTCCAGGATCACCGAACCGTAGCAGGGCTCAAACAGGCGCTCGGGGCGAATGGCCTTGCTCAGTTTCAGGCCCACGCGGTTGCCCACGCACATCTTGAACAGGGCTTCGCCGATGCCGCCGAAGCCCGGCGTGGCCGCGGCCAGCACCTTGCCCTCGTCGATCATCTGTTCCACGATCTTGTAGATGGACAAAAGGCTGTTGACCTCGGGCAGGCCGTCCTTGTACTGGGGCTTCAGGATGACCACCGAGCTGTTGGCCTTTTTGAACTCGGGGCTCAGCACGTCCCGGGTGTTGCCCACGGCGGTGGCAAAGCTGACCAGGGTGGGGGGTACGTCCAGGCCCTCGAAGCTGCCGGACATGCTGTCCTTGCCGCCGATGGAGGCGATGCCCAGGCCCATCTGGGCATCCAGCGCGCCCAGCAGCGCGGCCAGGGGCTTGCCCCAGCGCTCGGGCTTTTCGCCCAGGTGCTCAAAATATTCCTGGAAGGTCAGGTACATGTCCTGATGGTGGAAGCCCGCGCACACCAGCTTGGTCACGCTTTCCACCACGGCCATGTAAGCGCCGCGGTAGGGGTCGGCCTCGGTCAGGTAGGGGTTGAAGCCCCAGGCCATGCCCGAACAGGTGGTGGTCTCGCCGTCCACGGGCAGCTTGGCAGCCATGGCCATGGCCGGGGTCAGCTGATACTTGCCGCCATAGGGCATCAGCACGGTGGCCGCGCCGATGGTGGAGTCGAACCGCTCGCCCAGACCCTTTTTGCTGCACACGTTCAGGTCGGTGACCATGGCCTCCATCTTTTCGGCCACGGTTGCGCCGGGCCAGTAGGGCCGCCAGGTCTTGCCGGCTTCGATGTGGGCGCTGGCGTGGCGCTCGGCGCCGTTGGAGTTGAGGAATTCGCGGGACAGGTCCACGATGGCCGTGCCGTTCCACACTTCCACCATGCGCTTTTGCTCGGTGACGGTGGCCACGACGGTGGCTTCCAGGTTTTCCTCGTTGGCCAGGGCGATGAAGCGATCGGCGTCCTCGGCGGCCACGGCCACAGCCATGCGCTCCTGGCTTTCGCTGATGGCCAGTTCGGTGCCGTCCAGGCCCTCGTATTTCTTGGTGACCTTGTTCAGGTCGATGTGCAGCCCGTCGGCCAGCTCGCCGATGGCCACCGACACGCCGCCCGCGCCGAAGTCGTTGCACCGCTTGATCATGCGGCAGGCGTCCTCGCGGCGGAACAGGCGCTGCAATTTGCGCTCGATGGGGGCGTTGCCCTTCTGCACCTCGGCCCCGCAGGTCTCCAGACTGGACAGCTTGTGGGCCTTGCTGGACCCGGTGGCGCCGCCGATGCCGTCGCGCCCCGTGCGGCCGCCCAGCAGGATGATCACATCCCCGGGGGCGGGTTCCTCCCGGCGCACGTTTTTGGCGGGCGCCGCACCCACCACGGCGCCGATCTCCATGCGCTTGGCCACATAGCCGGGGTGGTAGACCTCGTCCACCTGGCCGGTGGCCAGGCCGATCTGGTTGCCGTAGCTGGAATACCCCTGGGCAGCCGTGGTAACCAGCTTGCGCTGGGGCAGCTTGCCGGGCATGGTCTCGGACACGGGTTTCAGCGGGTCGCCCGCGCCGGTCACGCGCATGGCCTGGTAGACGTAGCTGCGGCCGGACAGCGGGTCGCGGATGGCGCCGCCGATGCAGGTGGCCGCACCGCCGAAGGGTTCGATCTCGGTGGGGTGGTTGTGGGTCTCGTTCTTGAACAGGAACAGCCAGTCCTGTTCTTCGCCGTCCACATCGCACTTGATCTTCACGGTGCAGGCGTTGATCTCGTCGCTCTCGTCCAGATTTTTCAAAATGCCCCGCTCTTTCAGGGC
>DBRU01000016.1:105967-106330 GCA_002306375.1 Faecalibacterium sp. UBA1360
TCAAAGGCGGCCTTGACGATGTCGTCGTCGATGGTCACTTCATCCAGGATGGTGCCGAAGGTGGTGTGGCGGCAGTGGTCGCTCCAGTAGGTGTCGATGACCTTGATCTCGGTGATCGTGGGGTCCCGGTCCTCGCTGCGGAAGTAGTTCTGGCAGAACAGGATGTCGGCGTGGTCCATGGCCAGGCCCTTTTCCTGCCGGAAAGCCTCCAGCGCGTCCTCGTCCATGGCGATAAAGCCGGTCAGGGTCTCGACGGCCGAGGGCACCGCGAACTCCATTTTCAAGGTGGCGCGCTCGTCCAGGCTGGCCTCACGGGCCTCCACGGGGTTGATGACATATTTCTTGATGGCGGCCAGGTCCTCG
>DBRU01000016.1:106348-110888 GCA_002306375.1 Faecalibacterium sp. UBA1360
GGACGCCGAATCCGCCCGCTGGTCAAACTGACCGGGCAGATACTCCACCGCGAACACGGTGCCGCCTTCGGGCAAAGCGTCATAGGTCAGGTCCACTGGGGGCTCGCTGAACACGGTGGGCACGGCCTTGTCAAACAGGTCGCGGTCGATGCCCTCCACATCGTAGCGATTCAAAAGGCGCAGGCCTTTCAGGGCCGAGATCCCCAAAAGGTCGGTCAGCTCATGCAAAAGCCCCTGGGCTTCGCCGTCAAAGCCGGGTTTCTTTTCCACATAAATGCGGTAAACCATGCAAACTCCTCCTTCACTGGCCCAGCGCCGCCAGCGCCCGCTTGCCGATGTCGGTGCGCATGTGCGCGCCCTCGAAACCGATGCGGCGGGCCGCGGCGTAGGCCTTTTCCAGCGCCTGGGGCAGGGTGGGGGCGGTGGCGGTCACGCCCAGCACACGCCCGCCGGCCGTGACCAGCGCTTCGCCCTTGCGGGCCGTGCCCGCGTGGTAGACGGTCACGTCCTCGGCGCCTTCCAGCTGGCCGTCGGTCAGACCGGTGATCTTTTTGCCCTTCTCGTACGCCAGGGGATACCCGCCCGAAGCCAGGATCACGCAGGCGGCTGCACCGTCGGCAAATTTGACTTCGGTCTTGTCCAGGGTGCCGTCGGTGGTGGCCTGCATGATGGTCAGAAGATCACTTTGCAGCAAAGGCAGCACCACCTGGGCTTCGGGGTCGCCGAAGCGGCAGTTGTACTCGATGACTTTCGGCCCGTCGGGCGTCAGCATCAGGCCAAAATACAGGCAGCCCTTGAAGGGGCAGCCTTCGGCCTGCATGGCCGCCACGGTGGGGGCAAAGATCGTGCGCATGCAGGTCTCGGCGATCTCGGGGGTATAGTAGGGGTTGGGGGCCACAGTGCCCATGCCGCCGGTGTTCAGGCCCTTGTCGCCGTCCAAGGCGCGCTTGTGGTCCATGCTCGACACCATGGGCACCACGGTCTTGCCGTCGCAGAAGGAAAGCACGCTCACCTCAGGCCCGGTCAGGAATTCTTCCACCACGACCCGGTTGCCCGAAGCGCCGAACTTCTTGTCCAGCATGATCTCTTTGATACCCGCTTCGGCCTCGCTCTCGCTCTGGCAGATCAGCACGCCCTTGCCCAGGGCCAGGCCGTCGGCCTTGACGACCACCGGGTACTTGCCCTCGGCGCGGATGTAGGCCATGGCGGCTCTGGGATCGTCAAAGGTCTCGTATTTGGCGGTGGGGATGCCGTATTTCTTCATCAGGTCCTTGCTGAACACCTTGCTGGCCTCGATGCGGGCCGCCGCGGCGTTGGGCCCGAAAGCGGGGATGCCCGCATCGGCCAAAGCGTCCACCATGCCAAGAGCCAGGGGGTCATCCTGGGCCACGACCGCATAGTCGAAGCCTTCCTCTTTGGCAAAGGCCACCATGGCGGCCACATCGGTGGCCTTGATGTCCTTGCATACGGCGTCACAGCCGATGCCGCCGTTGCCCGGCGCGCACCAGATCTCGGTGCAGGCGGGGCTCTTTTTCAGCGCGCGGATGATGGCGTGTTCGCGCCCGCCGCCGCCGACGACTAAAATTTTCATCGCAGGGCTCCTTGTCTTATCAGTGGTGGAACAGACGAATGCCGCAGAAGGCCATCACGATGCCGTACTTGTCGCAGGTATCGATGACCTGCTGGTCCCGGATGGACCCGCCCGGCTGCACGATGGCGTCGACGCCGCTGCGGCGGGCGCGCTCGATGTTGTCGCCGAAGGGGAAGAAGGCGTCGCTGCCCAGGCACACGCCCTGCACCTTGGCCAGCCAGGCTTTCTTTTCCTCGGCGGTCAGGGGCGCGGGCTGCTCGGTGAAGGTCTCGGCCCAGACATCGTCGCCGATCACGTCCTCCGGCGTATCGCCGATGTACACGTCAATGGCGTTGTCCCGGTTGGGCTTGGAAATGTCAGCCCGGAAAGGCAGATCCAGCACCTTGGGCATGTGGCGCAGCTGCCAGTTGTCGGCCTTCTGGCCCGCCAGACGGGTGCAGTGGATGCGGCTCTGCTGGCCCGCGCCCACGCCGATGGTCTGGCCGCCCTGCACATAGCACACGCTGTTGGACTGGGTGTACTTGAGCACGATCAGGCTCATGACCAGGTCACGCTTCTGGTCCTCGGTCAGGTCCTTGGCCTTGGTGACCACGTTTTGCAGCATGGTCTCGGCCGAAATATCCAGGTCCTGCCGCCCCTGCTCAAAGGTCACGCCGAACACGGTGCGGCGCTCCAGCGGCGCGGGGGTGTAGTCGGGGTCGATGGCTACAATATTGTAGTTGCCCTTCTTTTTGCTTTTCAGCACCTCCAGGGCATCGTCGTCGTAACCGGGGGCGATGATACCGTCGGATACCTCATGCTGGATCAGCTTGGCGGTGGCCAGATCGCACACATCGGACAAGGCGATCCAGTCGCCGAAGCTGGACATACGGTCCGCGCCCCGGGCCCGGGCATAGGCGCAGGCCAGGGCAGACAGCTCGGCGTCGGCGTCGATGTGGTACATGCGGCGCAGCGTCTCGTCCAGGGGCAGGCCCACGGCCGCGCCGGCGGGGGAGACGTGCTTGAAGCTGGCAGCCGCCGGCAGGCCCAGGGCCTTTTTCAGGTCCTTGACCAGCTGGTAGCTGTTGAAGGCGTCCAGAAAGTTGATGTACCCCGGCTTGCCGTTGAGAATGGTCACGGGCAGTTCCGCGCCGTTTTCCATAAAGATGCGGGCGGGTTTCTGGTTGGGATTGGTGCCGTATTTCAGCTGGAATTCGTTCATTGCTCAGCCCTCCACGGTGTTGTATTTGTTCAGGATCACGTCCTCGTAATCCCCGGTGGAAAGGTCGATGGCCCGCACGAACAGGCTGACCTTGTTGTCGGCGTTCAGGGCCTCCCACAGCTTGCCGGCGTACTCGTTGGGGTCGCACTCATCCACGGCCACGCACAGGGGTTCGCCCGCAAAGCTGGGGATGGGGTTGCCGTTTTTCTGGTAGGTGGTGATCAGGTGGCCTTCCCCGGCCACCGGACGGGGATAGTCAAAGGTCTGGCGCTGCACGCTGGCGTCGTTGCCCTCGCAGCTTTTCAGGATGCTGAGCTTGTACGCGCCGGTGTGCATGTCCACCACGCCGGAAATGCGGGGGGTGAAGTTGGGGGCGTCGTCCTCAAAGGTGCGGGTGGACAGGGCTGCCTCAAAGTCATAGCCGGGGAACAGGCCGCGGTCGATGAATTCATAGATCGTGTCGGTCTGGTCGCCGTTGGTCACGATGGTGGTGGTCCCGTGGGTCAGCACGGGGTTGTAGATGATCAGATGGGGGTCCTCCATCTTGGCGGGGTCGGCCGCCAGGGTGCGGATGCCGCCGCGCTGGGGCAGGGCCTCGAACACGCGGTTGCGGCTGTTGGCGCTGCGTCCCATGATCCAGTAAGCCACCATGGCCTTGGACCCGTCGGGGCAGAGCCCCAGGCAGATGCCCCGACCAGGGTACTCGTTGCCGGCCAGATACTTGTACAGATTTTTTTTCATCCTTCACACCTCACCGTTGCAGACCATTGCCACCGCTTTGGGCAGCAGTTTCCATTCGGCTTCCACCATGACCCGTTTCTGCAAGGTCTCGGGGGTGTCGCCGGGCAGGATCTCCACCGCTTTTTGCAGCAGGATGGGCCCGCCGTCGCATTCCTCGTTGACCAGGTGCACGGTGGCGCCGGTCACCTTGACACCGCGAGCCAGGGCGGCTTCGTGTACGCGCAGCCCGTAAAAGCCCGGTCCGCAGAAACTGGGGATCAGGCTGGGATGTACGTTCAAAATGCGGTCGGGGTAAGCCGCGATCACGCTGGGACCCAGCACGCTCAAAAAGCCCGCCAGCACCACCACGTCGATGTGGTTTTCGCGCAATACCGCCAGCAGCGCTGCGTCAAAGGCTTCGCTGTCGGCGTAGTCCCTGCGGGCCACCACGGCGGTCTTGACCCCGGCGTTCTCGGCTCGGGTCAGGGC
This sequence comes from Faecalibacterium sp. UBA1360, assembly GCA_002306375.1. GTDB lineage: Bacteria > Bacillota > Clostridia > Oscillospirales > Ruminococcaceae > Gemmiger. The sequence goes on from DBRU01000016.1 coordinate 110,350, forward strand.
GTACACGCCGGGCTTGCTGGCCACCACCAGGGTGATCCTGCCCGCCGGGTTTTCGCCCCGGTGCTCGCTGTCCAAAAGGGCTTGTAGGTTGGTGCCGCCGCCGGACACCAGCACCGCGATGTTTTTCATACCAGTTCCACCCCGTCGCCTTCCACGATCACGCCCAGGCGGTAGGCGTCCTCGCCGTGGGCTTTCAGGATCTCGATGGCCTTGTCGGCGTCCTCAGCGGCCACGGTCAGCACCATGCCCACGCCCATGTTGAAGGTGTTGAACATGTCGTGCTCGGAAATATTGCCTTCCTTGGCCATCACGTCGAACAATGCGGGGGTGCGCACGTCAGCCTTGGCGATGCGGGCCGCGCAGCCGTCTTTCAGGCTGCGGGGGATGTTCTCGTAAAAGCCGCCGCCCGTGATGTGGGACACGCCCTTGACCGTCACCTGTTCCATCAGGGCCAGCACGGGCTTGACGTAGATGCGGGTGGGGGCCAGCAGGGCCTCGCCCAGGGTCTTGTCCATGCCGTCAAAGGTCTTTTGCAGTAC
>DBRU01000052.1:0-3456 GCA_002306375.1 Faecalibacterium sp. UBA1360
CTATGGACAAACTTGGCAGCTATGACGTGATCGTGGTGGGCGCGGGGCACGCCGGCATCGAGGCCGCCCACGCGGCGGCGGTGCTGGGGGCAAAGACCGCCGTGTTCACCCTGACGCTGGATTTTATCGGCAATATGCCCTGCAACCCCTCCATCGGGGGCACGGCCAAGGGCCACCTGGTGCGGGAGATCGACGCCCTGGGCGGGCTCATGGGTCTGGGGGCGGACGCCACCTTTTTGCAGAGCAAGATGCTCAACCGGGGCAAAGGCCCCGCCGTGCACAGCCTGCGGGTGCAGACCGACCGCAAGCGCTACCACATCTGGATGAAGCACGTCCTGGAACAGACCCCCGGCCTGGACATCCACCAGGCCGAGGTCACGGGCCTGGTGGTGGAAGGGGGCCGGGTGCGGGGCGTGGTCACGGCCCTGGGCGGCGTGTACGACTGCAAGGCNNTGGTCATCGCCACCGGCACCACCCTGGGCGGGCGCATCTTTGTGGGCGAGGCCGCCTACGACGGCGGGCCGGACGGCCAGCACGCCGCCACCGCCCTGACCAAAGACCTGGCGGCCCACGGCTTTACCCTGCGCCGGTTCAAGACCGGCACCCCGGCCCGGGTGCACCGCCGCAGCATCGACTTCTCCAAACTGGAACGCCAGCCCGGCGACCCTGACGAGAGTTTGCAGCCCTTCTCCTTTTTGACACGGCAGCCCATGCACAACAAGGTGGACTGCTTTGTGGCCTACACCAACGCCGAGACCCACAAGGTCATTCTCGAAAACCTGCACCGCTCGCCCCTGTACGGCGGCATGATCCAGGGCGTGGGGCCCCGGTACTGCCCCTCCATCGAGGACAAGGTCGTGCGCTTCAAAGAGAAGGAGCGCCACCCGGTGTTCGTGGAGCCCTGCGGCGAGGACACCGAGGAAATGTATTTGCAGGGGCTTTCCTCCAGCTTGCCCGAGGCCGTGCAAAATGCCATGTACCGCACGATCGAGGGCTTTGAACGCCTGGAGATCATGCGCCCCGCCTACGCCATCGAGTACGACTGCGTGGACCCCACCACCCTGTATCCCACTCTCGAAAGCAAGGCCGTGGCCGGGGTGTACGGCGCGGGGCAGTTCAACGGCACTTCCGGCTACGAGGAAGCCGCCGCCCAGGGGCTTTTGGCCGGGCTCAACGCCGCCCGCAGCGCGCTGGGCAAAAGCGAATTGGTGCTGGCGCGGCATACCTCCTACCTGGGCACCCTGGTGGACGACCTGGTGACCAAGGGGGTGCTGGACCCCTACCGCATGATGACCAGCCGCAGCGAGTACCGCCTGAGCCTGCGCCAGGACAACGCCGACGAGCGGCTGACGCCCATCGGGCGGGAATACGGCCTGGTGGACGACGAACGGTGGGAGCTGTTTACCCGGGACGCGGGGCGCAAGGCCGCCGAGCTTCAGCGCCTGCGCACCGCCAAGGTCCCCCTGGCCGAGCTGCGCCGGGCGGCGGCGGACGCCGGGCTGGACCCGGCCAGCCTGGGGGAGAGCGGCGGCACCGCCGAGGAGCTGATGCGCCGCCCCGGCGTGACCTATGAACTGATCGCCCGCATCATCGGCCGGGGCGAGGACATCACCCCCGCCATGGCCCTGCGCATCGAGACCGAGATCCGCTACGCCGGCTACATCGCCCGGGAGCAGCGGGCCATCAAAGAGGTGCAGCGCCACGAAAACGTGGTCATCCCCACGGGGTTTGTGTACGACGATATCCAGACCATGACCCTGGAAAGCCGGGAAAAGCTGGCCCGCATCCGCCCGCGCACCCTGGCCCAGGCCGGGCGCATCCCGGGGGTGTCCCCCAGCGACCTGGCCCAGCTGAGCCTGGCCGTGCTGCGCTGCGAAAAAGAAAAGGAGACACAGGCATGATCGACAAAGCCCGCCTGGCGCAAAAATGTTCCACATGGAACATCGCCCTGACCGACGCCCAGCTGGAAGCCCTGGACCGGTACGCCGAACGGCTGGTCAGCACCAACGAACACGTGAACCTGACGGCCATCACGACCCCCGAAGGCATCGAGGACCGCCATTTTGCCGACAGCCTGCTGCTGGCCGCCCAGCCCGAGGTGGCCGGGCGCATGGTGGACGTGGGCACGGGGGCGGGGTTCCCGGGCATCGTGGCCAAGCTCTACCGCCCCGACCTGGACCTGACCCTGATGGAGCCCACGGGCAAGCGGGTGGAGTTTTTGCGCGCCGTCTGCGCCGAGCTGGGCCTGACGGGGGTGGAGCTGGCCAAGGAACGGGCCGAGGAAGCCGCCCGCAAACAGTGGCGGGAGGTCTTTGACCTGGCCACCGCCCGGGCCGTGGCCGCCCTGCCCGTGCTGTGCGAGTACTGCCTGCCCCTGGTCAAGGTGGGCGGGAACTTCATTGCCATGAAGGGCCCCGACGCCGAGGCCGAGGCCCGCGCCGCCCAAAACGCCCTGGGCAAGCTGGGGGGCGAACTGGGGGAGATCCGGGCCTTCACCCTGCCCGACGGCAGCGAGCGGAGGCTGGTGGTGATCAGGAAAATATCGCAGACTCCGACCGTTTACCCCAGAAACGGCGGAAAGATCGCAAAGAAACCCCTGTAAAACCCAAAACCGAGGCGAAACGCGGCGAACGATTGTTCTGGCCCGCCGCCGCGGCCCTGTGGTATGCTGATGGCAGGATGTCCCCCTTTTGCGGGGGACGCAACGCCGAAGCCGCCGCGGGGCCGTTTTTGTTTGCCGGCCCCCACAAGGAAGGAAGGGGAGACCATGGCGAAGGGAAAGGATAAGCCGGGCAAGGTGCTGCTGCTGCCGGTGGAGCAGATCGAGGCGTCGCCCTACCAGGCGCGCACCAATTTTGACGATACCGAGATCGCGGCCCTGGCCGTGAGCATTCTGCAAAACGGGCTGTTGCAGCCCGTGAGCGTGCGCAAGACCGGCGTACATAAATACCAGCTGGTGGCGGGGGAGCGGCGTCTGCGGGCCTGCCGCCTGGCCCGCATGGAGCGCATCCCGGCGCTCGTCACCGACTGTGACGACGGGGCCAGCGCGGCGCTGGGCCTTTTGGAAAACTTGCAGCGGGTGCAGCTGGATCCCTTTGACACGGCCCGGGGATTGCGGGAGGTCATCCGCCTGTGGGGCTGCACCCAGGCCGAGGCCGCCCGCCGGCTGGGGATGAGCCAGTCGGCCCTGGCCAACAAGCTGCGGCTGCTGACGCTGACCACGGCCCAGCAGCAGATCTGCACGGCGGGGCGCCTGACCGAGCGCCACGCCCGGGCGGCCCTGCGCCTGCCCGAAAACCGCCGCACGGCGGCGCTGGAAAAGATGGCCCGGGATGGGCTCAGCGTGCGGGACGCCGACAAGCTGGTGGAGGCCATGCTGGCCGCGCCCAAGGCGGGGCCCAGCCCGCTGCGCCGCACGGTGCCCATGGTGCGGGATGTGCGGTTTTTCGTCAACAC
>DBRU01000052.1:3535-4001 GCA_002306375.1 Faecalibacterium sp. UBA1360
CCGACCTGGCCGGGGTGCCGGTGAGCCCCCGCAGTCCCCGGCTGCCGGGCGGCGGGGCGGCGGCTTCGGCGAGCCTTGGCGGGGCCGTGGGTTTGGACGGGGCGGGGGCGGACAGCACCGGCGAGACCCCGCCCGCCCCGGGGCAGGGAAGCGGACAGGGACCGGACGGGGCAGGGGACGCCCCGCTTGCCCCCGCGCAGCCTGCCGAGGCGCTGGCGGTGACAGGGTGAGGGGAGGAAGTGATTCAAAACTATTTCCCGGCAGCAGCGCCCCAAGGCTCCCCTGTGCAAGGGGAGCTGTCAGCCGGTAGGCTGACTGAGGGGTTGTGGACGCTGTGCCGCAAGCCGTGAACGGGCAATATCGCCAAGTTGACAACCCCTCCGCCGCTGCGCGGTACCTCCCCTTGCACAGGGGAGGCATCAGGCGGGCGGCTGCCGTTCATTTTCAAAACCATACCTTGTTCACC
>DBRU01000078.1 GCA_002306375.1 Faecalibacterium sp. UBA1360
TGTCCTGGGCGGTGCGGTACCTGGGCTGCGGCGCGGGCGTCTGCGTCACCGCCAGCCACAACCCCGCCAAGTACAACGGCTACAAGGTCTATGGGGCCGACGGCTGCCAGATCACCCTGGAAGCCGCCGAAAAGATCCTGGCCGCCATCGAGGCCGTGGACATCTTTGCGGGCGTCAAGCTGGCCGACTACGACGCCGCCCTGGCCGCGGGCGCCATCCAAATGATCGAGGACAAATGCCTGGATGATTTCGTGGACGCCGTCTTTGCCCAGCGCGTGGGCGACGGCGCCGGTACCGCCGACCTGAAGCTGGTCTACACCCCGCTGAACGGTTCGGGCCTGGAATGCGTGCGCAAGCTGCTGGCCAAGCTGGGGGTCACCCACATGACCGTGGTGCCCGAACAGGAAGCCCCGGACGGGGATTTCCCCACCTGCCCCTACCCCAACCCCGAGATCCGCGAAGCCATGGAGAAGGGCCTGGAACTCTGCGATCAGGTGCACCCCGACCTGCTGTTGGGCACCGACCCCGATTGTGACCGCTGCGGCACCGCCGTGCCCGACGGCAAGGGCGGCTACCGGCTCATCACCGGCAACGAGATGGGCATCATCCTGCTGGATTACATCTGCCGCACCCGCCAGGCCCTGGGCACCATGCCCGCCGACCCCGTGGCCGTGACCACCATCGTTTCCACCGACATGGCTACCCCGGTGGCGAAAAAGTACGGTGTGGAGCTGCGCCGAACCCTGACCGGGTTCAAGTTCATCGGCGAGCAGATCGGCAAGCTGGAAGCCGAAGGCCACCCCGAGCGCTACATCTTCGGCTTTGAGGAGAGCTACGGCTACCTGTCCGGCGCCCACGTGCGGGACAAGGACGCCGTCAACGCCACCTTGCTGGTGTGCGAGGCCGCGGCCTGGTACGCCCAGCAGGGCATGACCCTGCTGGATGCCATCGAGGCGCTGTACAAAGAGTTCGGCTGGTACCGCAACGCCCTGTGCTCCTTCACCTTTGAAGGGGAGAGCGGCATGCACACGATGCAGCAGCTGATGGCCGGCCTGCGGCAAAACGCCCCCGCCGCCATCGCGGGCTACAAGGTGGAGGAAGCCGTGGACTACAACATCCCCGGCGGCTGGGGCGGCCTGCCCATGGCCGACGTGCTGGAATACCGCCTGGCCGGCGGCCACAAGTTCATGGTGCGCCCCTCCGGCACCGAGCCCAAGATCAAGGTGTACCTGTCCGCCGTGGGTCAAAGCGAGGCGGACGCCGACGCCGTCAACGAAAAAATGGCCGCCGCCGCGGCTCAGATGATGAAAGGATGATCCATCATGGCCATGCTTAAACTCAAACCCAGCTGCAAAGACTATCTGTGGGGCGGGTCCCGCCTGCGCACCGATTTCGGCATCGACAGCGACCTGGACCCCCTGGCCGAAGCGTGGGTGCTGTCCTGCCATCCCGACGGACCCTCCTACATCGTGGGCGGGCCGGACGACGGCAAGACCCTGGCCGCCTACGTCGAGGAAAAGGGGAAGGACATCCTGGGCGAAAACTGCAAAAAGTTTGAGGATTTCCCGATTTTGACCAAGTTCATCGACGCCAAGGGCAACCTGTCCATCCAGGTGCACCCCTCCGACGAGTACGCCCTGGCCAACGAGCACCAGTACGGCAAGACCGAGGTGTGGTACATCCTGGACTGCGAGCCCGGGGCCTTCCTGTACTACGGCTTCGACCATGAAATATCCAAGGAAGAATTTGAGCGCCGCATCAAGGACAACACCCTGACCGAGGTGCTCAACGCCGCGCCCGTGCACAAGGGGGACGTGTTCTTCATCCCCTCGGGCACGCTGCACGCCATCTGCCAGGGCATCGTCATCGCCGAGATCCAGCAGAACTCCAACGTCACCTACCGCGTATACGACTACGGCCGTGTGGGCGCCGACGGCAAGCCCCGGGCGCTGCACATCCCCCAGGCCCTGGCCGTGACCCAGTGCACGCCCCCCACGGAGCATGACTTCGGCGGCCACCTGGCCCGGTGCAAGTACTTCACGGTGGACGTGTACGAAAACGACTTTGCCGGCACGGCGGGGGCCGACAGCTTTGTGTCCCTGCTCATCGTGGACGGCGAGGGCACCGTGTCCAACGACGGCGAGACCATCTGCGTCAAAAAGGGCGACAGTGTGTTCCTGCCCGCCAACAGCGGCGACTTTGCCGTGGCCGGCAGCATCAGGACGCTGTGCACCCGGGTGTAAGGCGGAGGGCAGTTTATGCAGTTCCCTGAAAATTTCTGGTGGGGGGCGGCGTCCGCCGCCGCTCAGATCGAAGGCGGCTGGGATGCCGACGGGCGCGGGCCCAGCATCTGGGACGTGCTGTACCCCGGCCACACCAAATACAACGAAAACCCCCACGAGGCCTGTGACCACTACCACCGCTGGCGGGAGGACGTGGCCCTGATGAAGCGGATGGGCCTTAAGACCTACCGCTTCTCGGTCAGCTGGTCCCGCATCCTGCCCGAAGGCACCGGCAAGGTCAACCCGGCGGGCGTGCAGTTTTACCGGGATCTGGTCCGCGCCTTAAAGGACGCGGGCATCGAACCCATGGTCACGCTGTACCACTGGGACCTGCCCTACGCGCTGTATCTGCGGGGCGGCTGGCAGAACCCCGAAAGCCCCGCCTGGTTCGCCGAGTATGTGCGCGTGGTGGTGGAGGCGCTGTCCGACGTGGTGGAGCGGTGGATGACCCTCAACGAGCCACAGTGCTTTGTGGGCATCAGCTACGTGGGGGGCGAGCACGCGCCCTTCCTGAACGAGGAAGCCGCCCTGCGCCCCACGGTGCGCAACGTGCTTTTGGCCCATGCCGAGGCTGTGCGCACGATCCGCCGCTATGCCAGGCGCAAGCCGCTGGTGGGCTATGCCCCCACCGGCACGCTGTTTGAGCCGGTGGGACCCGACCCCGACGCCATCGAGCAGGCCCGGTACGAGACCTTTGAGGCCGACCGGGGGCCCTTCGCCATCGGGTGGTGGTGCGACCCCGTGCTGCTGGGCACCCTGCCCGGCGAGCTGACCCGCCGCCTGGGGGCGGACCTGTTCACGGCTGAGGAGCTGGCCAGCCTGCGCGAGCCTCTGGACTTTTTGGGCTTCAACATCTACCAGGCCGCCACGCCGCCCCGGCCCGGCACCGCCTATGCCCAGAACACCTGGCAGGGCAGCCCCCGCACGGCCATGGACTGGCCCATCACCCCCGACTGCGTCTACTGGGCCGTGCGCTTTTTGAACGAGCGGTACGGCCTGCCCGTGCTCATCACCGAAAACGGCATGGCCAACCAGGACTTTGTCATGCTGGACGGCCAGGTCCATGACCCCCAGCGCATCGACTACATCCACCGCCATCTGCTGGGGGCGGGCCGCGCTTTGGCCGAAGGCTACCCGCTGCTGGGCTACACCTATTGGTCCATCATGGACAATTTCGAGTGGGCCTGCGGCTATGACAAGCGCTTTGGGCTGATCTATGTGGATTACGCCACCCAGCGGCGCATCCCCAAGGATTCCGCCGCCTGGTACGCCCATGTGATCGCCACCAACGGCGCGGAACTGTGACCACTGTGCAAAATAACCACAGTGCAAAATGGGAAAGCCGCCCCCGGCGGGGCGGCTCAGCCTGTCGAAAAAGGTCACC
>DBRU01000082.1:0-308 GCA_002306375.1 Faecalibacterium sp. UBA1360
GCCACGACGGTGGTGGCCATCTTGATGGCCTTGGACGGCGGCATGCCCGCCGCGCCCCAGTCGAAGGTGGAGTCCTGCGCCACCTGGTTGGTCAAAAAGACCATGCGGCGCAACACGATGGTGACCACTTCCATGTCGGGGTTGTTGATGTACATCATGGCGTTGAAGTACGCGTTCCAGTGGCCGACGGCGTAGAACAGGCTGACGGAGGCCAGGACCGGGGCGCTCAGGGGCAGGATGATGCGGATGAAGGTCACCAGGTCGTTGCAGCCGTCGATGCGGGCGGCTTCTTCCAGTTCCATGGGCAG
>DBRU01000082.1:328-3368 GCA_002306375.1 Faecalibacterium sp. UBA1360
TTGAGGATGTTGATGATCAGAACGTAGCTGGGCACCATGCCGCCGGAGAACAGCATGGTCACGATGACCATGTTGATGAAGCCGTTGCGGCCCTTGAGGTAGGGGCGGGACAGCGGGTAGGCCAGCGTGCAGGACACGAACATGTTGATGAGGGTGCCCACGGTGGTGACGATGAAGGAGTTCTTCAAGCCGCGGAAGACAGAGCCGTCTTTGAAGATGTAGGAGTAGGCGTTGAAGGAGACTTCCTGCGGGATGAGGAAGAAGGGACGCTCGGTCAGTTCCTGCTCGGTGGCGAAGGAGCCGGCCACCACGTAGATGAAGGGCAGAACGCAGATCAGGGCGATGAGGCCGATGAGGATGTACAGGGCGATCTGCACGGCCTGGTCGGCGGGGGTGCGCTTTTCCAGCGTGCCGGTGGCGCGGATGGTGTCGGTCTGTTTGGTCAGTGTCATTTCACGCGCCCCCTTCTTAGTACATGCCGGACTCGCCGCACAGCTTCGCGATCTTGTTGGCGCCAATGACCATGATCATGCTGACCACGGACTTGAACAGGCCGGTCGCGGTCGCCAGCGAGTACTGGCCGCCGATGATGCCCTTGGTGTAGATGTAGGTATCGAACACGTCGGACACGTTTCGGTTCATGGAGTTCTGCATCAGGAAGATCTGTTCGTAGCCGGTGTTGAGCAGCGCGCCGACCTTCATGATCAGCATGAGGATGATGGTGCCGCGGATGGCGGGCAGGGTGATGTGCCACATCAGCTGCCAGCGGCCCGCGCCGTCGATCTTGGCGGCCTCATACAGCTGGGTGTCCACACTGGACAGCGCCGCCAGATAGATGATGGTGCCGTAACCGGTCTCTTTCCAGATGGTCTGGCCCACGATCATGGCGGGGAACAGCTTGGGGTCGCTCATGATGTCGGGGGCGTTGCCCTTGCCGAAGATCTGGGTCAGCAGATGGTAGGCCACGCCGTCGGTGGTGGAGAACAGCTGGTAGGTCAGCACGGCCACGATCACGATGGACACAAAGTGCGGGATGTACACAAGCGTCTGGGTGAAGCGCTTGAACCATTTGCTCTTGAGCTCGTTGAGCAGCAGGGCCAGAATGATCGGGGCAGGGAAAGCAAACAACAGGCTTGCAAAGGAGATGGACAGCGTGTTGCGCAACAAACGCCAGAAGTCCGGGCCGGTGAACAGCTTTTGCAGGTTCTTGAAGCCGGAGAAGGGGCTGAAGAACACCGCTTCAAGAGCACTGTTGCCGTTGTACGGGCTGAAATCTTCAAAGGCCATGATCAGACCGGCCATGGGGGCGTAGTTGAAGATCAGCATGTACAGAACGCCGGGGATCATCAACACGTACAGCCAATAGTGCTGGGTGAATGCCTTGCGCCAGGTGTCGTGTCCGAGCTGGGCACGGGCACGCTTTTCACGGGCCGCAGTCGCTTTGGCATCCGCCGTGGTGGTTTTACCCATGTATCGTTTCCTCCTTGACTTGGTTTCGCGCCGCCGCAGACGCTTGCCGGCAACATGGACCGGGCGCCCTGCGGCGGCGGGGGCTGTGCTGGCGTCCGTCCTGTTTGCACCCTTATTGTACGGTGCGCCGCCCGGTTTTTCAATAATCAAGATATATCATCTTTTTTTGCCGCTTTTGGCCGATGCAGCGCATATTTCAAACTTTTTTCATATTCGGATTATCCGTTTCTTTTGCTGTGTCATAACCTCGATTTTTGACCTTGCTTTGTGCATTTCAGACATGATGTTATCCGCTTGTTTGTACAGTTTGCCAAAGTGACTTTTCCTCCTTTTGTGCGCGCCGGGCGGTCAGATCCGGCGGGACCTGCCGGTTTTTGGGCACAAAAAAATCCCCGCCCGGCACTTGCGGGCGGGGAGAGCAGGCCCCGGCGTTCAGCTTTTGCGGCCGGCCGAGGGCTGGTGTTCCTTCTTGTATTTGCCGGGGGGCATGCCCACTTCCCGGCTGAAGAAACGGATAAAATTCTGCACGTTGGAATAGTGCAGTGTCTCGGCCACCTGGGCCACGGTCATGTCGGTGGTCAGCAGCATCTCCTTGGCCATTTCCAGTTTCTGGGTGTTGACCAGGTCGGTGAAGTTGGTGTCCCGCTCGGCCTTGAGCACCTTCCAGATATAGCTGGGGTGGTAGTTCAGCCGCTCGGCGCATTCGTTCAGGGTCAGATCGCCCCCGGTCTGCTTGATCAGGGCAATGACGTTCTTGACCAGTTCGCTGGAGGTGTCCCGCCGGAAGCTGGTCAGCAGGTCCATGACCGGCACGGCGGTCTGTTCCAGCAAAAACTCGTGCAGGCCGTCGTTGGAATACAGCTTGCCCACGGCGTCGAACAGCCCGTCCTGCCGGCGGGACAATACCTGGTTCACCGACAGGCCGGAGTTTTCGGCCACCGACAGGATGGCCGTGACCAGACGCTGGAGCTGGAACTGCCGCTCGTAGCCCCGGATGCCTTTATCTTCCATGCGGTCGATGAAGCATTGCAGAAGGCGGCTGGCCTCCTTTTTATTACAGGCCGTGATGGCGGCGGTGATCTCGTTTTCCAGCAAAAGATCGTAGCCGTTTTCCACCTCGTCGTCCTCGGCGGCGGTATAGTAGATCATCGCGCTGCGCGCTTCCCGCGCAGCGCTGCGGGCCCGCAGCGCCTCGATGCCCTCATAGTAGGCATTGCGCATGCGGTCCAGGTGGCGGAACACGCGGCTGACGCCGGCGCTGCACCCGAACCCGAAGCCGTTGCGCATCAGGCGGGACACCGCCTTGAACACCACCTGCACATTGGCGGCCAGGTCGTTTTCGTCCTCGGCCCCCACCACCAGCACGATGGTCATGTTCATGACCACGGGGCAGACGAACAGCTTTTGCATGAGCCGGTGGGAGAAATGCTCCACCACCGTCAGCAGCAAAGCCTCCCGTTCGGGCATGCTGGTGCCCGACTTGGTGTCCGCGGCCAGCACCAGCAGGCGGTAGTACCGGCAGGGCGTGATGGAAAACTGCTGCAAGGTATGATCGATGGCCGGCACGTTG
>DBRU01000043.1:0-1587 GCA_002306375.1 Faecalibacterium sp. UBA1360
GCTACCACAGGGGAGGCATCAGGCGGGCGGCTGCCGTTTGCCTGATGTTTGCCTTGCTTTGTAGGGACGGGACTTGTCCCGTCCGGGGATGTTTGCGGCGGCGCAAGGTCCCACGGACGGAATGAATTCCGTCCCTACGAACCGGGGCGAACAAACGCCGGCACACAGACGGCAAATCAGGCAGGGTTANNCAACCCCTCAGGCGCCTGGCGGCGACAGCTCCCCTTGCACAGGGGAGCCTTGGGGGCTCTTTACCCCTGCCCGCGTCCCGCGCCGTAGGTGGGGGCTTCGGGCAGAACAAAGGGCTCGGCAAAGGCGTTGGTGCGGTCGTTGATGTTCATGCGGATGTCCCAGAAGGCGTCGCCGTAATCGCGCAGCACCGTGTAATTCTGGTCGCTGAGCAGCTTCAGGGTGTTGGTGTCGGTGACGAGCAGGGCGCTGCCCTCGGCCTCGTAGGGCACCTGGGCGTCGGCGTAGGTCTCGCTCACTTCGCCGGTGTCCAGCAGCTGGGACACCGCCTCGGCCGTGGTCTTGACCAGCTGTACCCGCGCGCCTGCCGGCAAGGCCGCCAGCAGCGCGCCCCGGGTCACGTCGCCGTATTCCAGCTCGCTCACGCCGCCCGCCACGGCGGTCAGCGTCAGGTCGCCCAGGTTGGGGGCCATGTCCTGCCAGTTGTCCCGGTCGCCGTCGGCGTAGGCCAGCCATACCTCGGCCACAAAGTTGCCGAAGGAAAGCGTTTTGCGCGCGTCGGTGTTTTCTTCAAAGGTAAACAGCGTCTGCCCGGCCACCGCCGCGTCCCCGGCGCTCAGCACTTCCAGGCTGTCCAGGGCGGACTCGTACACGGCCAGGGCGTCGGCGTCCAGGGCGCCGCGGTTGCCTTCCAGCGTGGCGGCGGGGTGCACGGCGGGGTTTTCGACCCCCACGCCGCCGGCGGCGTCGAACACCAGCTCAAAGGTGCCCACGCCTTCCAGGCCGCCGCCCACGCCAATGACGTTGAGGCCGTTTTTGGTGAAGCATTCGGTCTCCAGGGCGCTGACCACCGCGGTGATGCCCAGCTTTTGCAGGTCGGTGTAAACGCGGCTCAGGTCGGTGTCCGGCCCGGCCACGCAGACGATGGCCTGGGCCCCCTGGGCGGTCAGGGCCGCCACCTGCTCGGAGGCGGTCTGCACCAGGTCGTCGGCGGACATATCGGCCGCGTGGGCGTAGTGCCCGGTGGAGGCCAGGGCAAAGAACCCGATCGTGCGCCCGGCCCGCTGCACCGTGTAGTTCATGCCGTTGGAGATGCGGTTGCGGCTCCAGCAGGTGGCGCGGTAGAACAGGGGCGCGCCCTCGGCGCTGCGCAGGTTGGCGGCCAGGGCGGGGCCGTTGGCGGTGGCGGCGTCCTCGATCAGGCGTTCGGGGCCGAAGGCCAGGTCCCACCCGTCGAAGCATTGCAGGTCATACCCGGCGGCCGCAAAGGCGCTGGTCATGTCCATGCCGCCGGTCAGGCTGGTGGCGGCGGTGCCCTGCACGCTGCCGCCCGCGTCCAGCAAAATGGCTTCGGGGTCGGCGGCCAGGGCGGCCACGTCGGCCAGGGTGACGACGCCG
>DBRU01000043.1:1714-3218 GCA_002306375.1 Faecalibacterium sp. UBA1360
TCGGTGACGGCGTCGGTGGTCAGGGTCAGCTTGTCCTTGGCGGCGGCCATCCACAGTTCGTTGGTGTAGGTGTCGTTGGTGAAGCCGGGGGCCGCGCCGGACACCTTCTCGCCAGTAAAGCCGGTGATGAGCAGCTCCTCCATGACGAAGTCCACGTCCACGGTCTCGCTCTGCACGCCGTAGGCCTCGCCGGGCTCGGTGTAGGAAGCCTGCCACATGGTATAAGGGCCGGTGTAGCCCAGCTCGGAGCTGAAGCGGGCGATCCAGAAATTGTCCCGCCATTCATCGAAGCCCTCGTCCATCAGGCGGCCCCGGGTCCAGTTGAGGGAGGCATAGATGCCCTGTTCGCCGGTATAGCCCCAGCTTTCCAGCTGGTCGAAGAAGGCGGCGGTCAAAGCGGCCATTTCGTCGGGGAACAGCCCGGTGATGGCCTTGTCCTCCAGGTCGTAGTAGACGGGGTAATCCAGCTGGTAGGGGGTGGCCGTGTAGTCGTCCAGGCCCTCGTAGTCGGGGGCTTTCAGGCCCAGCAGCCGGGCCACGTGGTCGGCCTCGCTGCGGGCCTGGGCCTCGGTGGTGGCGTAGGAGTACAGGTACGCCCCGAAGGGGATGCCCAAGCGGGTGCACTCGTCGGCGTTGCGCCGCCAGTACTCGTCGTCCTGGTTGTACTCGCCCTCGCCGTTCCACTCGCTGCCGAAGCCGCAGCGCAGAATGGCAAAGTCGATGCCGGCGGCCTGGGCCTTTTCCCAGTCCACCTCGCCCTGGTATTTGGACACGTCGATGCCCTTTTTGACGGCGGCCAGAATGACCTCGCCCGCGTCGTTGAAGTAAAAGCCGTTTTCGTTTTTGGCCCAGGCGCCGGCGCTTTGCCCCACATCGGGCACGGCGGGCTCCTTGGGGCCGGTGTCCCGGTTGGCGATGACGACGATGACGACGGTGAGCACCACGGCCAGGGCGCAGACGGCGCACAGGGCGACGGCCCGCAGGCGCAGAGCCCTGGCCCCGCCGGGGCGGCGGGGCTTGGGCGGGCGAGCGTCGGGGGCCGGGCGGCGGGGCGGCGGGGTGCGGCCGGCATCGCCGGGGGCACCGGGCCGGGGAGCCCCGGGCGCGGCGGCGCGGGGGGCGGAGTCCGGGTCCTGCCGGGCCCGGCGGTGGATGAATTTGCGGTCGTTGTCCATGGGGAACCCCTTTTGATCGTCCTTGGCCGGGGCGCGCCCGGCCTGCGTGGCTGTGTACAAAAAGAAATATATAAAATATAGTAACATCCCCCGGCGGAAATTACAATTCCCCGAAGGGGGATGAAGGTGTAAAAAGAAGGGGGCAAGGCCCGGAGGGGGTGTGGGCCCCACGGCGTATCTTGTCCCGGGCGCGTTTTTGGTTGGTTGCTTCTTGGCAGACGGCTGCCAGCCGTTTGGTCCTTCCTTTTCGTGCCCGAATGGGGGCAGGTTTAGCGCCACTTAGATTGGCCGCTGTACGCGGCCTGGCCAATCAAGGAACCAACGCTGCG
>DBRU01000025.1 GCA_002306375.1 Faecalibacterium sp. UBA1360
GGTGCGCGGTACAGGACTCGAACCTGTGACCTCCTGCACGTCAAGCAGATGCTCTACCAGCTGAGCTAACCGCGCATATCGACTTGCGACTTTGTTACTATACCAAATCCCGAACAAAAAATCAAGCCCTTTTTTCAAAAAAATCAAAATATTCCCTCGTCCTGTATGGATAAACCCCTGCAAAGCGGTCCCGGGGCTGCCCGCCCGCCGGGTTTTGCCCGGGTCCTGCGCCTTGCCGTGGGGGCGGATTTGTGCTATACTGGTACGGTTAAACTGGAGAGGTGTAGCGAAATGCGAGTTTTGGGCATCGACCCCGGGTATGCCATCGTGGGCTGGGGGGTCGTGGAATATGTGGGCAACCGATTCGCCCCCGTGGGGTACGGCGCGGTGCTCACCGACAAGGATACCCCGTTTGAACAGCGCCTTGCGGAAGTGTACGACGGCGTGCTGGACATCTGCAAGCGGTATCAGCCCGACGCCCTCTCGCTGGAAAAGCTGTTCTACCAGCACAACCAGACCACGGTCATCGGCGTGGCCGAAGCCCGGGGCGTCATTTTGCTGGCGGCGGCCCAGTGCGGCGTGCCGGTGTACGAGTACACCCCCATGCAGGTCAAGCAGGCCGTGACCGGCTACGGCAAGGCGGTCAAAAAGCAGATCCAGGAAATGACCCGTATGATGCTGCGCCTGCCCCAGATCCCCAAACCCGACGACACGGCCGACGCCCTGGCCATGGCGGTGGCTCACTGCCATTGCAGCCGCAGCCGTCTGATGGGCACGCCGCCCCGCTGAGCGCGCCGCCCTTACCTTATCTATATCAATATCGGGAAAGTGAGCCCTGTATGATCTATTGTTTGACCGGCAAGATCCTGAAAAAGACGCTGGACACCGTCGTCGTCAGCTGCGCCGGCGTGGGGTACCTGGCCCAGGTGCCCGCCACCGTGTCCGAAGCCCTTCCCGCCCCCGGGCGGGAAGGCACCCTGTATACCGTGCTGGCCGTCAGCGAGAACGACGTGGCCCTGTACGGCTTTTCCACCGAGGACCAGCGCGCCTGCTTCAAGATGCTCACCGCCGTGTCCGGCGTGGGCCCCAAGGCCGCGCTGGCCATCCTGTCGGTCATGAGCCCCGAAAAGGTCGCCCTGGCGGCGTCCTCAGGGGACCACAAGGCTTTTACGGCCGCCAACGGCGTGGGGCCCAAGCTGGCCCAGCGCATCGCCCTGGAACTCAAGGACAAGGTGGGCAAGGGCCTGGCGGCCGGCGCCGGCTTTGCGGGCAATGTGTCCGCCGCCCCCGCGCCCCAAAGCGCCCCCGCCCAGGCCGTGGCGGCCCTGGTCAGCCTGGGGTACAGCGCCTCCGACGCGGCGGCCGCCGTCAGCCGCATCGACGAGACCCTGCCCGTGCAGGACATCATCAAGATCGCACTGCGCGGGCTGTCCCGCGCGTAAACGGACCCACCGGGAAAGGCAGACATCATGGCACAAAATCAGGAATATACCGTAGACCCCTCCCGGCTGGTCAGCCCGGACATGAGCCCCGCCGACGCCGAGGAAAACAGCCTGCGCCCCAAGACCCTGGACGACTATGTGGGCCAGGACAAGGTCAAGGGCAATCTGCGCATCTATCTGCGGGCGGCCCAGCAGCGGGGCGAACCCATGGACCATATTTTGCTGTACGGCCCGCCGGGCCTGGGCAAGACCACCCTGGCCGGCATCGTCGCCCAGGAGATGGGCGTCCAGGTGCGCATCACCTCCGGCCCCGCCATCGAAAAGCCCGGCGACCTGGCCGCGCTTCTCACCAACTTGCAGGAAGGGGACATCCTGTTCATTGACGAGATCCACCGCCTGTCCCGCCAGGTGGAGGAGGTGCTGTACCCCGCCCTGGAGGACTACGCCCTGGACATCATGATCGGCAAGGGCCCCAGCGCCCAGAGCATCCGCATCAACCTGCCCCGCTTCACCCTGATCGGGGCCACCACCCGGGCCGGGCAGCTGACCGGGCCCTTGCGGGACCGCTTTGGCATCCTGCTCAAGCTGGAACCCTACAGCCCCGAGGAACTGGCCCGCATCATCACCCGCAGCGCGGGTATCCTGGGCATCGGCATCGACCACGACGGCGCGTTGGAGCTGGCCCGGTGCAGCCGGGGCACCCCCCGCATCGCCAACCGCATGCTCAAGCGGGTGCGGGACTACGCCACCGTCAAGGGGGACGGGGCCATCGACGGCCCCACCGCCGTGGCGGCCCGCCGCCAGATGGACATTGACGAGATGGGCCTGGACGAACTGGACCGGGGGGTCCTGCGGGCCATCATCGAACTGTACGGCGGCGGTCCCGTGGGGCTGGAGACGCTGGCCGCCGCCCTGGGGGAGGAGAGCGTCACCCTCGAGGACCTGTGCGAACCCTACCTGATGCAGCTGGGCTATCTGACCCGCACGCCCCGGGGGCGCTGCGTGACCCGCCTGGCCTATGAACATCTGCGCCTGCCCGTGCCCCGCCGCCTGCGGGGCGACGAGGTGGACGGTCAGCAGACGATGTATGACTGAACCCCGAAAGGAGCCGCCTTATGCGCTGCGCTGATACCTGGCAGGACTACGAACTCATCGACGCCACCGGCCACAACCGGCTGGAACGATGGGGCAAGACCCTGCTGATCCGCCCCGATCCCCAGGTCATTTGGAAAAACGAACCCGTCAGCCCGCTGTGGAACAAGGCCGACGCCGTGTACCACCGCTCGGCCAAGGGCGGCGGCAGCTGGGAACAGCGCCGCGCGCTGCCCCAGCGCTGGCAGATCCGCTGGCAGGACCTGACCCTCATCGTCAGCCCTACGGGCTTCAAGCACACCGGCGTGTTCCCCGAACAGGCCGTCAACTGGGCCTGGTACCGGCAAAAGATCGCCGCCGCCAAGCGCCCGGTCAAGGTGCTCAACCTGTTCGGGTATACGGGCGGGGCCACGCTGGCCTGCCTGGCGGCCGGGGCGTCGGTGACCCATGTGGACGCCTCCAAGGGCATGGTGGCCTGGGCGCGGGAGAATGCCGCCGCCAGCTCCCTGGCCGACAAGCCCTGCCGCTGGATCGTGGACGACTGCGCCAAGTTCGTGGCGCGGGAGATCCGCCGCGGCAGCGTGTACGACGGCATCATCATGGACCCGCCCAGCTACGGCCGGGGGCCCGGGGGCGAAGTGTGGAAGCTGGAGGACAACGTCTTTGACCTCATTGAGCTGACCCGGGGCGTTTTGAGCGAGCATCCGCTGTTTTTTGTCATCAACTCCTACACCGAGGGCCTGAGCCCCGCCGTGATGGAGTACATCTTAAAGACCCGTGTGTGCCCGGACAAAGGCGGGCGCACCTTCTGCGACGAGATCGGCCTGCCGGTCTCGGCCACCGGCGGCGTGGTGCCCTGCGGGGCCACCGCCGTGTGGGAGAACGCCTGACCCGCTTTGTGAAAGGGGGAACCGTTATGCAGCCCATGCTGCAAGCCCAGGACGTGCGTTTCCGCTATGACCCCGAACGCCCCGACTACGCCGTGGACGGCGTGAGCCTGGAGGTAAAGCGCGGCGAGTTCGTGGCCGTGCTGGGGGGCAACGGCAGCGGCAAAAGCACGCTGGCCAAGCACTTCAACGCCATTCTTCTGCCCGAAAAGGGCACCGTGCTGGTGGAGGGCATCGACACCCGCACCGAGGAAAAACTCTACGACATCCGCCAGAAGGCCGGCATGGTGTTCCAGAACCCGGACAACCAGATCGTGGCCACCATCGTGGAGGAGGACGTGGCCTTCGCCCTGGAAAACCTGGGCGTGCCCAGCGCCGAGATCCGCACCCGCATCGACGAGGCCATGCAGATGACCGGCATCTACGAATACCGGGAAAAAGCCCCCTACAAGCTGTCCGGCGGCCAGAAGCAGCGGGTGGCCATCGCGGGGGTGGTGGCCATGCGGCCCGACTGCCTGATTTTGGACGAAGCCACCGCCATGCTGGACCCCCGGGGCCGCGCCGCCGTTATGAAAACGATCCACAGCCTGCGGGCGGCGGGCATCACCATCGTGTCCATCACCCATTACATGGAGGAAGCCGCCCAGGCCGACCGGGTCCTGGTCATGAGCCGGGGCCGCATCGTCATGGAGGGCGCCCCCGAACAGGTGTTCAGCCAGACCGAGCGCCTCAAGCGCTACCGCCTGGACGTGCCCCAGGCCGCCGAGCTGCGGGACGCTTTGGCCGACGCCGGCCTGCCTTTGCCCGCGGGCGTCATCACCCCCGAAGCCTGCGCCAAGGCCCTGTACGACCTGCTGCGCTGAACGACACCCCCTACATCCAAACACAAGTCCGCAGCTTCACCGGCCCGGGCCGGGCGGCATGCGGCAGGAAGGAACCGACCGTGTCAGACATCATTCGCTGCGAGCATCTGCGCTACGTATACAATGCCGGACTGCCCGACGAGACCGCCGCCCTGGACGACGTGAGCTTTTCCATTCAGGAAGGGGATTTCGTGGGCATCATCGGCTCCACGGGCAGCGGCAAATCCACCCTTATCAGCCACTTCAACGGCCTGAACCGCCCCACCTCCGGCAAGATCTATGTGGACGGCAAGGACATGTGGGCCGACGGCGCCGACCTGCGCGCCTTCCGCTTTCTGGTGGGGCTGGTGTTCCAGTACCCCGAATACCAGCTGTTTGAGGAGACCTGCGCCAAAGACATCGCCTACGGTCCGCGCAACATGGGCCTGGACGAGGCGGAGATCCAGCGCCGCGTGCAGGAGGCCGCCGACTTCACGGGCCTGGACAAGGCCCTGTTGGAGCGCAGCCCCTTCGAGCTTTCGGGCGGGCAGAAGCGCCGGGTGGCCATCGCCGGCGTCATGGCCATGGAGCCCCGCATCCTGGTCCTGGACGAGCCCGCCGCCGGCCTTGACCCCGAAGGGCGGGACACCATCCTGGCCCAGATCAAGGCCTACCACAAAAAGACCGGCGTCACGGTGGTGCTGGTCAGCCATTCCATGGAGGACATCGCCAAATACGCCGACAAGGTGCTGGTCATGCACCGGGCCAAGGTGGCCATGTACGACACGGTAGAGCGCATTTTTGCCCGGGCGCCCGAGCTGCTGGACCTGGGGCTTTCGGTGCCCCAGGTGACCCAGATCTTCCTGCGCCTGAAAGAGATGGGCCTGGACATCAAGACCGATGTGTACACCATGCCCTATGCGGTCAAGACGGTGCTCAAGGCCTACAACGCCCGCCACCCCGACCGCGCCCTGCCCCTGCCTGCCGATACCCCGGAAGGAGGCGTCACCCATGCTTCGTGACATCACCATCGGCCAGCACTACCCCGGCAACTCGGTGCTGCACCGCTGCGACCCCCGCCTCAAGCTGGTGGGCACCATCGCCTACATCGTGGTGCTGTTCATCGCCTCCAACCCCGCGGGCATCCTTCTGTCCCTGGCGCTGCTGGCCCTTTTGTACGGCGTCGCCCGCATCCCCTACCGCCTGATCCTCAAAAGCCTAAAGCCCATCGTGCCCATCATTATTTTCACAGCGGTGCTCAACCTGTTCTTCATCAGCGGGGAAGGGGAGCCCCTGGTGCGGCTGTGGGTGCTTTCCGTCTATCGGGAGGGCGTTTCCTACGCCGTGCTCATGGCCACCCGGGTGGTGGCCCTCATCGCGGGCACCAGCCTGCTGACCTACACCACCAGCCCCATCGTCCTCACCGACGCCATCGAATCTCTGCTGCGCCCCTTGCAAAAGCTGCACTTCCCCGTGCATGAGCTGGCCATGATGATGACCATTGCCCTGCGTTTCATCCCCACCCTCATCGAGGAGACCGAAAAGATCATGAACGCCCAGAAGGCCCGGGGCGCCAAGCTGGACAACGGCAAATTTGCCGAGCGCGTGCGCGCGCTGATCCCCATTCTGATCCCGCTGTTCATCAGCGCTTTCCGCCGGGCAGACGAGCTGGCCATGGCCATGGAATGTCGTTGCTACCACGGCGGCGAGGGCCGCACCCGCCTCAAGGTGCTGCGCTTCACCCGCACCGACGGGCTCTGCGCCGGGGCGTTCGCCCTGCTGCTGGCGCTGATCCTGTGCACCTGCCTGCTGTGAGGGGGGCTTCTATGAACATCCTGCTCTGGCTGGCCTACAAGGGCACGCGGTACGTGGGGTTCCAGGTGCAGCCCAACGGGCTTTCGGTGTGCGAGGCGCTGCAAGACGCCATGCAGGCGGCGCTGGGCACGCGGCCGGACGTCAAGGGCTGTTCCCGCACCGACGCGGGCGTGCATGCGCGCCGTTTCGCGCTGAACTTCCACTATGATGGAAAGGTGCCTTTGTATCGCCTGCCCCTGGCCCTCAACGCCCACCTGCCCGCCGACATCCGGGTGTGGTCCGCCCGGGCCGTGCCGGAGGACTTCCACGCCCGCTACGCCGCCCACGCCAAGACCTACTGCTACCGCATCCGCAGCGGCGGGGTGGACGATCCCTTTGACTGCGAGTACACCCACCGGGTGGGCAGCGCCCTGGACCACGACGCCATGCGCCGGGCCGCCGCCGCCTTTGTGGGCGCCCACGACTTTCTGGCGCTGTGCGCGTCGGGGTCGTCGGTGGCCGCCCGGGGCGACACCGTGCGCACGGTCACGGCCTGCGACGTGATCCGGGACGGCCAGGTCTATACCCTGACCGTCACTGCCGACGGGTATCTGTACAATATGGTCCGCATTCTGGCCGGCACCGTTTTGCTGGCGGGGCAGGGCAAGCTGGACCCCGCCGAAGTGCCCGCCATCCTGCAAAGCCGGGACCGCCGGCGCGCCGGGCCCACCCTGCCCGCCAAGGGCCTTTGCCTGGTGGGGGTGGACTACCCCGGCCTGCCCGCCGAATAAGGCGGGGACATTCTCAACGAAAGGAGGCACGCCCATGCGCGCTGAGGATAAGGAACGCCTGGCCCGCCGCCAGCGTATGCTGGCACGGGAACGGGGCGAACCCCTGCCGGACCCGGACCCCGCCGCCCCCAAAAAGAGCGCCCCGGCCAAAAAGCCGGCCCCGCCCCAAAAGAGCGCCGGGGCGAACGCCTCCCCCAAGGCGTCGGGACCGGCCAAGGCCGGCCCCGACGAGTCCGATGGCTCCGACGCCCCGGCGGGGGTGCGCGCGCCTTCCACCATCGATCTTTTGCGCCTCGAACGCCCGTCGGCGCGCCGCCGTCGCCGCCGCCGCGCCCTGCTGGTGGCGCTGCTGGCGGCGCTGCTCGTCGCGGCCGCCGTCATCAGCGGCGCGGCGGGGTCCGCCGCGGCCTTTGCGGGCGACGGTCTGGAATCCCTGAGCCTGTATTTGCAGCGGGGCGGCGGCTGGCCCGCCACCACCGGCATCCGAACGCCGACGCGCATCGAGGCGCTGGCCGGCGGCTTTGTGGAACTGGACAGCGAGGATGTGGCCGTCTATTCGGCCTACGGCACCAAGGTCCGCACGATCCAGCCCGGCTACGCCCGCCCGGCCCTGGCCGTGGGCAACACCCGTTTTGTGCTGTACGACCGGGGCGGCACCTCCCTGCGCACCGAAAGCCGCACCGCGTCGCTGAACACCCTGACCACCGACATGCCCATTCTGCTGTGCGCCATGTCCCAGAACGGGAGCCTGGCCGTGGTGACCGAATCCGACCGGTATGCCGCCCAGCTGGACGTGTACAACCCCAACCTGCGCAGCGTCTATACCTGGAAGATGACCCAGGACCAGGGCACGCCCATCGCCCTGACCTTTGCCGCCGACAACCACCGCTTTGCGGCGGGCACCGTAGCGGCGTCGGACGGGCAGCTGTCCTCCCGCGTTTACCTGATGGACACCGCCCACAGCGAGATGGGCGCGAGCTATGCCGCCGACGCCGGCACCCTGGTTTTGCAGCTGCACTGGCTCAGCTCCACCCGCGTGCTGGCTGTGTTTGACGCCTATGCCGCGGTGCTCAACGCCTCCACGGGCGAAGCCGTGGCCCGCTACGACTTTGGCGGCGCGACCCTGCAGGGCGTTTCGGTCAACGACCGCACCACGGCGCTGTTGCTGGCCGTGCACGGCGGCAACCGGCTGGTGGTGCTCAACTCCGATCTGGAAACGGTGGGCGAGGCCGACGCCGGCCAGGCGTTGGGCGTTTGCTGCACCGACACGGCCGTCTATCTTTGGGACGTGGGCAGCGTGTCCGCCTACGCCCCCGACGGCGCCTGCAAGTGGACCCGCGACCTGGACAGCCGCCCCCTGGCCGTGATCAACGCGGCCCAGCCGCTTTTGTTCACGGCGGGGCGGGTGGAGGTCTTGTCCGACGCCGGCTGATCTGCGCCCCTTCCGGCTCATCCCATCCCTTTCAATTCAAGAGGAAATCACTATGGACTATATCATGACCGGCCTTGCCTACGACCTGCTGTTTCTTGTTGTGCTGATCTTCAGCGTCGCCGCCGGGTGGCGACGGGGCTTTCTGTCCACGCTGACGCTGCTGCTGGGCGGCGTGGTGGCCATTGTGGGGGCTGTGCTGATCTCCCGCATGGTAGGGCCTATCCTGTACCGCGATCACGTGGGCATCGCCATCGCCCGCCAGGTGGCCGAATCCCTGGCCGAGACCGGCAGCGATGTCACGGCCACGCTCCACGGACTGACCTTTTTGCCCGAATCGGTGCGGGAAAGCCTTGTACACACCGTGCAGGAACTCAACGGCGAAGCCGCGCCCCGGATCGTCGAGCTGCTGGAACCCATCGTGCTGCCCCTGATCCAGGCCATCCTGTTTCTGGTGGTGTGCATCCTGGTGCGCTGGCTGTTCCGGCTGCTGGCCTGGGTGCTGCGCCGCTGCAACGCCCTGCCGCTGGTGGGCGGCATCAACCGCTTTCTGGGCGGGGCGCTGGGCCTGGGCGTGGGGGCCATCAATGTGTGGCTGGCCTCGCTGGTGCTGTGGCTGGCCGCCCTGCTCACCGACGGCAGCTTCGCCTTCCTCAGCGAGCAGGCTTTGGATCTCAGTTATGTCTATCGCTTTTTGGCCGGGTTCAACCCCTTTACCATTTACTACTGAATCCGCCCGTGAATAAACCGTGTGGACGCTATGAACAATATCTGAACATTGCCCGCCCGCCCTTGCAAAAGCGCCGGGGCGGGGGGATAATGGTTCTGATACGGCCCCTTTGCGGGCCGTCAGAGAGAGGTGAACGAGTATGTTATGTGCCCGCTGCAAAAAACGGACCGCAGTGGTGTTTATACAGCGCATGGACAACGGCAAACCCGTGCAGGAAGGCTACTGCCTGACCTGCGCCAAAGCCATGCACATCCAGCCCGTGGACGATCTGATGAAGCGTTTCGGCATGTCTGACCAGGACCTGGAAAATATGGAAGAGCGCATGGCCAGTTTCCTAGAGGAAGCCGGCCAGTCCGGCGCCATGATGCCCGCCGAGACTGCCGAGGACGAGGAATTCGTGCCCGGCGGCAGCCCGGTGTTCCCCTTCGGGTTCGGGGCGTCCGCCGACAAGAGCGAGAACGGCGGCAAGAAAAACGGCAAAAAGGACAAGGACAAAGCCCCCCGCCGCAAATTCCTCGATACCTATTGCGAGAACCTGACTCAGAAAGCCCGGGAAGGCCGCACCGACCGCATCATCGGCCGTGATCGGGAGATCTACCGCGCCTTGCAGATCCTGTGCCGCCGGCAGAAGAACAACCCCTGCCTGATCGGCGAGGCCGGCGTGGGCAAGACCGCCATCGCCGAGGGACTGGCCCAGCGCATCGCCGAGGGCAAGGTCCCGGCCCGGCTCCAGGACAAGGAGATCTACCTGCTGGACCTGACGGCCCTGGTGGCCGGCACCCAGTTCCGCGGCCAGTTCGAGCAGCGGGTCAAGGGCCTGCTGGCCGAGATCAAGGCCGCCGGCAACGTGATCTTGTTCATTGACGAGATCCACAACATCGTGGGCGCGGGGGACTCCGACGGCGCCATGAACGCCGCCAACATCATGAAACCCGCTTTGTCCCGCGGTCAGGTGCAGGTCATCGGCGCCACCACCTTCACCGAGTACCGCAAGTATATCGAAAAGGACTCCGCCCTTGAACGCCGCTTCCAGCCCGTCAAGGTGGAGGAGCCTTCCATCAACGACTCCATCGAGGTCATCCGCGGCGTGCGCACCTACTACGAAAAGCACCACTGCGTGCGGGTGCCCGACGCCATCGTCACCAGCGTGGTGCAGCTGTCCGAGCGCTACATCACCGACCGCTACCTGCCCGACAAGGCCATCGACCTGCTGGACGAAGCCTGCGCCTGCTGCAACCTGCGCCACCCCGAGATCACCGAGCTGTTCACCCTGCAGCGCGGCATCGCCGAGCTGGAAGAGAAGGAGCACGACCTGGAAAACCCCGACGATGAAGGTCCCGACACCGCCATCGACTACGAGGAACTGGCCAAGGTCAAGACCGAACTGGCCCGCCAGCGGGAGCGCCTGCCCGCCCTGGAATTGCAGGTGGCAGACATCCGGGTCACCCTGGACGACGTGGCCCGGGTGGTGGAACTGTGGACCGGCATCCCGGCCGTCAAGATCAAAGAGAGCGAGTACGGCCGCCTGCAAGGGTTGGAGGACGCTCTCAAGGCCCGCATCATCGGCCAGGACGAGGCCGTGCACGCGGTGGCCCAGGCGGTCAAGCGGGCCCGGGCGGACCTGTCCGGCCGGCACCGTCCCGCCAGCTTCATCTTCGTGGGCCCCACCGGCGTGGGCAAGACCGAGCTGGTCAAACAGCTGGCCGGCCAGTTGTTCGACACCGTGGACCCCCTCATCGCCATCGACATGAGCGAGTATATGGAAAAGCACGCCGTCTCCCGCCTGATCGGCTCGCCCCCGGGCTACGTTGGCTACGACGAGGCCGGCCAGCTGACCGAAAAGGTCCGCCGCCGTCCGTACAGCGTGGTGCTGTTTGACGAGATCGAAAAGGCCCACCCCGATGTGATGAACATCCTGCTGCAAATTCTGGACGAGGGCAAGATCAACGACGCCCAGGGCCGTGTGGTGGACTTTTCCAACACGGTCATCTGCATGACCTCCAACGCCGGGTCCACCGACCGCACCGGCATGACCGGCTTCAACCGCACGGCCGAGCAGGCCACCCGGGAAAAGAGCATGAAGGCCCTGCAAGAGTTCCTGCGCCCCGAATTTTTGGGCCGCGTGGACGAGGTCGTGACCTTCCGCCCGCTGGAACAGGACGACCTGGAAAAGAGCGCCGCCCTCATGCTGGAGGAATACCGCCCCGGCCTGGCCGCCCGCGGCCTGACCCTGGAATACGGCCCCGAGGCCCTGACCGCCATCGTCAAGGCCACCTCCACCCGGTTCGGCGCCCGGGAACTGCGGCGCACGATCCGCAAGACGCTGGAGGACCCCGTGGCCGAAGCCCTGATCGAGGGCAAGCTGGAGGGCGGGCAGACCATCACGCTGCGCCCCGACGCGGACGGCAAGCCCTGCCTGTCCCTGCCCCAATGACCAACCCACAGGCTGTCCGCCTTTGCCGCAACCCCGGCGGGCCGGACGGCCTGTTTTGACAAAGAGGAGCCGATACCCTGCATGAAGATCACGATGCGACCCCTGGCCCTGTGCCTGGCGGCCCTGCTGCTGGCCGGGTGCGCCCGCACCCCGGTCCGGGCCGGGGGCGGCCCCGGCGCCGGGCTGGACGACCTGCCCGACCTGCCCTCCCCCGAATTTGAGCAGGACCCCGACCGCTCCGACGTCTGGGACGGCGCCAACCCCTGGGACGACGGTTCGACCTGGGACGGCGGGTCCGACGGCTGGACCGACGACCCCGTGTGGACCGACGGCCTCAGCGAGGCCCAGATGAAATACGGCAGCGCCGGCCTGCTGGCCTGGCCCTGCGTTTTGTACTGCGTCTATCTTGAACAGCCCGGCGGGCCCGGCTGGACCCAGGAGGAGATCGACCTCAGCCAGCAATACCTGGACGTGGCCGTGGACTGGATCAACGACCAGGCCGCCGGCTACGGCGTAACGCCCCGGCTGTACTACGGCAGCGAGGATCTGATGACCGTGACCAACTACGCCCCCGGCTTTGTGGGGGGCGAGGATTCGGACGAGGGCCAGCAATTTTACGAGGATATGGACGTTCTGTGCGGTTCGCTGCGCACCGACGAACTGGCCGGGACTTACGGCACCGAGAACGTGGGCTTCCTTGTGTTTTTGCCTGTGTCCGGGTGTTCCTTCACGATGGTGCATTACCTGGAGGACGGGGGCTATTACTTCAACGAATATTGCTGCCTGTACAAAGAGAATGTGTTCTTTGACACCGGCACCTTTGACTGCCCGGCGATCTATGCCCATGAGATCCTGCACCTGTTCGGCGCGCCCGACCTGTACGACGGCAGCAGCGATCTGTTCGTCACCAGGGAACTGGTGGACTATGTGGCCCGCACCTGGCCCGACGCCATCATGCAGGACACCTATACCGACGACGGCGATATGGTCTACGACACGATCCCCAAATCCATCAGCCCGCTGACGGCCTACCGCCTGGGTCTGTGCGATCGCTTCGAGGGCATGGACCTCTTCCCCGAAGTCTGCATCGACCCGCCCGGTACCTTCCGTCTGGAACCCGCCACCGACGCCGCCCTGTTCGACGAGGACGGCGCGGTGGCCGCCTGAACAGGGGAGGCGATACCCATGCCCAATACCCCGCAGTCCGAACGGGACCCCGCCCTGCAAGTGGGGCGGGTGCTGGCGGCCGGCGCGTCCGAATGGCGCGTGGGCGACCGGCTGGCCCCGCGGCACAGCGCTGCCTGGCAGCTGGTGTTCGTTCTGGACGGCGTCATCGAGGAGACCGTGGACACCCGCCGCATGCTGGTGCGGGCGGGCCGGGCCATGTTCCACCAGCCGGAGGAAAGCTGGTCCATGCGGGCCGTGGGCGAAGTCCCGCCCGAGGTGCTGCGCGTCAGCTTTGAGGCCTCGGGCACGGCTATGGACCTGTTCCGGGGCCGCATGACCCGGGTGTCTCCGCCTGAGCAGAACGTGCTGCGCCTGTTGGCCGAATCCGTGCGGGAGACCTGGGTCCCCGCGCCCCCCGACGCCGAGCCCCAGCGTAAGGCCGAGCCACCTTTCGGGGCCGCGCGTTTGAGCGAGCTGTACCTGGAACAATTTTTGTGGCTGGCGGCGCGGCGTCTGCGCCGCACGGCGCGCAAGCCTTCGCCCCGCGCCCTGGCCGAGCAGAACCAGAACGCCATGGTGGACGCGGCCCGGCTGTACTTTTCCGCCCATCTGGAGCAGGACCCTGCCCTGGCCGAGGTCTGCCACGCCGTGGGCTGCGGTCGGGCGGCGCTGCAGCAGGCCTTCCGGGCCCGCACGGGCCTGTCCCCGCGGGAGTATTTCGTGCGCCTCAAGGCCGAGCGCGCCGGTTCGCTTCTGGCTCAGGGCCACACCCCCGGCGAGGTGGCCCGCATGCTGGGGTACTCGTCGGTATCCTATTTTTCCCAGGTGTTCCGCGCGCTGACCGGCCGCACGCCCACCGCCTACCGCAAGGATCCGCAGCCCTTGCATCTTTGCAACAAATAGACATGCTCCACGGCGAAACGTCTATTCAAAAATATGTGCGTTGCCGTGTACAATGAAATCGAGAAAACAGCCAAGGCGGGCTGTATACAACAAAATTCTATCTTACTGCAAAGGAGCGTTTTTTATGTCCATTCTGGTCAGCGGCGGCGCCGGCTACATCGGCAGCCACACTTGCGTCGAACTTCTCAACGCCGGGTATGATATCGTGGTGGCGGACAATTACTACAACTCCTGCCCCGAAGCGCTGGCCCGGGTCAAGGCCATCACCGGCAAGGACTTTCGCTTCGTGCAGGCGGACATGACCGACGCCGACGCCGTGGACGCCATCTTCCGTGAAAATCCCGGCATCGACTGCGTCATCCAGTTCGCCGCCTACAAGGCCGTGGGCGAAAGCGTCAGCAAGCCCATCGAGTACTACTCCAACAACCTGGGCTGCACGCTGACCATCCTGGACGTCATGCGCCGGTATAACTGCCACAACTTCATCTTCTCCTCCTCGGCCACGGTCTACGGCGACCCCGCCAGCGTGCCCATCCGCGAGGACTTCCCCGTGGGCGCCACCACCAACCCCTACGGCACCACCAAGGCCTTCACCGAGCGAATCCTCACCGACTGCTGCCACGCCGACCCCGAACTGAACGTGGCGGTGCTGCGCTACTTCAACCCCATCGGCGCCCATCCCTCCGGCCTCATCGGCGAGGACCCCAACGGCATCCCCAACAACCTTGTTCCCTACATCGCCAAGGTGGCCGTGGGCAAGCTGGAAAAGGTCCATGTGTTCGGCGACGACTATCCCACGCCCGACGGCACCGGCGTGCGGGACTACATCCACGTGGTGGACCTGGCCCGGGGCCATGTGGCGGCCATCCGCAAGCTGGACCAGAAGCCTGGCCTGTTCGTGTGCAATCTGGGCACCGGCCACGGCTACAGCGTGCTGGACGTGATCAAGGCGTTCAGCAAGGCCTGCGGCAAGGACCTGCCCTACGTCATCGATCCCCGCCGCCCCGGCGACATCGCCGAGTGCTGGTGCGACCCCGCCAAGGCCCGGGACGAACTGGGCTGGCAGGCCGAGTACGGCATCGAGGAGATGTGCCGCGACAGCTGGAACTGGCAGAGCCATAACCCAGACGGCTACCAGACCCAGGCCTGAACCGCCCCGCCTGCAACAACATGACAAAGACCGCCGCCCGGAAACGGGCGG